>JANXZX010000143.1 GCA_025355325.1 Geobacteraceae bacterium
GTGTTCAACCAGATGGCGACGCAAAATGGAAACTTTTTCTTCCGGGGTGTAATTGTGACGTTTCTTTCGCATGGACTTTCCTCCGTTCGTGATGGTTTATCACAAACGAACCAAAAGTCCTATTCACGCTGAGCCAAAACAGAGGTTCAACATGACAAAGATTGGTGACCAGCTCAAAGGCTTTGCAAAAGATGTCAAAGATGTGTCCTCCTCTGCTGGTGAGAAAATTTCAAAGGCTGGTAAGCAGATCTCTAAGTCGGCAAAATCGTCAGCAAAGTTTGCAAAGGAATCAGCCGGTACCATTGCAACAACGCTACTGGACCAGAACGGCGATGGAAAATTTGATCAAGAAGATGTAAAAATTCTTACAAAAAAAGGCAAGAAACTCGCGAAGAAAGCTTCAGATGAGATTTGTAGTATTGCGAAGGAAACTAAAAACTCAGATTTGTTAAAAGAAGCCGCAGCCGGGGCTGCCGTTGGTGCGGTGATCGCCATTCCGCTTCCGCTCGTTGGCCCAGTAGCCGGTGCAACCGTTGGTGCGGCTATCGGCACATATGCTCAAGTTATGAAGTCTATGAACAAGAAGAGGTAATAGATTTCTTTGTTTGAGGGGTCTTCAGCGGGACGTCCATTAGAGAGAGGGTAAGGGGTTTGACCCTACTGTGTCCTATACATCGATCTGACCGCTCAATAACGACGTCAGGCCCTGAAAGTACTGAAAGGAGACCACGATGAACATCGAACAGGCAGCACCTGAGACGAAAGGTGTTACGGTGAAGTTACTTTCAACGGTTGACCTTGGCCCTGAAATCGAGGGCATGGCAGGGCGCCAACTTCGAATGCGTATGGTGACCATTGAGCCTGGAGGCGTCTTCGGCCCGATTCACGACCATAAAGACAGACCAGGTACCGTCTACATTCTGCAAGGAACGATTACTGACCATCGAAATGGAGTCGCTACGGACTATGGCCCGGGAGTGGGCTGGTCCGAGGACAGGAACACCACACACTGGCTTGAGAACAGAGGAAAAATTCCGGCGGTGGAGATCTCGGTCGATATAGTAAGGCAGGAGTAAACTCAGGAAGAGGATAAGGGAGAACACAATATGCAAAGAAGATTTTGGGTCAGTCTGGTTGGATTTCTTCTTTTCTCAGCAGCAACCCGGGTATGTTGTGCTGCCGAGTTCAGTATGCCGTTGTTCGCTCCGGAATACGGCACTCCGCCGCGCTCATACCATGATTCAAAACTGGTGTCGATTACCTTCAAAACCACAGCCGAGGCTCTGCAGAAATTGGTGCCCAAGCCGTTGACGCCGAACAAGGACAATCTCGTATCACTTTACATTGGACGCTTCAATACCCCTGACTATCGGAACGATGATCAGCTTTTCAAGGGAGATTCCTACCTGGAGGCCGGTTTTGTCGTGCCGGTGAACTTTGAAAAACAGTCTGGGGGTTATTCGCTCGCTCTCTACCTTAACAAGACCGGGCCAGCCATCAGTGGTAGGGAGATTTGGGGATTCCCGAAGAAGGAGGCTGACATTGCCATGGTTGATGACCAGGGCACGATAACGGTAACCATGGAGCGGCTTGGTGCAATGCTGCTGCAAGCTACTTTCCGGAAAGGCGAGAAGGTAGAACCGGTTGTCCAACGCCCTCCGAGAGCCAGGTACAACCTCAAGTACATTCCATCCGTCAAGAAAAACGCTCCGCCCGACGTCAAGCAACTTACATCGTATCTACAGGAAACCACGCTGAAGGAGTTGTACAAGGGTAAAGCAACGTTATTGCTGGGCGGGACCAATGTCGATCCGTTGAGCAGCATTCCCGTTGTAGAGATTGTTAAAGCGGAATATATGATCATAGACGGTACTGTCGATTATGGCGAGGTTATCTACGACTATCTGAAACAGCGGAACAAGTAAGTTTCAACCAGGCGGCACATTGACGCTGACGTGCTGGTGCGCACCCACTCCGTTGAACGCACAAGAGGAGGCAAAACATGTTTAAAATCAAATTTGTTATGTTGAGTATCATGATTTCGGCACTCGTTTCCGGTTGCGCTTCATCTGGTTCGACCCTCATGCACCAGCACTCTGTCGTCGAAGCCAATCGAGGTCTTGTCGGAGCATGGGTCGTGACGGCCAGCCGTCCGGCCGGAGTGGGAAAGAACCTGCTTACTTTTTCGTCGGATGGTACTTTCTTCCGAAGTGGGGATACGCATCCAGTGCTTAGTGGCGGGCATGGTGCCTGGAAGAGAGTCGGAGACAAAGAGTTTGATGCCACTTATATTGCGTTTCGATTCGATCAAGACAGAAAGTGGATTGGAAGCACCAAAACCCGGATACACATAACCCCTGGCCCTGGTGACAACGAATTTACGGGCGTAGCCAAAGTCAGTACACGCGACTTGAAGGACATCGAAATAGGAGTTTCAGAAGTGCGTCTTGAGGGAAAACGTATTCAGGTAGAGTCTTTCTAATATTGCTCCTTAAGGGTGCAAAACAGTGAGAAAGGACGGGTCTCAACACAGTACAAAACTTGGAAATGTATTCGGTTGAGACCTGAAACTGCTCTTTTCTTTCAGGTAATAACCTTAGACGATGTTTAATAGTGTATTTCAATAAACCAAATATTTTTTTTTGGTATTTACAAAATATTTTGAAGCGCATATAAAATTATACACAGTACAATATCTAATTAGGAGGATATTTAAATGAAAAAAATATTGTTATGCCTGGCCTTTGTTTGTTTCTTTGCGCTTTTGTTAACAGGGTGCGGTGGCTCTTCATCATCAGGTACTCCTCAAACTGCATCAGGTGTGTTTATAGATGCACCAGTTGAAGGGTTGTCATATGTGTCCGGTTCTCATTCTGGTGTGACTGGTACAGGAGGAACTTTTACTTACGAAGTCGGGCAACCTATAACTTTCTCTTTAGGCGGAGTCACTCTTGGATCAGCTACAGGGCAACCAGTAATAACTCCGGTACATATTGCTCTTTCTTCAAATTCCTCAGCAAATGCATCAACTATTAAGGCATACAGGATTACGCAGTTTCTTATGTCTATAACAAATTCTACTTTAAATTCGACAAGCATGACAATCACGCCTGCTATGCGTACAGCAGCACAAAATTTGTCAATAAACTTCGATACCGTGTCAGATGCGGCATTATTGTCTGCCGTCCAAACAATTTCATCAGGTGTAACTCAGTTGGTCACCTCCGGAACCGCTATCCAGCATCTATCTAATAGTATCTATAGTAACTTTGCAGGAACTTACAGTGGAACATATAGTGGAACAAATAGTGGAACCTGGAGCATATCTATTAGCTCCTCAGGTATTGTGAGTGGATCACTGGGAGATGGTTCCTCAGTTACTGGTAGCCTTGTAAATGGCACGGTGTTTAGTGGAAATGCAAGTGGTTCTGGTTGGATTGGAAATCTTAACATTATGACAGGCGTCTTCAGTGGAACATGGTCAGGTTCTGGGATATCCGGAACTTTTACGGGTACTAAGCACTAAGCATTCGAGGAAAATGATAGTTTCATTCTGGAGGGGGGCAACGGTTCTAATCGTTATGCCCCTCTTTCATTCTGGAGACTTTTAAATGTTTACCAACCATCATTTGACAAATAAAGAAAAAGACAGAGGGACGCGTCTCAATACTGTACAATACTTGAAAATGTATGACCCTCTGCTCTTCTTGCCAGTTTATCCGAGGAATAGCTAAATGATTTCTGTTTCTGAAAAACTAGATCAATTTGGATGGGATGAATGGTTTGATGCAAAGGCACAAGAAATAATCCTGGCAGGGCACCGTCTTGCGCGTGTTGTTGCAGTGGATCGTGAACAACTTCTTGTAATAGATGAATCGGGTGAATATCGCGCAAAGCTTGCCGGGCGTTTTCTGTACACAACTGAGCGACCGAGTGATTTCCCTTGTGTTGGAGACTGGGTATCCATTCAATCCAGCGGCTCTGACGACTTTGGAATAATTCATGACGTCGTTCCGAGAAAGTCGTTTCTTCGTCGCAAGGCTGCAGGAGATAACATTGAATACCAGATGATAGCGTCGAATATTGACGTGGCTTTAATAGTCCAGTCCTGCCAGTTTGACTTCAATGTTAACAGGCTTGAACGTTACTTGGTAATGGTCAGAAATGGGCACGTGCACCCTGTAGTTTTACTCACAAAAACTGACCTGATCAGTCCTGAAAAGCTCAAGGAACTAATTGATGAAATTAGAAGTGCCGGAATAACTACGGAGGTAATCGCGCTTAGTAATATCACCGGTGAAGGGGTCAGTAATGTGCGCGAAATACTGCAATCCGGAAAGACCTACTGCTTCTTGGGTTCATCAGGGGTTGGCAAAAGCACTTTAATAAACCGGTTGATCGGCCGTCAGATTCTTGAGACCAAAATGGTGAGTGGTACTGGAGAAGGACGACATACGACGGTGCGACGCGAACTCATACTATTGAGTAATGGCGCAATGCTGATTGATAACCCAGGTATGCGTGAGTTTGGCATTTTGGGAGCTGAGGAAGGAATTGGCAGCAGCTTTGCCGATATCTATGAGTTGGCATCGAAATGCAAATATTCTGATTGCTCTCACTCTAACGAGCCAGGTTGTGCAGTTCTGTGTGCCATTGAGGAAGGACGCCTCCATCTGGCACACTATCAGAATTTTATCAAACTCAAGAGTGAATCAGAGTTTCATGACCTGTCTTACCTTGAAAAGCGAAATAAGGATAAGGCTTTTGGTCGCTACATTAAGTCTGCGAAGAAAGATCTGGGGCGACTTTAGGGGACACCATTCGAATATTCATATTTGAAAAATTCGGGGGACGCCTTACTTCTCCCACTCGAATCAGAGGCGTCCCCCGAAATCGTACGGCAGTTGGATACTTCTGGGAAAACTGCCGAACCTGCTCTCCGAAATAAGGCTCCCATCGCCTTCCTTCCGTTCATGCATGTCCGGCAGCATACCAACACGCCCTGTCAAATGCTTCTTCCCTTACCCAACCTGTACGGAGATCCTTTTTGGTTTAGCCGCTTCAGCCTTGGGCACCCTCAGATTCAGAATGCCGTTTACAAGCTCTGCCGTAGCTTTCTCGTGGTCGAGGCTTTCAGGTATCGTGAATTGGCGGTAGTAATTGGCAAGTTCGAATTCACGATAGGCAGAGGTTCCCGGCAAGCTTTGCTGCGCCGGTGCGCTGATAGTCAGGATGCCTTTTTCGACATTTATATCGAGGGCTTCTTTAGATGCACCCGGAATATCTGCAGTAAGGACAAGGCCTTCTTCGGTCTCAATAATATTCACTGCCGGTCGGATATATGTTTCGTTTGACCGTGTTTCTTCACGGGCCTGCATATTTCTTTCTTCTTTTCTTTCCGTTAAGCTGTTTGCTGCCATGATAATTACTTCCTTTCCAATTTGATCAGCTTATTACGAAAGTCTGATTTCTATTTTTTTCGGTTTGGCATGTTCAGCCTTGGCCAGTGTTATCTGCATGATACCGTCTCTGCACTGGGCAGAAATATTTTCGGTGTTGATGTCTACCGGCAGTTCCAGCGTACGGGAAAACTTACCGGAACCGAGTTCCGAGCGATGTACAATCTGACCTTCCTTTTCGACAAACGGCTTGCGCTCTCCGCTGATGGTGACCGTGTTCCGCAGCACGGAAAGATCGACATCCTTTGGATCTACGCCGGGAACCAGTGCCTCGATGTAGACATGCCCTTCGTCCTCGCTGAAATTGACCAGCGGGAAGCGACGAGTGACTACCGGAGAAAGAAATGTCGGTCCAAGCGGTCGGCTGTAACCGGCGCCGCGAAACGCCTCATCTATTTCTCTTCTTAGAGTGTCCAATTCTTTGAAAACGTCCCAGGTTGCCATGTGGATTACCTCCTTTCAGTGTGTGTGTCTAACATATGAATAAACAGATTCTTCCAAAAATCAAGGGGCCAGACCAAATTTTTATTATGCAGTTAACTTGCTAATAACGTTGGCGTTAGTACGTATTTGACTCTTGATTTTCATAACAATAATTGCTATATTTTTAGCAGTCGATAGATGAGAGTGCTAAGACAAAACATACTCAAGCAGGAGGTGCGCTATGGTCGCCAACTATCCGGTTGTAGCCGACAGCCTGACGCTGTATCTGGCTGAAATCAGAAAATTCAAGATTCTGAATGAAGATGAAGAACGTTTTCATGCGGAGAGGTTCTTCGAGGAAAAGAGTCTGGAATCGGCACATACGCTTATTACATCTAACCTTCGGTATGTTGTGAAGGTTGCATCAGAATATCGTCATTATGGTCTCAGGATGCTTGATCTGATTCAGGAGGGAAACATCGGACTGATGATGGCGGTGCGGAAGTTCAACCCATACAAGGGGGTCCGTCTTATCTCGTATGCTGCATGGTGGATTCGCGCATATATACAGAATTACATTCTTTCTGCATGGAGTCTGGTAAAAATCGGAACAACCCAGGCACAGCGGAAGCTTTTCTACGGGCTGCGAAAAGCAAAGGAAAAACTCTTTCAGTTGACGGGGCATGAGCCGGATATCACCGGCACTGCTCATATGCTTCAGGTCTCTGATCAGGATGTGACGGATATGGAGCAGCGCATGATGGGAGAAGTTTCACTTGATGACCATGTTGGTTATAGTGACGACATTACGGTTCTTGAGACCATAGCGGATGAAAGAATGAATCAGGAGGAGTTGCTGGATACATATCAGCAGGAGCACAATCTGAAACTTTGCGTCAGTAAAGCCCTGGAAGGATTAAATGAGAAGGAACGCTTTATTATTGAGCATAGGGTGGCAAGTGATGATCCGTTAACTCTTCAGGACATAGCAGATCATTTCCAGATATCACGTGAACGGGTACGTCAGATTGAAGAACGGGCTTTATCAAAATTGAGAGTCCTGCTGCCCAGGGAGTTAGTCTATTGTGGTTAATCAGTCCGGTTGCAGAAGGGTGTCACCGGCCTTTATCCAGCACATTACGTACCTTTGTCGCCATATTGGACGAGGAAAACGGTTTTTGAATGAAATTAATTCCTTCGGCGAGGACACCATGGTGGGCAATTACATCGGCGGTATACCCGGACATGTAAATACACTTCAGGTCAGGATACTCGGCTTGCAAACGGTCAGCCAGATCCCGCCCATTCATCTCCGGCATGACCACATCAGTTAATAGCAGCTGAATCCTGCCGGCGTGTTGTCTTGCCAGTTGAATTGCTTCTCCGGGTGTGTTTGCCTGCAGTACAGTGTAACCGAGGCTGGAGAGTATTCTCGTGCCTAAATCCAGTATGACATCCTCGTCCTCTACCAGAAGTATGGTCTCCTGCCCACGTGGGGCTGATTCCTTCCTGTTTAATGTTAGCGTCTGATTGTTGCCGTCCTCATGGCAGGGCAGATATATCATGAAAATTGTGCCGATACCCGGCTCGCTTTCAACGTTGATAAAGCCGTTGTTCTGTTTAACGATTCCGTAAACCGTTGATAACCCCAGACCGGTGCCTTTGCCTAATCCCTTTGTTGTAAAGAACGGTTCAAATATTTGAGACTGCGTTTCCTCATCCATCCCGCATCCGTTATCACTGACAGTAAGACGAACGAATTTGCCCGGTAAAATTTTGTCTTCATGTTTGGCAAAACAGGTCTCGTCAACTAGGAAATTCTCCGTCTCAATAGAAATTGTGCCGACGTCTGCGATGGAGTCGCGTGCATTAACGCACAAATTCGCCAGAATCTGATCGATCTGGGATGGGTCTACTTTGACCGACCACAGATTCGGTGCCGGTTGCCAGACAATATGAATGTCCTCACCAATCAGGCGCTGTAGCATTTTGAGCATTCCCGACATGGCATCGTTCAAATTGAGAACGATAGGCATAATTGATTGCTTGCTGGCAAAGGCCAGTAATTGTCGCGTCAGATCGGTCGACTTTTCTGCGGCATTATTTATTGTTGTAAGAAATGAATGTACCGGCTGGCTTGGGTCTGTTTCCGACAGGCCCAATTCAGAGTAACCGGAGATTATTGTCAGCAGGGTGTTGAAGTCATGGGCGACACCTCCCGCCAGGCGACCCACCGATTCCATTTTTTGCGCCTGCTGTAGTTGGGCCTCCAGTTTAGACCGTTCTTTCGCAATGCGCTTGCGTTCGGTGGTGTCGTGATGAAAACTCTGAATGCAGGATACGCCATCGTATGTAATCAGGCTTGCCGAAACATCCAGAGAAAATAAGTGTCCGTCTTTGTGGAAATGTTCAACTTCGAAAGCCGCGGTTTTCCCGGCCAACATTTGCTGAGTCCGTTCAGGCATCTCTTCTACACCACCCAAACAATCAAGATCTCTGATATTCATACTGAGCATTTCCGCCCTGCTATAACCATGCATCCTACAGAACGATTCGTTGACTTCAAGTATTCTGCCTTCCAGGGATATGATAAGAATTCCTTCGCCTGCCTGACTGAACAAGGCACGGTAGCGATCTTCACTCTCTTGCATTGATTCATAAAGGGAGCGGTATTTTTTTTCGCTTTCTCCGAGCGCCAGATAGGCTTTTCTTATGGTTTTAACGGGAAATGTATAAAGCAGATTAAACACAAGCACCGAGAGTGCCAAAGACAATAAAGCCAGTAGGGCTGACTTCTGCAGTAATGGTCTCAGGGAGCGTGAAACCTCTATGTGGGCAACTATGGTGCCGGCATCGTAAATGCTGTTGCTGCGGGTTATACGTGGTGCAGGAATGGTCACATTATTTGATGCAAGAATTTCGAGTTTACTATCATGTACGCTTCTGGATTCTGCAACGCCATCGTCCGCATTCCGCTCCAGAATTTCGGAGAGCCTGAGAGTTTCATAGCGCCACATTACAGGATTTGAACGTACTATTCCGGATACGGAGTAGGCGCTTAACTCTGAATGCGCATCAAGAACACCCCGTTGGTACTGATATGAAATTACAAAATAACCGAGAGGGAGCAGGAGTGCTATTATTACGGAAATGCTCAATGCAGCTCTCAGAGAAAATTGCTCTATGGTACGGTTAAGTTGGTTCACTTGTTTTCTTTCATTTCGGCAGTGACAAGAACTCCAGCCCTGGAAGCAATTGCTCGCCCCTGAGGTGAGTAGACAAAGTTAATGAATTTACGTGCTTCCGGTGTTGCCTGTGAGCCGGTCACAATTGCGATTAACTTGAACAGCGGGTATGCCCCGCTGGCCAGATTTTTTGGAGTAGGCGCAACACCATTGAGAGAAAGGGCATTTAGAGGAAGTTTCTCCGTAATGTGGCTGGTCAGGCCCGATGCTCCTATGCCGCCAGGGGTCTTAGAAATGGTTGTATAAGCATCAAAATCTGTTACTGCGACAATCATTCCGGGCCGTGACCGGGATGTGGTTACGGCACTATTCATGCCGGTGGAAAGCCCTTTCAGGATGTGGGTGTCAATGTCTTCCTTCGGTCTGAGGACCAGTCTGATGCTTTCACCGTTTTGCCATTTTTTTACCGAACCGGAATAGATTCCTTCTAGCTCCTTTGTGGTAATGTCTGATTTTTTGACACTCTTTTCGGTGATAATAACAAGCGGTGTGCGGCCAAATTTTCTCAGTTGTGCCCCTTTTGCGATTTCTTCCGCTTTGAGCTCTCTACTCGCGACTACAACATCCAGAGCACCAGCCAGCAGGGCTTTGATGGCCCCTGAGCTGCCCAGCGGTTTTTCAAATTCAATACGGACGCCCTTGTTGGTCTTCTGGTATGCTTCTACTATTGGTTTCAGCATATCAAGGGCATTTCCTGAACCGTTGATACGAACGGAGTTAGCTGCAAAGCCGGCTCCGGGCAGAACGGCAATGAACAGAACAAGGAAAGCAGTCAATATCACTGGTAGGTTGATTTGAAATTGGAAAGTGAACAGGTTCTTCACGGTGACCTCCTTAGATAGATGGAATGATCTACTCATTTGGTGAACCATGAGACAGATCGTCAATAGTAGGCACCATACGTTTGACTTGTTTTTAATTGTATACAGTCTGCCAAAGTAAACAAGTTCTTTGTTCTCTTCTGAGTTATTCCTCCGTACTCCATCCAGTACCGCAGCTTGAGAAACGCCAGCCTTCGTCGGTTTTGCCAAGTTCCTGAACTTACTTGTTTCGATATGGACTGATTTGCATCAAGAGGGTAGGGACAGTCAGGCGGAAAAAACATTTGCTGCCGCGTTGTTGTAATTGAGGAGACAATTTAGTGGCCCTCACCGGGAGAGGATAGGTCAACAAAAAAGCCGGGACAAGTATTTCCGTTACACTATAGCTTACGGTGTAAAAACGTCAAGTTTTTGATTGAAACATCAACATGTTACCGATACAGTGAGCACATGAAATTAATAACAAGCTCATCTCTGCTCGTTCTCGTCCTCCTGATCTCCGGTTGTGCTTCCCATCGCCCTGTCACTTCTGATTCAAAACCACCGCAATCATCAAAACCATACGTTGTTAACGGTAAGCGCTATGAACCGCTGAAAAGTTCCTATAATTTTGAGCAGGAAGGGATGGCCAGCTCTTACGGACGTGACTTTCATGGCAGGAAAACCAGCAGTGGTGAACCCTTCGACATGTATGCCATGACGGCGGCGCACAAGACTTTGCCGCTTGGTGTGTATGTCAAGGTAGAGCACAAAAGGTCTGGTAAAGAGGTAGTTGTGCGTATCAATGACCGTGGTCCCTTTGTCGGTGACCGGATTATTGATCTTTCCGAAGGCGCAGCTTCACGGCTTGGCATGCTTCAGGAGGGTGTTGCAGCCGTCAGAGTTTCGGCGCTGGGATATAAAGCGGGTGATGGTTATCAGCAGGTGGCAAGCTATGATAAAGGTAGCTATACCGTTCAGGTAGGCGCTTTTGTGGAAAAGAAAAATGCGTACCGCTATATGGAAGAATTGAAGAATAAATACGGCACAGCTGATGTTCAGGAATCCTGGAGCAAAAATGCCAAATACTACCGGGTCAGACTTGGCCGTTTCGATTCGTTGAAACTGGCACAGAAAAATAAAGAGACCTTTGAGCAAAACGGTTTTAAAGGTTGTTTTGTTGTTGCCGTAGATTGACATCAGGGCGTTAATATCTCCCTGCCGCCTGACAGCTTTTGAATCCCGTTTTTTCGACTTTTAATGTATCATGTGATGGAGGGAGTGTGTTCTTTATGATATTCACAGCCATCAGCGTTTCCGCAGCACTCTTCTCGCTTTGGGTATTGAGCGGCTACCTGCCGACAAGGAATATCGACATGCCCGCATACACTGTCATTTCACAACATGCCGAATATGAAATCCGCCACTATGCAGCCTACATCATTGCCGAGACTCCCAATGTGTCTGATCAGGGTTCAAGCGGTTTCAACGAACTGTTTCAGTTCATTTCCGGCAATAATACCAGCCAGGCAAAGCTCGCAATGACCGCGCCGGTCCTGAAAAATGATACCGGTGGTGGCAGCAAATTGGCCATGACCGCTCCGGTTATTAAGAGTGAAGGTGATTCCGGCGGCACGATTGCCTTTGTAATGCCGCCCGGGTACAAATTTGAAGAACTGCCGCAGCCCAAAAGTCGGAGGATCGTCTTGAGAGAAATTTCAGAACATACCGTCGCAGCTGTAACTTTTTCAGGTTACGCCGATGACAAAACCATCAAAGAGAAGACAGAACAACTGCTTCGCGCCCTGCAGGTCGATGGTGTTACGGTACTTTCGCCCCCCCGGACGGCCCTCTATAATCCTCCGTGGACCCCGCCGTTCATGCGCAGAAACGAAATCCTGATGAATGTGAAGTGTTATTGATTGCAGGCTTTATCTGATATGGATTTCCCACAGTCTACAAAAAATACTCGCCGTTGATGATGACAAGACCTCTTTGCTGGTACTTGGCGGCTACCCGTTGAAATCAGCTGGTAATAAAATACCGTTCTTTAAATAAGAAAAGTAGCATCTTTTAAGCTTCAATAGTACTATCAAGAAGTTGCACAATTTGTTCTGACAGTTCGAGCCGACATAATAATCAAGGAGCGTTCGGATGACCACACAAAAACCGAAACTGGCCATGTATTGGGCCGCCTCCTGCGGCGGATGCGAAGTTTCTCTGGCTAACATCCATGAAGCGATTCTGGAGGTTGACGCTCACTTTGATTTTATGTTCTGTCCCTGTCTGCTGGATACCAAGAAAAAAGATATCGAAGCGCTTCCTGATGGTGATATCTTTTTGACACTGTTCAACGGCGCCCTCCGCACTGAAGAAAATCTTGAAATGGCAACACTTCTCCGCAGAAAATCCCGACTGTTTGTCGCTTTCGGAAGTTGTGCCGCCACCGGCGGCATTCCTGCCCTGGCCAACCATCACGGTATCGCCGATGTGCTGGAAACGGCCTTTTGCTCGGTTCCGAGCATCGATAATCCCGAACGGCTGATACCGGGGACAACGTGTCAGGTGCCGGATGGCGAGCTGGAACTTCCGGCTTTTTTAACCCGCGTTCTGGCACTCCACGAGGCGGTACCGGTTGATTACACCATGCCCGGTTGTCCGCCCGAGTCGGAGCAGATCATCGCTGTAGTGCGCCATGTGGCATCCGGAGCGCCGCTGCCGCCATCTGGGGCACAGATCGGCTGCACTGACCGTGCTGTCTGTGACGAATGTCCGCGCGAGAAGCGCACCACTCTTGCCTCACGTCTGATCAGGCCGTTTGAAGCTCTTCCCGAACCAGGCTGGTGTCTGGTCGAGCAGGGGTTCTTATGTGTCGGGAGCTCCACCCGCGGGGGGTGTGTTGCGCTCTGTCCGACCGCAAATATGCCCTGTACCGGGTGTTATGGTTCCCTTGATCAATCAGCTGATCCGGGCGCAACCGCACTTGCCACCCTGGTGGCCGCTGTGGATCCCGGCAGCGCCGTCGGCGTGGACGAGACCGCCCTGCTGGCCGGTTTAAAAGATGCCCTCTCTGGCGTGGCTGATCCGCTTGGAACCTTTTATCGCTATTCCCTGTCGGAAACGGTGGTCGCGGATCGTGCCAAGGAGGTTGAATAATGAGCCAGCGCATCACCATTGACCCGATTACCCGGTTGGAGGGGCACGGCAAGATAGAAATATTCCTGAACGACGCCGGCGAGGTTTCTTCGGCGTATTTCCAGGTTCCCGAACTGCGTGGTTTCGAGTCTTTCTGTGTCGGCAGGCATGCCGAAGAGATGCCCAATATTACCAACCGTATCTGCGGAGTTTGTCCCGAGGCTCATCACATGGCGGCCATAAAAGCGGTGGATGCCGCTTACGGAGTGGAATGTCTGCCTGCTGCCCGGCGCATTCGCGAGCTGATTTATATGGCTTTCTACGTGACCGACCACACGACCCATTTTTATTGCCTGGGCGGGCCCGACTTTATCGTCGGCCCGGAAGCGCCGGCATCGGAACGCAATATTCTTGGCGTTATCCGCAAAGTCGGTCTCGATATCGGGCAACAGGTGATTAATACCCGCAAACGCAACCATGAACTGATCAAGCAGCTTGGCGGTCGTGGCGTCCATCTGTGCGGAGCGGTGCCCGGCGGATGGGCGGTGGCGGTCTCGAAGGAGCAGCAGGCTGAATTCCGGCATTGGGCAACCGAAAACGTGGAGTTTGCCAGGTTTTCGCTGAAAGCCTTTGAGGATATCGTACTCAAGAATCCGGAATATCTTGAGCTTGTTCTGTCCGACCTCTACTATCATGAAACCCACAGCATGGGCACGGTGGACCCGTTCAAGGCCCCCAATTTCTACGACGGCCAAATCCGTGTGGTTGACACTCTGGGCAATGAAATTGCCCTCTACAATGCGAATGACTACCTTGATCACGTGGCCGAACGGGTTGAACCGTGGAGCTATCTCAAGTTTCCCTATCTCAAAAAAATCGGCTGGAAAGGTTTCGTGGACGGTCAGGAGAGCGGCATTTACCACGCGACACCGTTGTCCCGCCTCAATGTGTCGGATCGTATGGCGACGCCAGGCGCCCAGGCGGAATTCGAGCGATTGTACGAAACATTCGGTGCGCGCGGCAAAGCGGCAAACGGACGCAATCTTCCGATCCATCACCGCCTGGCGACCCATTGGGCCCGTCTTATCGAGCTGCTCTACGCTGCCGAACATATGTGCGAACTGCTTGATCACCCTGAAATCTGTGATCCGAATGTGCGCCGGGTGGTTCAGGCCCGGGCCGGTGTGGGTATCGGTTCGGTGGAAGCGCCGCGCGGCACCTTGACCCATCATTATGAAACCGATGAACGCGGCATTCTGACCAGGGTTAATATGATCGTCGGTACCACCAATAACAACGCCCCGATGTCGCTTTCGATCATGAAAGCCGCCAAGGGGCTGATTCACGGCGGCAAAGTGTCCGACGGGATCCTGAACAAAGTCGAAATGGCCTTCAGGCTCTATGATCCCTGCTGTTCCTGTGCTACGCATGCGTTGGGAAAAGCCCCGCTGGAACTGCTGCTTCGCCGGGAGGGCAGCGGTGCGCTGCTTGACCGGGTGGTGCGGGACTGACCATGATAGTCATCGGCCTTGGATCCCCGTTTCTCAGTGACGACAGTGTTGGTCCGCGCGTTGTGCGCGAGCTGGTCGGTCGGGAACTGGCCGGTGTGCGACTGGTAGAGTCCCATGCCGGAGGGTTGCTGCTTTTGGAAGAATTGGCCGGATCACAGCGGGCCGTCATCGTCGATGCCCTGCTTGATGAACGGAAAAAACCGGGTGAAGTGGTAATGGCAAACATCGATACAGCAAGTCATAACGCGGCCTGCAGTCATGACTGCTCGCTGCCCGAAGCCCTGGCAATCGGGCGGGCCATGGGGATTTCTCTTCCGGCTGATGAGAATATCCGTCTCGTCGGAATAGTGGCCAAAGATGTCAGCACCTTCAGCGAATCACTCACACCGAACGTGGCCGCAGCTATAGATAAAGCCTGTGACATCGTATGTGCATACCTGTCAAGCAATTCTGCCAGTGCGGAGGCCGTATGAGCACGCCCATAAAAACCGCCGTAATACTTTGTACCTGTAGCGGCATTATCAGCGAGCGGATTGACTGGGCAGAGGTGCAAACGCTCCTGGCCGGCCATCCGTCAAAGCCGGTTTTCCTGGTTGATGAGCTGGCCTGCGGCGTTGATAATTTGGAACATCTGGCTGCATGGCTCGTTCAAGAGCAGCCATCCCGCGTCGTTGTGGCGGCCTGCTCCCCCCGGGAACATGAAACAACCTTCCGAAAGCTGCTGAGCGATGCCGGCATAAATCCGTGGTTCATGCAGTTCGTCAATGTACGTGAGCAGGTGGCCTGGGTTACTGAAGATCCCCGGGCGGCAACCGCCAAGGCGGCCCGCCTGCTGCATGCCGCACTGAACAGGGTACAGCGCCATGAACCGCTCAGCGAGCGGAGTGTGCCGGTACGCACCGAAGTGGCCGTAATCGGTTCCGGCCCGGCCGGAATGCAGGCGACCCTGACTCTGGCCCGGGCCGGCCGTCAGGTGACTCTGATCGAGAAGGAACCGGTCATCGGCGGGTTGCCGGTGCGATTTGAGGAATTGTTTCCCAATCTTGAATGCGGCCCCTGTCTGCTGGAGCCGGTCATGGGCGATCTGCTGCATGGCCACGAAAGCGCCAACGTCAACCTGCTGACCCTTTCCGAGGTGACTGAAGTCAAGGGGAGTTTCGGCAACTGGACGATCACGGTCAAACAGAAGCCGCGCTTCATCAATCCTGATCTTTGTATCGGCTGTATGATCTGTGCCGAGGTGTGCCCGGAACGACGCCCCAACCGCTGGAACGGCAGTGGTGAAATTGCTGCGGTGGCTGTACCGTTTGCCGGTACGCTGCCCAACCTGCCGCATATCGATGCCGAAACCTGTCTCAGGCTCAAGGGAGAGGAATGCAGTGCCTGTCTGGCCGAATGTCCGGTGGAAGGTTCCCTCGATTTTGATGATCAAGAGCGGGAATATACCATCGAGGCGGGGGCAATCATTATTGCCAGCGGTGCGGAGGAAAAACAGGACCTGCCTGCGTCATTCGCCAATCAGGAAGACGTTCATACCGCCTATTCCTTTGAACGCCTGCTGGCCATGAATGGACCGAGTGGCGGTGAACTGCTCAAGGCGGACGGTACCGCGCCGAAATCTCTGGCTATTGTTCAATGCGCCGGTTCGCTGGACAGCAGCGAAGTCAGCTACTGCAGCGGCACCTGCTGCCGGGCCGCAGCCAAGTATGCCCATTTGGCCTCCGGCAAGGTGGCGGGGATTTCCGTCTCCCGCCTGGTACGGGAACAGTCGTTCCCCGGCGTGGATGCCGGACGTCAGTTTCATCACGATCACAGCACGGTCGTACGGTACGGTGCGTTTTCGGAACTGACGGTTACCGGCACGGAATCCGGGAGAAACATAATGATTGACGGCGGAACGACCGTCCGTGCCGACATGATCGTGCTCTGCCGCCCGATAGTGCCGAGTGCCGGTACCGCCGAATGTCTGTCATTGCTGGATCTTGACCGGGATGAGGCGGGCTTCATCGCCCCGCTGCATTCGCTGTCGGGGTCGTGCGCGACAACGCTCAAAGGGGTCTATCTTGCCGGAAGCTGCCGCGGCCCCGGTGATATCCGGGACGCCTTTGCCACGGGAACCGCTGCGGCCGGTTTGGCGCTGTCGGATCTGGTAGACGGTCGCGATCTGGTCATAGACCCGCAGGTGGCGGTGGTTGACGCAACCATATGTGCCGGCTGCAAAACCTGTATCCAGCTCTGTCCATACAAGGCTATCTCCTGGAACGATGTCGAGAAGGTTGCGGAAGTTTCCGACATGCTCTGTCGCGGCTGTGGAACGTGTGTGGCCTCCTGTCCATCCGGAGCTATTACCGGGCGCGGTTTCTCGCGTGAGATGCTGCGTGCTGAGCTTGAGGGGGTATTGTCATGAGTTGTCAGACTCTTCCAACTGAGCAAACTGCCGAAACTTCAAGCGCTAACGTTACTCCCGGACCGCTGAGAATTGTTGCTTTTCTGTGCAACTGGTGCTCTTATGCCGGAGCTGACAAGGCTGGATCAAACCAGCTTCCGGTGCCTTCCGAACTCTCGGTTATCCGGGTAATGTGCTCGGGTCGCATCGAGCCTCCTTTGATTCTTGAAGCTTTTCAAAAAGGTGCTGATGGTGTGATGGTCTTGGCCTGCCATCCTGGTGACTGTCATTACAAAGAAGGGAATATACGGGCATTTTGCCGGGCAGAACTGCTGCAGAATCTGGTTCCGCAACTCGGCATTGATCCGAAACGCTTCCGGTTTGATTATGTATCAGCAGCGGAGGCTGAAAAATTTTCACGAATAACGAACGAATTTGTTGATAAAATGCGGTCAATTAGGCTATAGAAATAGTGAATTTATTTTAAAAGGAGAACGTGATGGCCACTCATAATCTTGACTGTATCGGACTTAAATGCCCCCAGCCAACTCTGAAAGTAACAGTGATGGCGGTAAAAATGAAGCCGGGCGATATTCTTGAAGTCCTGGCGGACTGTTCTACCTTTGAAAAAGATGTGCGTGACTGGTGTACCCGTGCCAAGAAAACCATTTTGTGGTGCAAAGATGAAGGTGGCGGAAAGAAGAGAGTTCAGATCAAGTTCTGATCTCCATCACGTATAATCTTAATGCATAGTAAACCAAACTGATAAGCAGATAGTCTCCAGCTGTGCTCATTGCCAGCTGGAGGATTTTGCAACCATTCTCAAACAGTGCGTGGCTGTTGTTTAGCCATCATGTTTCCTCTCCTCTATTTCGCCACATTTCCTTAAAATACCCGTCACTCCCCAGGTTGATTCCATAACCTTTTGACTCTGCATCATTTTATTACCAAGTTGTTTTCGGGCATTTAGTTCGAAATATATCTAAAACGGCTATTTAACGTACCGGTTTACGTCATAAGACCGATTATATTTTAAAATAACATTCTATTATCTGAATATATAATTTTCCATATTTAAAACATGTTGTAAACCATATATTTAAATACTGATATGCGTTATAAATTCAAGAATCTATATATTTGGAATTATGATTGCATTACAGGTTCTATTAAACTCATTATTCTCACCAGAGGGAGGTAGCATGAAAAAGAGAAACATCAGGAAAATTGCATTAGCGCTTGTACTGGGGATGATGGTTCCATTGTCCGCACATGCGGCAGAGGCTGATCTTCAACTTAAGATCGACCAGCTGACCAAAGAGGTTAATGACCTCAAGGGTTCAGTCAAGAAGGTCGAGGACAAGTCAATTGGCAAATGGTTGACAATTGGCGGCGATTATCGCTTCCGAGCCGATAGTCTGCATGGGGAGACTGTGGCGTATACTAATGCCATGGTTTTGGGTGGGCTTATGCCAAAGGTGATGGGCGGAACAATGACTATGGCGGACGCTATGGCCGCTGCGGCTGTTCCCGCTGATAAGCCAAAAAATGAATCACTGTATACCAATAAATTCGGGCTTGATCTGCATGCCAAGGCAACTCAGGATGTAACGGTCAATGTTAAACTTGCAATGTACAAATCCTTCGGTTCCGAAGGCACTGAGGCAACAACCGGCACCTACTTTGCGGATCGTGTCGGCGTGATGGACGGTACCATCAGCCACGTGCCATCCAGCAGTCTGCTCAATGTGGATCGGGCGTACGCTACCTGGAGCAACATTGCCGATCAGCCAGTCTGGTTTTCAGTAGGTCGTCGTCCCTCTACGGACGGTGCTCCGAGCAACCTGCGTTCGAACAAGGAGCGTCCCGGTAACGGTGGAACACCTGCTCTGCTCGTTGATTATGCATTCGACGGTATGACTCTTGGGTATGCCCCTGACATTGATATGCTGCCCGGCGCATATGCCAAAGTGTGCTACGGTCGAGGCTTCGACAGCGGCTTCAAGACAGCAAACAACAGCCTTAAAGATACTGACATGCTGGGTGTTGCAATCATCCCGATTGAAACTGACCCGCTCCGCGTCTGGCTGCAATGGAACAGAGGCTATAATATTTTTGATCAATCAGCAATGAGCACTACCTCTTTCGGTATGCCGTTTTCTGCTACCACCAATCTTGGATACATCGATTGGTTCGGCGCAGGTGCAATGAGTACCCTCAAAAAAGTTGGTCCCGGCAGTTTAAATTTCTTTGCGGATTTTGGTGTTAGTATGACTAATCCAAACGGCAACACTTCAAACGGACTTGGCCTCATGACCAATACCTTTGATGGGATTTTCGCAGGACAGGCAAATGATACGTCCAGCAAAAACGGTTGGGCTGTATATGCTGGCGTACGCTATGACCTGCCATCAAAAACCAAGATTGGTTTTGAATTCAATCATGGTTCGGAAAACTGGATTCCCTTTACTCCGGCGGCCGATGATATGTGGACAAGCAAGCTTGGTGTACGCGGTAACGTTTTTGAACCGTACATCATCCAGGAGCTGAACCTGAAGCCGATTTCCAGCTATTTCGCCAAGGCATTCTTCAAACTTGGCTATCAGTATTATGATTTTGAGTACACCGGCAGCAATAACTGGGTTGGCGCTCCGGTAAAAATTTCCTCCATACAGCCAACAACGGCATTGATGATGGCACCTGTTAAAACAGCCCACGATGTCTATGCAACATTCGAAGTAAAGTTCTAAACGTGGTTGACTGTCGGGGGAACTGAACTTTCCCTCGACAGTCACTTGCAAAACATAAGCTGCCTGCTACACTACTAATCAGTAAATTCAACAAGGAGCATCGACAATGAAAAAAATAATTTCGATAATCATGGTTATGGCACTCATGCTTATTTCTTCGCTTACCGTTGTTAAAACAGCAAGCGCTGAAGAAATGAAAATGACCGGTACAATTACAAAAATCGCGCTTGCTGCCGATGGTAAATCTGCAACAGCAGTTCTGAAAGACAGCAAGACGGAAGCTTTGGTCACTATTACCATTACTGATGACCTTACCCTCGATAAGTTCAAGGACAAGCGAATCGTTGAAGGTGATGAAATCCGTACAAAATATGATGCCGAAGGTGGCAAGAACACAAGCAAGATGTTCAAAAAAACCGCCGGTTGTTAGGCGGATAACTCAAGGAGGATCATGAACTATGATTACAAAGACTCTTCTGTTTACCGCATCTGTTTGTATCACAGCGGCAGCCGCGTTTGCTGCTGACCCCTCCGTACCGGCTGCTCCGGCTGCCAAGCCGACTATGGGGAAGGCATGCGCCCTCTGTCACAAGGCTGAACCGAATGCGGTGCGCGGCAACTTTGATCTCGTGACGTTCAAGGCCAAAACAATCCAGGTGAAGTTGGATGATGCCGCTGAACTGTTCAAGTTTGACGAGGACGAGATCAAGGTCGTAAACGGAGTTGGAAGGACCGGTGACGGGGAGTTCTTGAAGGATAACCTGGTAAAAAAGGGGCATGAAATCAAAATTGAGTACGTTGAAAAAAACGGTGTGAAGACGGCAACCAAGCTGATTATGAAGCCTCCGGTTAATATTTCGGATGATATGCTGATGAAAACCGCCGATATCGAGAAACTCGTTGCCCAGGGACCCGAAAAAGGTAAGTATTTCCTCTATGATTCGCGTCCGCTGCCTCGCTTCCAGGAAGGTTTCATTCCAACAGCCATCAATCTTCCGTTTCCCGCTTTCGATAAAATGGCCGATAAACTGCTGCCAAAGGACAAGTCAGCTCTGGTCATTTTCTACTGTGCCGGCGTCACCTGCAACATGAGTCCCGGTTCGGCTGACAAGGCCAGAAAACTTGGCTACACCAACGTGAAGGTCTACAAAGACGGCATGCCCGGCTGGTCAGAGAAAAACTACGGCACCCTCTCCACCCAGTTTCTGAAAGAAGCCTATAACGATAAAGCTGTTCCATATGTGCTTCTTGATGCTCGTGATGGAAAAGATGCGGCGAAAGGTTTCATAAAGGGAGCGGTGACATTTCCGGCCAAAAGTGCGGCGAAAAGCGTAAAAAATCTCGCCGTCAAGAAAAATGCCCCGGTTATGGTATATGACCAAAAGGGTGGCAAAGATGCGGAAATTGTCGCCAAAGCATTGGTTAAGGCCGGATTCAAAAAAGTGCTGGTGTTGACCGGCGGCTTCGATGCCTGGCAGTCAGCCAAATACGATGTTGCAAATGGCAAGCTGGCTGCCAAGGCAGAGTATGTACCTAAAGCAAGACCAGGCGAGATCAGTCTGGATGAGTTTAAGAAATATGCGTCTGCGCCCCCGACGGATGTCATGATCATTGATACCCGGACTGTTGCTGAGGCAAACCTCGGCATGCTCAAAACCGCCAAGCTGATTCCGGCCGAAGAAATCAAGGATCGCCTTGCCGAAATTCCCAAGGACAAGCTGATTGTGTTCTACTGCAATACCGGTGTAATTGCCGAAGTCGCTTATAATTCCCTCAAAAGCCTTGGCTATACAAATGTAAAATTTGCCAATGCCAAGGTCGAATTTGACAAAAAGGGCAACTATACTATTTCACAGGATTAATGCTGCGCCGCACGCTATTTCGACTCGTTTGAAATAGCGTGCGTGCTTAACCCGGTGTTGTTGCCACCATTTTTATTTACCCTGTTATATCTAATTATTCATATAAATAGATGCAACATGT
This sequence comes from Geobacteraceae bacterium, assembly GCA_025355325.1. Lineage (GTDB taxonomy): Bacteria > Desulfobacterota > Desulfuromonadia > Geobacterales > Pseudopelobacteraceae > JACRCG01. Next base: position 21,693 of record JANXZX010000143.1, read on the forward strand.
TCCGGAAGCAAATCATTCAAAGTTTACAAATATATCAACAGTCGAAAGGAAACGATGCACATGTCTCGAAGAATCACGGCAATCATGCTTGGATGTCTCGTGCTGGCTACATTCGCACAGGCCAAGGACCATCCGGGAAAAGCGCAAATACTTAAAGATGGCTATCAGGGGCCGAAAACCTGTGAAAAGTGCCACCACGGCAAAGCCAAGGAGTTTTTGGGGACTGTCCATTGGAAACATGCCTCAAAGGTTGATCACGTTGACAATATTAACCCCAATGAAGAATATGGCATGAAAAACCGCATCTATACGATGTGCAACGGCAACGATATTGTCAATAACCTGAAGGAAGTTCCTCCGAACGCACTTGGGAAGACAAAGTTCACCGGTTGCAATACCTGCCATCCAGGCGATCACACGAGTGACGTCGGCAGTACCGGTCCCGAAGCGGAGCAGGCTATCGACTGTCTGATCTGTCATTCAAGCAAGTACGACTTCAGCAAGAGAAAGCCGGTTAAGGATAATAACGGCAAGGTTGTGATGACTCAGGATCGCAGCACCGAGGCGGCGGCAAACATTGGCCGGCCGACGATCAAGAATTGCATGGTCTGTCACGAAGCTGCCGGTGGCGGTGCCATGATCAAGCGGGGCTTTTCAATGTCCAAGGAAGCTGAAGTTCATGTTTCCAAGGGTATAATCTGCGTTGACTGTCACCAGGTGAAAAATCACAAATTCCCCACCGGTCGCGATCCCAACAACTGGGCTCATGACGGCATCTATATGACCTGTGCCGGCGAATGCCACAGTGAAACACCACATAAGGATGCAGACTATAACAGACACACAGCAAAAATTGCCTGCCAGACCTGTCATATACCTAAAACCGGTGGTGCCTTTTCAAAGGATTTCACCAAATGGGAAAAGCAGTCCAATGGTTTCTATGAACCTTCGACCCTGAAGCGTGAGGTTAATGAAACTTCCCCTGTCTACGCCTGGTATAATTTGACTGTCAGCAATACTCCGCAGTTTATTGGCCCCAAAGGAAGCAGAACTGACGGCAAAAGCAAAATTTACCCGTTCAAGATTTTCCAGGGAAAAGCGTACTTCAACAAGAAGAACGGACAACTGCTGTCAATGGACTTTGCACCACCTATTGCAAACGGTGATTCACTGGCCGGGGTTGCATCTGCAGCTAAAATACTTGGCATCAAGGATTATGAACCGGTTCCCGGCTGGCAGACAATTTACTTCGGCAGCAACCATCAGGTAACACCCAAGAACAAGGCGTTAAGCTGTGCCAACTGCCACGCAGTTAATGGTGTGCTTAACTTTAAAGAGCTGGGATATGGTAGCAAGGAAGTTGATAAGCTGACAAATCCTGAACTTTATTTTGAAAAACTGCTCAAGCAACAGCAGGAGAACGAATAGTAGTGAGAATGAGAGAAGGGGTGTGATTAATTCATACCCCTTTTTTTTGCCATTATAATTTTAGCTTCAACTTCTTACCAAATTTTCTCTTACACCTAAGGTTTAACTCCGGAGGTAAATCGTGTCACAGAAATTCTCGCGCAGAACATTTTTGAAGGCAGCTGGAGCAGTAACTGCCGGCGTTGCGACTGTAACGACGGTCTCAAATAAGTTTCTTTCCTGGGCTGAGGAAGAAGGGCAGAAGGATTTGAAGCAGATTCCCACTTTTTGTGAACTCTGCTTTTGGAACTGTGGTTTGATTGCAAAGGTTGAAAATAACAAAGTGGTCAAGGTCGATGGCAACCCGCTCAGTCTTCGAGGACGAGGCCGTCTCTGCGGTCGTGGCAATGCTGCACTGGGAGCGTTGTACGATCCGGATCGGCTCAAATACCCGATGATCAATACCGGCAAGCGTGGCGAGCCTGTGTGGAAGCGGGCTACCTGGGATGAGGCCCTGGGGCTGATCGCCCAAAAGATGAAAGGTATCAAGGAAAAGTACGGGCCGGAATCAATGGCGCTGATTTATCACGGTACCGGTGCCTCTTTTTGGAAGCACCTGATGCATGCCTACGGAAGCACACTTGCGGCGGCACCGTCATTTGCCCAGTGCCGCGGGCCGCGCGATATCGGCTTTATGCTCACCTTCGGCGCGGATGTCGGCTCTCCGGAATACTACGATTTCAGCAAGAGCAAGTACATTGTTCTGTTTGGATCTCACCTGGGGGAAAATGCCCACAACAGTCAGGTACAGGATATAGTCAAAGGTTATTCCGGCGGCGCCAAACTGACGGTAGTTGATCCGCGCCTGTCCAATATAGCTTCCAAGGCGGAACGCTGGCTGCCGATCAAGCCGGCTACCGATCTTGCTCTGATACTGGCCTGGATCAGAATCGTCATAGAGGAGGAACTGTACGACAAAGAGTATGTTGCCAGGTATGCCATCGGCTTTGATGAGTTGCGCGCAGAAGTGCAGCAATATACTCCCCAATGGGCGGAATCCGAGACATCCATCGACAGTGATGTGATCGTCAAGGTGGCTCGGGAAATGGGTCAGTATGCACCTAATGTCTGTATCGGTGCCGGTCGGTACTCTACGTGGTATGGCGATGACACCCAGCGTAGCCGGGCTATTGCCATCCTAAATGCCCTGCTCGGAACCTGGGGGCGTGAGGGAGGCTATTTCTTCCCGACCGGAGCGAAAGTTCCTGAATATCCGGGACTGCCGGAGTATCCCGAGCACGTGGAAGTGGCTAAGCTGGATGAGGCCTATCCCTTCGCACTTCTGCAAACCACTACCTCAATCAAGCAGGCCACCATCACAAATCAACCACGACCGGTTAAAGCCTGGTTTGTCTATGGATCAAATCTGATGAAGACCATGCCGGACAAGCAGGAAACCATCAAGGCGATCCTGAATCTTGATCTGATGGTGACAATTGACACCATGCCGATGGACATCATCAATTATTCCGATGTGGTGCTGCCGGAATGTACCTACATGGAACGTTATGACAATATCAATGTCGGCAAGTTCAAGGGTGAGGCCGAAATTGCCCTGCGACAGCCGACGGTAGAACCCTTTTGGGAATCCAAACCGTCCTGGTGGATTACCAAAGAGTTGGGCAGTAAACTGGGTCTGGCTGATTTTTTCCCTTGGAAAGACGGAGAAGAATACCTTGCCAAACGATGTGAGGCGGGGGAGATAGATTTTGCTCAACTGAAGCGGGACGGCGTCATTATCAAGAAGGGCGGTGCTCCTTATATAACTGCTGACAGCCAGCCCGAATTTGGTACGCCGTCAGGTAAGATAGAGCTTTACTCCAAACAATTGGCTGAAAAAGGGTTTGATCCGGTGCCAAAGTACACCAGACATCCAACTCCGCCGGATGGATATTTTCGGCTGCTGTTTGGACGATCACCGCTTCACACGTTTTCCCGTACCTCTAATAATTTTATGCTGACGGATCTTCAAAAGGAAAATGCCCTTTGGCTCAATGCGAAAAAGGGCCGGGAGTTGGGATTGAAAAGTGGTGACTATGTGTCGCTGGTTAATCAGGACGGTGTGACTGCAAACGGCCGTATCAAGGTAAAGTTGACTCAGCGTCTGCGGGACGATGCCGTCTACATGAACCATGGCTTCGGTGTTCACGCAAAAGGGATGTCACGTGCTAATGGACAGGGGATAGCTGATGATGACTTGATCACAAAGCCCGCCATTGACCCGATCATGGGAGGAACCGCTATGCGGGGAAAATTCGTCAAGATTGTGAAGGGGGCCTGATATGCAACTATTCGGAGTTCTTATTCCTGAAAAGGAGCAGCTTCTTGCCACGGCGACCGATGTGGTCAAAGGAAAAGCCGGGCTGTCACTGTACGCATCACTGGTCGGCCTGGTGGTGGGATTTTATGCTATCGCAGCCATATTCATTCAGGGCCACGCCCACACCATCAACACATCCAATTTGATCCCCTGGGGATTGCAGATTTCCACCTATATCTATTTTGCATTGCTGAGTACCGGCTGCACCTTTGTCAATTTCTTCGGTCACGTGTTCTTTGAGAAACAGTACAAGCCGTTTGCGTCACGGATCATTTTTGTCGGCATCATTACCGCTGTTGCAGCTTTTTTCTCCCTGGCAACCGAGATGGGACGCATTGACCGGATGTACAATTTTCTGTTGTCGCCAAATCCCAAGTCTCCGATGTTCTGGATGGCCATCTGGTACACCAGTTACCTGATTGCCATCACGTGGGAATACGTCAATATCCAGACCAACAGGCATTCCAACAGGGTCATGTGGGGGGCTTTTTTTGTCGCAATATTCACCCACAGCACATTGGGAAGTCTGCTTGGCTCGGTTAGTTCACGCGTTTATTACTATAGTGCCTTGATGCCGATTTACTTCCTGTTTATTGCCTTTCTGACCGGCTGCTCACTTACTACGATTATCGCGGCTATAACCGTCAAGCAGAAAAAACTTGATGAAAATTACCATCTTCATCCGTTTATAACGTTGCTGAAAATTGGTTTGGGACTGGCGCTGTTAATTACCTTCTGGCGCACCATGATCGGGCTTTCTGCCCACCTGGAGGGTTCGGAGGTGTTCTCGCTGACGCTGATCAACAGTGTGTTGTTCGGGATTATAGTCGTCATTATTATCCCGTATATCCTGCTCAAAATCGGCAAAAGTGCAAACTGGCTCATCTTTGTCGGGCTTTTTATCATGGGCACCCAGCTGAAAGCCCGTAACGATCTGGTGATTGGCGCGTTCAAGATCCCGGTCTTCAGGGTCTATGATATGCCTGAGGTGGTTCACTATACTCCGTCCATTTACGAGAATCTCGTTGTTGTGGCATCTGCTTCGCTTGTGTTGGTGCTGTACATAGTTTTCGAACGTTCAGGTGTTTTTGAAGCCCGGAATATCAAGGAGGAGTATTGACCATGGAACAGTTTGACGGAAAAGATCCTCTGGATATCATGCACGAAGATCTGCAGCGTGCTCTGAAAAAACCGCGCAGTGAACGTCGCTGGGCCATGGCAATTGACCTCAAAAAATGTATCGGGTGCCATGCCTGCACTACCGGCTGCATGTCTGAGAACCTGACTCCCCCCGAGATTCACTACCGCCCGGTCAAGGAGGAGGAGATCGGTGAGTTCCCCAACACCGGTATGCGTTTCCTGCCGCGCCCCTGCATGCAGTGTGATGCACCGACCTGCACGCCGGTCTGTCCGGTTACTGCCACGTACAAGCGCGATGACGGCCTGGTGGTGATAGATTATAAGAAGTGCATCGGATGCCGGTATTGCCTGGTGGCCTGCCCCTACGGCGCCCGCTCGGCTGATGTAGGGCATTATTACACCGGTGATTTTCACGATAAGACCTACGAAGTGGAAAATTCCGGAGAATATGGAAAGAGCTTTAAGCGCAAGAGTCATTGGCATTCCCCTATTGGTAATGCCAGAAAATGTCATTTCTGCATCCATCGTGTGGAGAAAGGTGAGTTAACCAGATGCACAACCACATGCCTCGGGCAGGCTACCTATTTTGGTGATGTCAACGACCCGAAAGCCCTGATTACCCGGCTGGTATCAAAACCAAATGTAATAAAATACAAAGAAGAGCTTGGCACCAAGCCGATGGTGTATTACATCGTATAGATATCTGGACATTTTAGCTAAATATGCTAAAACTTGAATACTTTGCTTTAACCGGTTCGCCGGAAACAGACAAAAGGAGAATACACATGAAAAAAATTGTAGCGATGATGGTGGCAGCAATGGTGGCTCTGAGTTTTTCGATGGTTGCTGTGGCAGAAGAGAAGGCCTCAGAAAAACCGGCTGCTGAAAAAACAGAAAAAGTAGAGAAGAAAGATGCCAAGAAAGACACCAAGAAAGATGTAAAAAAAGACAAAAAGAAAGACGACAAGAAAAAAGACGCTGATGCCAAGCCGGCTGCCAAGGGTAAAAAAGAAGTTTCCGGTTGTTAGTGTTCTTAGATAGATGAACGGTGTACAGGTAATAAAAAGCAGGGCACGCCAATTGGCGGCCCTCTTTTTTTTGACAATACTGCTTGCAGTGGTGTGTGCAGGGTGCGTCGTGCAGAAGAAGGCCGAAGGGTGCATATCATGTCACGGCAACCTTGAACACGCTTCAAAAAGCCACTCCGGCTGTGTTGACTGTCATGGCGGGAATAGCTCTTCCCGTGACAAGGATGGAGCACATACCACTCTTCACAGCAAAGCCAACCCGTCGTCTCCCGACAGTTGGGAGAAAAGCTGCGGCAAATGTCATCGCTATCAACTGGAACGGGTAAAATCAACCCTCATGCAGACTAATGAAGGCATGATTCGCAATATCCAGCTGACCTGGGAGGGGATGGATGATCACTCGTATAACTCGACCGGTGGAAAGTTCTTTGATGCCGCAGGCAAACCGGTTGAATATGATTCAGTAGAGCATCTGGACAATCTCTCCGGTGAACTCTACCGCAAATTTTGCTCCCGATGCCACGTCGGTTCTAGCAATTCAGAATCATATGGGGCTGCCCATGCCTCCGGTTGTGCGGCCTGCCACTTTCCATGGAATGATACCGCTACCTATGAGGGGAGCGACAAAACCATGAAGGGGAGGGGGGGGCATTCTGCCAATCACAGTATGACACCGCTCCCGGAGACCCAGGTCTGTGCGCGCTGCCACAACCGCAGTGGCAGGATAGCTTTATCCTATCAGGGGCTGTATGACGGCAATAATGGCCTGGTGCCGACCAGCCAGGGCGAAGCGGGGCCGTTGATGACCAGCGGCGCCCGCAATCTGACCCGGATCTCGCCCGACGTCCATTTTGCCGCCGGGATGGAGTGCATTGACTGCCATACATCGCGGGATGTCATGGGTGACGGCTTTGCCTATCGGAACATGTACCAGCAGACCGAGATCAGCTGCGAGGATTGTCACGGAAGCTCCAGTGTCGTACCGCGCTTTCGAGAAGTTACCCGCGAAAACGATGAAGCGCTGCGAGAATCAAAAAGCTATAAACAGCCGGTTACGTCAGGTATGCGAATGATTCAGACCGCCAAAGGGCGGAGCTATTCAAATGTGTTCTTTAAAGATGGTGCAGTCTGGCTGCAGGGCAAGAAGAGCGGCAAACTTCATCGCAGCAAGGTCATCACCGGCACAGCCGAACACACCATCGCCGGTCATGGCCGTCTGGAGTGTTATGCCTGCCATTCGCACACCTCGGTGCAGTGTTATGGTTGTCATACTCGCTACGATAGGGGCAAGCCGGGGATGGATTTCATCAAGGGTGAAGAGACCGCCGGTGCTTTCAGTGAAACGGAGGATTACCGTATGCTCTTTCCTTTCCCGTTGGCACTTAACCAGCGCGGTCGGATATCGCCGGTGACGCCCGGTTGTCAGACTTTTGTTACGGTGGCGGAGGCGGACGGCTCTACCTCAAAGACTGAATATGTTGCAAAATTCAAGGGAAAGCAGCAGCTCCGTTTTGCGCCATTCTACTCGCATAACAGTACCAAAAAAGCGATAACCTGCGCCGAATGCCATGGCAATCCGGCATTTCTCGGCTTTGGACAGCATATTGTTGAAGGCAGCAGCATCAAGGGAACGCTGATTTGTGAGCGTTCTGACAGCAAGCCGCTCGATGGTTTCCTGACAATGGAACATGGTCGGGTAAACGCCTTTTCCGCCATTACCCGTGAGAATTCGCGTCCATTAAGTGGAACTGAAGTAAAACGGACATTATCGGTAAATCTCTGTCTTCCCTGTCACGACAAGGCTCGCGACCCGATCTACCGGAAAGGAATAAATCTACGTGCGTTGGATGATACTCTTCATCGTCGGCTTCTGTCTGCTCCCTGAACCGGATGCGATGGCCGCCCACACGGGATTGGTCTGCAGTTCGTGTCATCGTCAGGGAGGAGGTTACAGCGATCCCGCTTCACGTTTGAACCGTGCAGGAGGGTGCGCTGTCTGCCATCAGGGGCATGAGCGGATCTTTGACCACGCTATGGGGCAGCGCAGTGGCGAGGAGCAGTTTGTGCAACGGAGCTATGCCCGCTTTGATTCCGGGTTCTGGGAGAAAAACTGCAACTCCTGCCATCTGAAGGGGTGTCTTGACTGCCATGGAGAAAAGGGACTGGCAAAGCCGACAGTTGCTGCCTGCCAGCGGTGCCATACCGGCTATTTCACCGGATGGGATTATTCAGGTCGTGCTCCCCGTGAAGACAACATGCGCTACCAGCGGGGCATTGCCGTTAATGGTGAAACCTTTCTGAAGATGCTCCCTGACGTCCACTATAGTGCCGGCATGACTTGTGGTGCCTGTCATTCAATGAAGAGCCTGGCAGAGGGACAGAAATCCTCAAAAGGGTGCCGCGACTGTCACAAGCCGAGCCAAAAGCCGCTTGAACACCGCATAGCCGCACATATGGAACGGCTGGAGTGCTACGCCTGCCATTCAGCCTGGGCGCCCCAGGAGTACGGCACATTTTATCTGCGCTTTCGCGATCAGCGGATGAAAGAGGATTTTGACCTTACGCCGACGTCAAGTGCGGAATATCTGCGCAGCGCCTATCTGAAAAAGCAGGATGCGCCGCCGCTGGGCATAAATGCCGCCGGCCGGATCAGCCCGATCAGGCCGATGTTCATCGCCTATTACACTGATATAATGACCGCCAGAAACAACGGTCCCGAGAATACGCTGCTTGCCGCCGAATGGCGGGCATATTTCCCGCATACCATCCGAAGGGGGAGTGTGACCTGTGAAGGATGCCACGATAATCCGACCCGTTTTCTCCTTGAACCGGAGTCGCGGCGAATCTACAATCTCAAAAAAGATGGTTTGGGGCTTGAATCATTCTGGTCTCAGAAAGAACAGCGTGTCAGCAACGGCAGTTTCATGGACGCTGCCCGTTATCTGCGCATGAGCAGCAAATCTCCGGCCTACACGAAAGCATATGTGGAAAAATGGAAAACGTTCCTCAATCACGTCGAAAATTCATCACGACCCTGACCCTACTGCTCGCCTCGGGCGGCCTGCTGGTGCGGTATCTCAAGCCTCTCACGCCTGCCAGGCGCCGGGTACTCGTATCTGTTGCCGCTGCGGATGTGCCGCTTAACGGGGCATTGGTGTTTCAGAACGAGCGACTGGCGGTTATGAAGGACAACAACGGTGTATATGCTCTAAGCCTGGTCTGTACCCATCTTGGTTGTACGGTTACGGTCACGGAGAATTCATTCTCATGTCCCTGTCACGGAAGTTTGTTCAATCGACAGGGAAAGGTCGAACGTGGGCCTGCGAACGGGCCTCTCGGAAGGTTGCACGTGGTAACGGAAAACGGCATGATTCAGGTTTTAGGCGCATGATACAGGATTTCCTCAAGCATCTTTTTCCTCGCGTCGTACTGGAGAGGAATCTGCGCTTCAGCTATACCTTCTGTCTGGGTGGATTGGCATTTACCGCCTTTCTCATAATGCTGGCCAGTGGCATGCTGCTGCTTGTCTACTATCAACCGACGCCTGAGAGGGCATTCAGTTCAGTCCTTTTTCTGGAAGCATCCGTCTGGGGGGGGAAGTATCTGCGCAGCCTGCACCGTCTTACCTCTCATACGCTTCTTATTCTGATTCTGTTGCATACACTGAGGGTAATCCTGACAGGGGCATATCAAAGACCACGGCAGCTTAATTGGGTGATTGGCTGCCTCCTGCTGTTCCTTGCACTCTTTGAGGCATACACCGGTTATCTTCTGCCGTTTGACCAACTGGCATTCTGGGCAACCCAGACCGGAATGGAGCTGCTGGCAACGCTGCCGTTCGGTTCCTTCTTCCGCTCCCTGCTTGTTCCGGATGAAGTCGGGCATGGTCTGTCATTGCTCCGTTTTTACGCACTGCATATTGCGATCATTCCACTCAGCGTGCTGTTACTCTCGTTTCTGCATTTCTACCGGGTCAGAAAGAACAAGGGAGTTCTGCCATACTTATGAAAAGTGGATTCGTTAAAAGCTCCCCCCGTTTTTTCAAGCTCATCAGTCGTTCGATGTATGCGCTGGTCGTGGCTCTTTTTGCCTTGGCGGCGTTTGTTCCGGCACCACTACAGGAACAGGCCAGCCCGGCAATTACCCCTAATCCGGTTAAATCTGCCTGGTTCCTGCTCTGGATTCAGGAACTGGTCAGTTGGTCGTGTTTGATGATTTATCCGGTTTTACTTCTCGGATGTTTGTTTGTCATGCTTCCCTGGCTCCCCGTCGGGCCTCATCTCCACAAAGCCAGCTGGTTTGCGGGCAGTCAAAAGAAAGTTTCCGTAATTACCATTGCGCTGGTTGCCATTATCGCAGGCTTAACGTTAATGGCCATGTTTTTCAGGGGGGCTAATTGGTCTCTCGTGTTCTGATTGCACTACTTTTTTTAATAGCCGTTCCCGCCTGGGGCAGTCAGCTCTGCGTTACGTGCCATTCAGCTCATTATGTTGGACGAGGAAGTTGCATCGACTGTCACAGGGGCAATCCGGATTCTGAACGAAAAAATATAGCCCATGAGAGGATACGTGCCGGTAAATATGTCCGTTTCACTCTCGGAGAAGCCGCGTTGATGAAGGAGGGACAGCGCGTGATCGATCTGCTTGCCTGTCGGCGCTGTCATAGTAGTGCCGGTCGTGGCAACAGCCTGACAACGAACCTTGACGGTGCGGCACTACGGAAAACTCCCAAGGAACTGGTTCAGTCGATACGGAATCCCGCAACGAATATGCCTGATTTTGCCCTGACTGAAGAGCAGATGACTGTATTGATAAATGCCATTTATTCAGGTTCGCTGGCACGGAAGCCGGATCAGATTGCGCCGGTTAAAGTTCATTTTAATTCGGCTGGCAGAAAGGATCCGGATATTTTTTCCACAAAGTGCGGCAGCTGTCATCGAATTATCAGTGCCCGTCTTGGTGCCGTCGGTACTGGTGATATCGGCCCTAACCTGTCCGGACTATTTTCTGGATTTTATCCAAAGACATTCAGGAATGATGAAGTCTGGACTACCAAAAATCTGGATACGTGGCTGAAAAATCCGCGAGTGATCCGACCGTGGGCGAGAATGCAGCCGGTATTGCTGAACGAAATTGAAACAAGAGAAATTGAGTCTGTTATTGGTTCAGTTTCCAATAACAGTGCATCGAAGGAGGGGCGCTGATTTAAATGTGCCCATCATTTTCATCCGGATCCAGTTGGCCATGCTCTGAATCGGACGTTTTTTGAGATTCGCGGGGAGCGGGTTGAGGTGGTGGCGTGACGTCACTACGTGATGCTATGATTACCCGCTTAAGTATATTCAAAAAATTGCGGGTCAGGAGTGGATGAAATTCAGTGCCGGACTTATGACGCATCATGAGAACAACGGTTTTTAAATCCAAAGGCTTGCGGTAGGAACGCCGGGTGCGCATGGCATCAAAAAAATCGGAGATCATCGTCATCTGGCTGGACAGGTTGGGTTGCCATCCTTGCGGGGCGTGAGGGTAACCGGAAAGGTCATATCTCATATGGTGTTCGTAGGCTGTTATGACGGCTAATCGCGGTATTCCGGGGGTTTCCAGGAGCTGACGGGCGCCGTTTGCCGGATGTTCCCGCATGAGATCAAATTCCTGGTCCGTCAGCGGTTTTGTCGTGGTGAGGATTTCTTCAGGCAGTGAAAGTTTACCGATGTCGTGAAGCATTGCGGCGATTCCGATGTCATGCAACAACTTTCCCTCAATGCCGAGCTCCATTGACTGTACCAGATTAAGGATGCAGACATTTGCAGCATGGGTGAAATCGTACAGCTCACTGCTGCGGAGTGCCGCCATGACAAGCCGTGTTTCTCCCTCCTGATGGATTGTATCGATAAAGGCCGAAACTATCTCGCCAAGACCATGTATTTTAAGCTTCTTCCTGTTTTTGAGCAGTTCATAGATTTCTGTAAAGCGGGCCAGTTCTTCGGCTGGAAGCTCTTCGAACGAAATCTGTTTCGGATTGTCTGAAGAGTTGCCTTCATCACTCTGAGGGAGATCAACCTGGCCAAGTCGCAGGTGTTCGCTTGATTCAATTGTTTTTTCACTGTGGATCTGGCTGGCAAATGCGCTGATAAACGTAGTGAGTTCTTCAAGGGTCAGCCCTGAAATTAATTTTATATGACCTATTCTGTTGGAATCGAGTGTGTCGGCAAAATGGTTCAGAAAGAGGCTGTCGATCGGCGGTTCGCCATTAATTACCAGCTCGCCTTCGACTACTACCAGTGATATCTCGGGTAATTCGTCCAGGGCGGTGAGAATGCCTCTGTAGGCTGATTCGGCGAGCCGCGCCACCTGTGGATGCCCCATTCCGTAAAGCGAGGCGTTGGTGATTGCTGCGAGCAGCAGTCGCAGAGATTCATGTATAACGTTGACTTCAAAGCTCATTTTTCTTCATCCTGATGGAGCGCAGAGTTTCGTTAATATGAAGTGCCACTTCATCATGACCGCCGGAACGTGCCATTAAAATCGGCAGCACAGCTTCCGGAGGGTACGATTCAAGGGAGCGGACCACATCAATCTTCAGTTTTGTCAAGGCTTTGGAGCGGAGTAAATTTGATGAGTCCAGAACCTTTATCAGCACTGGAAGAGCTTCAATCCTCCCCATTTCCTTAAGCGTGGCGATCACGGCACTTTTGAATTCCACGTCAAGTTGTAACAAGCCGCTTTTAGAGATAATTGCCAAAAGCTGATTGAATACCTCCGGGGTGTGGTGTTTTTTTGCCGCGTTGATTGCAGTTAGTTTTGTCTCGCTATTGATGCTTCCCAGATCACGAAGTAATTGCCGTTCGGCAACCGGGTCGCCATAGTGGAGCAGGCAGAGCAGAGCATCCTGCCGTACTTTGATGTTTTGGTGTTTGAGAAGAGGACGAAGGTGTGGCGCCAGACCGGGATCATCAAATGATTGCAGCATGATCAGAAGGTTGCGCAGAAAGTACCAACGGTGGTCTTTTATGCGTGACAGGACTGGCTGTTTGGCAGCCGGTCCGAACTCCTGAATGCGCTCCATAATGAAACGCCGCAGCGACATATTTTCTTCGGTTGCCAACTTATCGAGGAGCGGTTCGATGAAAGGTATGCCGATCTCTTCGATCAGCATATGTATGTCATAATAGCGGCTTTTGCCCCAGATAGTGAGACCGTTGAGGATTTCCTCCAGAAAATTGCGCTGTGTGAATCGATCTGCCAGCATTGACCTGAAAACAGCAGGAAGGGTGGGGTCAGATGCTTGTCCGATTATTTTATGAAGCTGGTGGTAGTCGCCGGTTTGCAGAAGAAAACTGCACATTTCAGCCAGATTTTCAGCAAGATTCTCTGAAGCTGACAGGTCGTTTCCGGTGGCGGCAAGGCGTAAAATTATCTGACCAATTTGGTTTTCCACCAACTGTGCGTCCAGACTGTTTTTCAAAATTGCAAGTTCTGACGGGTCAAAACCGGGCTGGTTTCCAGATAGTTCTGTAGGCTGAGGAGTGTGCTGAGAATCGGATGCCAGGTGCTCCTCAATGCAATGTTCGCTGAAAATGAGGCGCATTTTTGCCTCATACGGGTCTTGCGGTGGGATGTCCCTGTGGGAGGTGCCGGAACTGTTTGCCAGCTTCTCCAAAAGCTGTATAAGCGGAGCCGGGACATCATCGTCGCTGCGCTTGAGCTCCTCAAGGGTTTCAAGCGCCTTCTGAGGGAGCATGCAGCTGACTATTTCCTCGGCTGCGGTATTTCCCTCTATGGTACGGATATCAAATGATGCCGAGAGAAAATGGCGTCGAAGTTCGGGGTTCAGGTGTGCCGCAAAAAGTGCGATCTGTTTGTAGGGGAGCCTTTTAAGTTGGGATCCTTCCTGTCGTTTTTCTTCCAGTTGCAGCATGTCGGAAAAGTCTTCGATAAAGCTCGTTCCAACTTCCTGATACCGTTTGTTGAGTATATCGGCAACCGACTCAGGATCAAAGCCGCTGTCACCGAACAGACCGTTTCCGAGGGTACCGTTTACCAATCCATGGGCAAATCGCTCCCAGAGGCCTTTAATTGTATTGCCGTCATAACGGATATCCCCCTCTATGCCACTAAAGAGGTCATAACGGATTGCTTGGATCCCCAGGGAGGATAGATGTGCTTTTTCCCACAGAGCTTCTATACCGCCCTGCTCAGCGATTTCTTCACGTTTAAGTACTAATATTGAGTTGAATGCCTTGAGTTCTTTGACGGTCAGGCCTTGTCGCATTGCCAGTGCGCCGATGCCGTGTTCGAACAGGATACCGGCAAAATCGCGAAAAACCAGGTTGTTCCTGTCGAGGAAGTTGTTCTCTGCTATCAGTGCGTCTTTAGCCACGGCGATGATTATTTCGCCGACGTTTCCAAGGAGTTGTTCATAGCGGGTAATGACTTTGTTCAATGAGGTAGTAACAACAGGATGCCCCATCGGGTAGGCTTTGAAAAACCGATGCGAAGTATTTAACTCGATTATCAGCGAGGCAAGCAGGCCGGTATCAACACCGTCAAGCGGTATTTCAGGAGATACATTCTGCATAATGATCTATACTCCATATACGGACTTTTTCTGTATCGTACCGAGTTGATATATCCGCTACGCTGTGGGAGCCATACCGGTTGTCACTCCGCTTTCTGCGACGAGTTTCATTAACACCCTAGCAACGACCGTTGCGTATGTCAAGATTGCAGGAATATTGAATAATATACTTATTCAAGTTACATCCGAAATTGACCGTAGAATTCGAATGAATGTTAGTGTAATGTGTTAACAGATGCAGAAAGCTGAATATAATAAAGCGGAGGTAGTATGATGAGAAGGGTGTACGTAGCGGTAGTTGCTCTAAGCTTGGCAGTGTCACTGTTCAGTATGGCTAATGCCGGTATGGGAGGCGGATGTGGAAATTGTGATCAGCAGGGTACTTCTTCAGATCCATATCGGAAGTTTCAGGCAGCCACCATTGATTTGCGTCAGGAAATGATGACGAAACGTTTTGAGGTGCAGCGTGAAAATCTGAAGGCTTCCCCGGATAAGGCTAAAGTTGCTGCGCTGCAAGCGGAAATAAAGGTGCTTCAATCAAAAATCATGGATATTCGCAGCCAGAGCGGCCTGCCAGTTGACAAGTGTGATGGTGAATGCGGCCCGAAAATGAACGGCGGCTGCAACAAGGCGATGGGAGGGTGCAATAAAGGCCCATGCGGCGCTCAGAAGTAAGTTTTTAGGCGATTTGAATACGAGCTCCTCGTCTCTTTAAAGTAACTTTTTCAGTCCCCCCACCATCTATTGGTGGGGGGATTTTTTTTATTTCTGTGATTCATTTACTGAGTTGGTAATTAATGCCGGTCATTTAACAATACTTAACGTTATATGACTGAATTCCAGTGATATAAAATATAAAATAATGTGCAATATATAATAATACTCAGTAAGTTTTTGTGAAATTACCATTGTCCTGCCAAACATTGTTTATCGATAGCCCACTGTATTACGGTGTATTCGTGGATACACCACTCGTTGTAATCTCTGCTATAAGAGCATTCTGTAAAACATTACTGTAGATTATAAATTAAATAGTGAAAATCTTATGCCGTTGTGGTATTAGAAGGTATGTATATAATTAATTTTAAATCACCGCATAAAATTAATTGGCATGTTCTTTGTATGTATAAAATCGAACACGGTTAGTTCATAACACCGCGAAAAGCGGGACATTAAAATATACGTCTTTCATCATGTATTAGGGGCGTATGGAGAGAAAGGCAAAAAAATGACAAATATTCTGATAATTGAGGATGATCCTACGGTAACAGTCATGTTGGAAACGGCCATTTCAAATAACGGCTATCGTGTCAGATCAACTCGCAACGGGCCCGCAGCGTATAAAGCACTCAAGGATGGGCTCTTTGATCTGGTTATTGTTGACATCAACGTGCCGAACTATAACGGTTTTGAGATGATCATGGATATCAACTGCATGAAGCCCCGACCGCAGGTCATCGCCATGACCGCTCTTGCAGGAAGCCAAGACCGGAAGTACATAACAAAAGTTGCCGACGCCCTTAATGTTTATCGTGTGTACTTCAAGCCGTTCTCTGTTACGGAAATGTTAAAAACGATCATGCAGCATGCCGGTGGAAATCAGTTTGCAGAAAAACCGTCGCACGCCTTCGGGGAATTTTTGCCATACGGAGCGGAAAAGGTATGGGAAATGGGAGAAAGAAAGTATTTGATGAGTTGATGATATCAATGAGACCGCTTTGTAAAATGCAATGTATGTTGTCCTCTTCTGCGGAATCTTATTTCTATTGAAGAAGATATATCGCCATTGTCCCTCAATTAGTCCTATCCCTTATGGGTCGCTATACGTCTTTTCATATTACATGCCATATCAAACGCCGTAGAACCAATTACCCATGGTTTTACGGCGTTCTAACGGGTGATTGTCCAGTGTTTTGCAAGAATCATGATTTCTAATCATTGCCGGAAAAAGGTCTTAAACTAGTATTTTCCTGTTGTAATCTGTTGGAGGCATCGCATGGATATTTCAGAAATAAGTTTTGATCTATCGAATAATTCCTCGTCACAGTTATTGTCGAGCCAGTCAGAATATTCCGGGAAGCAGCCGACCGAGTCTCGTACGGCCTATGCCTCCCCATGCGCGTACAGACGAGCCATTAGCGTTAAAGAGCAACAATTGCATGCCCTTTTGGAAACATCGTCGGCAGGAATATTTGTCACTAAATCAAATGTTTGGACAATTGCTTTTGCAAACAGACGGTTTGCTGAATTGTTTGGATGTGTGGCAGATGAGCTTGGTGGGTGTGATTATATTGATTTTATCCACCCGGATGAAGCCGAACTGTTTATGGATAAAATTCTTTTGTTGGCTTCAGGAGAAATTGAACTGTCGGCATTTGAGCAACGGTTTATCCGAAATGACGGAACTGACTTTTTTGAATATCTGTCAGTTCATCGACTGGCAAGAAGAGATGGAAGCCTGCATGGGATGATGTTTACCGTCTATGATACCAGCGAGATTCGCGAATCAGAAAAACAGTTGAAAAGAATTGAGAGTAACTATTGGGAAATATTTAACGCCACCAACGATGCAATGTTTGTGCATGACGCATATACCGGGGCTATTGTGGATGCGAATAAAACGGTAGAAAAGATGTACGGCTATATCAGTGCTCACGATTCACTGACCGGCCTGTTCAATCGATCCTATTTTGAAACGGAGTTTGAACGTATCTCTAAAGGGAGAAATTATCCGATTAGCGTTATAATGGCCGATCTGGATGGGCTGAAGGCGGTGAATGATACCGGTGGACACGTAGCTGGAGATCTTTTGATTAAAACGGCGGCAGAGGTACTTACCGGAGTTCTTAGGCCCGGTGATCTAGTGGCCCGTGTAGGTGGAGATGAATTTGTTGTTCTCGTGCCGAATGCTGATGAGGAAATTATTAATGATCTTATGAGCCGTATCCATGCAGCGGGAAGAAATATTGATGTGGAAGATGTTTCACATAAGGTTCAGTTTTCACTTGGAAGTGCAACGGCTCATTCACCTGAAGAAATCGGCAACATGCTTATCAGAAGCTTCTTCAGCAGAGTAGTCAACTGGTAAGCATCAGCGACAGACTGCAGGATAAAATGTTCAAGTTGCAGGATGAGCTAAAAAACGCACTCATAGATGTACAGAAAACCAGGAAAATAGACTTGGAAAATCATCAGACGGATATTGTTGTCGGTTTGGCTCCTGGTCAGGCTGCTCAACGGATTCTTGTTGCTGATGATGTTGATGATAACATGTTGTTTATAGTCAAACTGCTCAAAATAACAGGTTTTGAAGTGCAAAAAGCTGAAAATGGCAATAAGGCGTTGGAAGTAGCGACAGAATGTTGCCCGGATCTGAATCAGCTTGAATCCACAAGTAGACTTTCTCGTCGGCAACTGAAAAATGAATTAACTCAGGATCAGATTGATGAATTACGAAATGCGGTTATCGCTCTTGATACTTCTAAAACCATGAGTGTTCTACAAAAGATTGTTTTGTCTAATAGTGCTTGCGGTAATGCTCTTGTTAAACTGGCAGAAAATCTGGATTATGAAGCTATTCTATGGCTACTGGATGATGTAAGCAATGAATAGGTTAACGTTTAAAATAGACCAAAGCAGATCTGTTTTTGTTGTTCTAAGACTCTCCCCTCACTTGGTTTGTAGGGCAAGACTTAATTGATAAGTCGTTCTACAAGCAACTCACCTCAACTTCCAAGTCGTATTTGGGTCGCATAAGTTTTTCTGACAGGTAGCATTAGTCTCAGATATTCATTGACTCTTCAGGTTATTGGCGTATTTTTGCGCCTTGCCGGGAGGTGCCTGTTTCCGGGGGCGGCACGATTTCCTCGAATAACTAATTGAAGGATAACCAAAATATGGCGTTACCATCTACAATATACCGTGTTGCTATACAGCTCTCCGATATCGACCGTGGCGTGTACGAATCGTTGCAGTCAACTGTTGCCCGTCATCCGTCGGAAACTGAAGAGCGCCTCGTGGCCAGGCTGCTGGCGTATGCTCTTTTCTACGAGCCGGAACTTACGTTTGCCAAGGGTGTTGGTGCCGGTGATGAACCGGATCTTTGGGTGAAGGGACCCGATGGGCGTGTGCTGCTGTGGGTCGAAGCAGGTTTGCCGGAAGCGGATCGCCTGATCAAGGCTGGTCGTCATGCCGAGCGGGTTGCTTTGGTGGCCTGTGGAAGGACACTTGTCCTTTGGGAACAGCAGCATCTGCCGAAGCTTGAAAGTGTCTCAAACCTGACGATAGTGCGTTTCAATCAAGCTTTTATCAACAGTCTGGTGGCTACGTTGGATCGCTCCATAAACTGGTCTGTGACTATTACCGATGGAACCCTGTACATTAATGTTGGTGACGATACCT
This sequence comes from Geobacteraceae bacterium, assembly GCA_025355325.1. Classification (GTDB taxonomy): domain Bacteria; phylum Desulfobacterota; class Desulfuromonadia; order Geobacterales; family Pseudopelobacteraceae; genus JACRCG01. Next base: position 40,626 of record JANXZX010000143.1, read on the forward strand.
TTGAAACGCCGATTCAGGAACGTGCAGAATTTGGATAATGCGCTATAATTCGAATGTAACATAATATATCCCTGAATCCATGACGCCTTCATGCCTTCGCTTGCCCGAAAAGCCTTACGCCAGGGTTCCTTGATGCTTCGAAGCTGTCCGGCGAAGGACATCAGGTGTAGCCTTTATGCACCATCAGCAGCGGCGGGCGGCTTCAGGCTTTCCGTGCACTTCGGCATTCCGGAGTCACGTATTCAGGATTTCGATATGAACGAAAGGAGCAGATCATGACCACGCGCCGTATCGCCAAAATATTCAAGAGCCGTCCCACCGTTGAAGGAGCCGGTGTCCATCTGAAGCGTGCCTTCGGCTTTTCGCAGGTGCCGCAGTTCGACCCGTTCCTCATGCTGGATGATTTCCATACCTCAAATCCTGATGAATATCTGGCCGGATTCCCCTGGCATCCTCATCGGGGGATTGAGACCATTACCTATGTGCTTGAAGGGGTGGTGGAACATGGCGACAGCATGGGTAACAAAGGAACCATCGGAGCGGGAGACGTGCAGTGGATGACCGCCGGCAGCGGCATTATCCATCAGGAGATGCCGCAACTGAGCCCCACCGGCACGATGTGGGGGTTCCAATTCTGGGCGAACCTGCCGGCAGCCCAGAAAATGATGGCGCCCCGTTATCGTGACGTCAAGGCGGCCGACATTCCTGAAGTTGTTTTAGACAACGGCGTTGCCGTTAAGGTTATTGCCGGTGAAGTCGGAGGGGTCAATGGACCGGTGGGGGATATTGTCATTGAACCGGAAATGCTTGATATCACTGTGCCGGCGGGGACAGTGTTTACTCATCCGCTGTCGCTGGGACATACCGCCTTTGCATACATTCTGACAGGGGAGGGGTACTTTGATGATCAGCGGGATGCCTATGCCTATGAGATGGTTGGACATGGCTGGTCGGATACCGAGCGGCGCTGCATCTGCGGGGCCGAAACCGTGGTGCTGTTCGAGCATGCCGGTTCTGCCGTTCAGGTGACGACGATGGACAAACCGGTGCGCTTCCTGTTTGTTTCCGGAAAGCCGCTTGGTGAACCGGTTGCCTGGTACGGCCCGATAGTGATGAATACTCAAGAGGAACTGAAAGTTGCATTTGAGGAGTATCAGAAAGGCACGTTTGTTAAGTAGGAAGCAATTGACATTACAGAAAAATTCTTACAATATTACTAAAAGTAAGGAATGGAGGTGTCCAATGTTGGCGACTATTACGTCCAAAGGCCAGACAACAATACCAAAGGAAATCCGTGACTGTCTTGGTTTACATGCAAAAGACCAAATCCAGTTCACTTTGTTGCCAGATCAGACAGTTCTCTTGCGGGTCAAGAAAAGAAGCATGAGCGAACTTTATGGTATGCTTCATGATGAGAATAGAGAAGCCATTCCTGTCGAGAAGATGAAGGCCTGGCGCTGATGTACGGACTTGATACAAACGTTCTGGTCAGATTTCTCCTGCGCGACGACATTATACAAGCGGAGCAGGCGAGGGCAGCCATTGATTGGGCTGTTAAAAATGGGACAACTGTAATTGTAAGCCTGCTCACCATACTGGAAACTGAATGGGTATTACGCTCTTGCGCGAAGCTGGAAAAAAATAAAATTGTAACTGTATTCAGAATGCTGTTGGAAGTCAGAGAATTGCAGATTGAGCAGGAAGAAGTTTTGGAGGAGGCTCTGTATTTGTACGAAAACAGCAAGGCTGACTTTGCTGACTGCTTGCTATCGGCCCGATATTCGAGGCTTGGGTGTTCAGCAATGCTTACCTTTGATCAGAAAGCCTCTCAGTTGGCGGGAAACAAACTGTTACCGCTTGACATTGTCGGTTGAAATATCGAGCTTCTAACCCCATTCCTCTCCTGACTCCCCCTTAAAGGTGGAAAAATAACAAACTTCCTTATTGTTACGGAGAATTCTGGATGTTCTGTTGAACCGGCAGTGCTACAACGAATGTGGTGCCGTGCCCCGGTTCGCTCTCAACTTTAATATCACCGCCATGATCCTTGACGATTCCGTATGATACCGCCAGTCCCAGGCCGGTTCCTCCCGTCTTGGTGGTGAAAAACGGGGTGAACAGTTTTTCCTGCACGTCTTTGGTTATGCCGATACCACTGTCGCCAATCGTGACCGAGCAATAACCCTCCGTTTGCCCCACCTCCGTTGAAACTGTCAAAGTCCCACCATACTCCATAGCCTGCAGGCCGTTGAGGATCAAATTGGTAAACACCTGGCGAAGCTGATCTTCGTCGCCTTCAATGGTGTCCCTGACGGTACTGTATTTCCGTTCGATACGGAACGTTTCCAGCGGAATCTGATGGCCGATCTGGTCAAAAATATCGTCAAGAAGATCTTCAATGTTGAGGGGGCGGACGACCTTCTTCTTGGTCCTGGCAAATGTCAGCAGATTGGAGACAATCCGCTCCACCCGACCGACCTGCCGGATAATGGTTGCCACTTCCGATTGGCCCGATTCATCAAGATGTGCCGACATTTCCAGCAGTTCGGCGTTGCCCCGGATAATGGCCAGCGGGTTGTTGATCTCGTGGGCTACCCCTGATGCCAGAATGCCGATGCCGACGAGCCGTTCGGCGCGGGCAAGCTCCTGCTGGGCTACCAGCAGCCATTGGTTTTTCTCATCAAGTTGCGCGGTACGCTCTGCAACTTTCTCCTCCAGGGTCCGGTTAAGCTGCAGAATTTCATTTTCCCGTTCAATAAGGCGATGCTTCATGATGTTGAATTCTTCGGCCATGACGGAAATCTCGTCGTGTCCGCCGACGACGATGTCCGGGATATGCTCGCCAAGGGCAAGCAGGCGGGCTCCCTCCTCAACCGCCTTGATCGGGCGGGCCAGACTCGAACCGAGCCATGCCGAAAGGGAAACGCCGATTATCGTGACAAACAGGAGAATAGCCGAAAAGATGATGTGAATCCGGGAGCGCATATCGAAAAGGTATATTTCGGGCAAGCCCAGATAGAGCGTTGAGGCGCCGATCACCCAGATAAGGACTACGGCGGTTACCAGCGGCGTCAGCGTCGCCAGCGTCAGTTTGAGGCGGATGGAATAGCGCAGGTACGGTCTCACGCGGGATCCTTGTCCGTTAGACGATACTCGGCGATCTTGCGGTCAAGCGTTTTGCGTGAAATGCCCAGAATTGCAGCGGCGCGGCTTTTGTGATAGCCGGTTTCCTTCAGAATCGACGTGATGTGCTGCCGTTCAATATCATCAAGGGGAATCATCTGGGGTGCTCCTGTTGCGGCGATGAGTGCTTCTTTGCGGGCGCCGAGCGGCAGCAGATCGATGGTAATCATACCGCTCCGGGCCAGGATAACGGCCCGTTCCATGACATTTTCCAGCTCGCGCACATTTCCCGGCCAATCGTACTGCAGCATTGCCAGCATTGCGTCGTCGCTGATGTCGAGGACACTTTTTTTCATGCGCCGGGTTGAGGCTTTCAGGAAATGGCGGGCGAGCGGTTCGATGTCGTCACGCCGATCCCGTAGCGGGGGCAGGTTTATGGATATAACATTCAGGCGGTAGTACAGATCCTCCCGGAAGCGTCCTTCCCTGACTTCGGTCATCAAATCCTTGTTCGTGGCGGCCACGAAACGCACATCCACCTTGCGGGAGCGGGTTGAGCCAAGTACGATGAAATCTTTTTCCTGAGTAACCCGCAGCAGTTTTGCTTGCACCGCCGGACTGACGTCACCGATTTCGTCGAGAAACAACGTGCCGCCGTCCGCCTCCTCCAGCAAGCCCTTCTGATTCATAACCGCACCGGTAAAAGCGCCGCGCACATGCCCGAACAGCTGGCTTTCCAACAGTGTATCAGACAGCACGGCGCAGTTGAGCGACACAAACGGCTTGTCCCGGCGCGGGCTGTTGCGGTGAAGGGCGCTGGCAATCAGCTCCTTACCGGTTCCGGATTCACCCATGACCAGAATATTGGCGTCGCTTTCGGCAACCTGGAGCGTCAGGTCGTACACTTCGCGAAACGTCTGGCTGCGGAATATTATGTCGTCCGAAGTACCGCTGCTGCGCTGCAGGCCTTCTCTCAGTTCGCGGTTTTCCCGGGCCAGTCGGCGATGATCAAGCAGTCGTTCGAGCATCCCAAGCAGTTTCTCCTTGGGAAATGGTTTGGTAATGTAATCGTACGCCCCTTGCTTGATCGCGTTGATCGCGTCGTCAATCGTGCCGTGGGCGGTCATGATCACTACCGGTATCTCCGGCCAGCGTTTACACAGCTGGTCAAGCATCTGCAGGCCATCCAGGTCCGGCATGCGCACGTCCTGAAGGATTACATCACAGGGTGTCCCGCCTCCACTTCCCAGCCGCACCAACAGATCCGTTCCGCGCGGAAACGTCTCCACCTTATAGCCGCTGGCTTGCAGCAGCTTATCCAGATAACGCAGGATTTCCGTTTCATCATCACAAATGAATATGGTCGGCATTCGGTATGGTTCCTTCCGGATTTGTATAACAAGTTAGACAAAATGATACATGCCCGGACAAAAAGAAGCAATTGTTGTTTTGATATGCCGTTTACATCATTTTGCAAGTAAAGCATAACTCACCGTAATTACATAATATTTAGTGAATACATCCTACGTTCTGCGTTTGGCACGGCTGTTGCCGTATACGGTCGGTTTGCTTAACTATGTAAAGAGCGGAGGATGGAATGGGTAAAGAAAGTATGTTCCCCACAGTGACACGTCGGGATTTCATGAAAACGTGCATTACTGTCTCGGCCATGTTGGGCCTGCCCATGAGTATGGTCAGCAAAGTTGCTGCCGCAGCACAAAAGGGTGATAACCGGCCTGCGGTTATCTGGCTCCATTTTCAGGAGTGTACCGGCTGCTCGGAATCGCTGCTGCGGTCGTCGCACCCGGCGGTGGCAAATCTGATCCTTGACATGATTTCTCTCGATTATCATGAAACGCTCATGGCCGGCTCCGGACATCAGGCCGAAAAATCGCTGCACGATTCAATGGTGGCCAACAAGGGAAAATATATCCTGGTGGTGGAAGGAGGCATTCCAACCAAGGATCACGGCATCTATTGCAAGGTCGGCGGCAAGACCGCGCTGGAATCTCTGCGCAAAGCTGCCGAGGGTGCTGCCGCGATCATTGCCATCGGCACCTGTGCCAGCTACGGCGGGATTCAGTCGGTGGGCCCCAATCCAACCGGTGCGGTTGGTGTGCGGGACATCATCAAGGATAAACCAATCATCAACATCCCCGGCTGCCCCCCCAATCCGTACAACTTCCTGTCTACCGTGCTCCATTATGTGACGTTTGCCAAGCTGCCCGAACTGGATCAGCTGGGTCGTCCCAAGTTTGCCTATGGGCGCAAGATCCACGAACACTGCGAGCGCCGCGCTCATTTTGATGCCGGCCGTTTTGCCAAGGCGTATGGCGATCCGACCCACGCTGAAGGCTATTGTCTCTACAAGCTGGGCTGCAAAGGGCCGGCAACCTATGCCAACTGCTCGGTAATCCGCTTCAACGACGGCGTTGCCTGGCCGGTCGGAATCGGCCATCCCTGCATCGGCTGCACCGAACCGGACCTGCTCTTTAAAACCGCCATTGCCGATAAGGTCCAGATCCATGAGCCGACGCCGTTTGACAGCTACGCGCCGGTTGATCTCAAGAACAAGGGCAAAGGACCTGATCCATTGACCACCGGAATTATCGGTCTGGCCGCCGGTGCGGCAATCGGTGCCGGTGTGATGATGGCGAAAAAGCTCCCGGACGGGCCCGACAAGGGGGATGACCATGGCAAAACCGAGTAGGCGTCAGTTTCTCAAGCTTATGGGTGCAACCGGCGCAGCCCTGATGGTAGGGCGGGGCGGGGCATCGGCTTCCGAGGTGCATCAAGTCAATAACGAAACCATCGGTATGCTCTATGACGCCACCAAATGCGTCGGCTGCAAGGCCTGCATGTCTGCCTGCAAGCGGGTCAACAGCGATTACGGCAGCCTCTCGTATGAACAGGCAAAATTCGACAAGGATGGACTCTGGGATGCTCCCGAAGATCTGTCCGGCAGCACCCGTACCCTGATCAAGCTCTTCAAGGAATCTGAAAAAAAGTGGTCGTATGTAAAATATTCCTGCATGCATTGCCAGAAACCATCGTGCGTTTCGGTCTGCCCGGTCAGCGCCATGACCCGCGATCCGCTGACCGGTACGGTGGACTACAACAAGAATGCCTGCATCGGCTGCCGCTACTGCCAGATCGCATGCGCCTTCAATATCCCCAAATTTCAGTGGGAAAAAGCGCTCCCCCAGATCGTCAAGTGCGACCTGTGCAAAAACACCAATCTGGTAAAAAAGGGCATCACGGCCTGTGCCGAAACATGTCCGACCGGAGCGATTCTGTTCGGCAAGCGGAAGGATCTGCTGGCGGAGGCGAAGAAGCGTCTGGCGGAGAATCCGGGTACGTATCAGGATCACATCTACGGCGAAAAAGAGGTGGGCGGCGCCAACCATCTGTATCTGTCAGGTATGGAGTTCAGTAAACTCGGGCTCCCGGTTCTGAAGGATGAAGCTCCGGCCGAATTTTCCGAGAAGATCCAGCACACGATCTACAAAGGTTTTATTGCTCCGGTGGCGCTTTACAGCACTCTCTGTTTCGTGGCGCTCAAGAATATGAAGGGGCACAGCGAGGCGGACAAGAAACATGGTGAACAGTCTGATCACGGGGAGAAACAGTAATGGGCCATGACGAATATCAAACACATGACGCGAAGATACTTACCCCTTCATTTATTGTGCTGCTGACGTTGACTCTGATCGGATTCGCCCTGATTGCGGTACGTTTCATCAAGGGGATTGGTGCAGTGACAAACATGAGCGACGGCTATCCCTGGGGAATCTGGATCACCTACGACGTGGCGACCGGCACGGCCATCGCCTGCGGCGGCTATGCAATGGCGATTCTGATCTACATCAGAAACCGCATGCACTACCATCCGATGATCCGCTCCGCCGTGCTGACCAGTATGTTCGGTTACGGACTTGCCGGTTTTTCGGTTATGGTGGACGTGGGTCGTCCCTGGAATGCTTATAACTTCTTCATCCCGTCAAAATGGCAGGCCAACTCGGCCATGTTCGAGGTCGCTCTGTGTGTTATGGCCTATACGACGGTGCTGCTGCTGGAGTTTCTGCCGGCAGTGCTGACAACACTGGAAAAGACGGAATGGAAAACGCTCCAGTTTTTCATGGAACGGCTGCACCACTACACCGGCATTAACCGTCCGGAGCGTATGGAAGAGCGACTGGAAGCGGTCAAAGATCTGGCCGCCTGGCTGAAGCCGCGCCTGGACAAGGTACTTATTTTTATCATCGTTCTCGGTATCACGCTGCCGACCATGCACCAGTCATCGCTCGGCTCACTGCTGCTGATCGCATCCACAAAACTGCACCCGCTCTGGCATACCGGCTTTCTGCCGCTGCTGTTCCTGATCAACTGCATGTTCATCGGGTACTCCATCGCAATTCTCGAATCAGTCATATCCTGTTACGCCTTCAAGCGGCCGTACGAAACGAAAGAATTGTCCGGCATGGCCAGAATCATCCCGCTACTGACGGTCATCTGGCTCTGCGTAGTTATTGGTGATCTGGCGTGGCGAGGGCAGCTACGTACCGCTCTGTCATTCGATTTCTATTCCTGCTTTTTCCTGCTGGAATTTTGCCTGGTTGCCGGCGGCTCACTGCTGATGTTCAGCGGTAAAAAGCGCGAATCGATCCGCTGGCTGTTCGCTTCTGCGGCGCTGATCGTGCTGGGCGGCGCACTGTACCGTTTCAATGTGTACCTGATCGGCTTCAACCCCGGCAAAGGGTGGCATTATTTCCCGGCGTTGGCGGAACTTATGATCACGGTCGGCATCGTCGCCTTCGAGATTCTCGGCTATCAGGTGCTCGTCAAGATCCTGCCGGTTCTGCCGAAACTGCATACGCGTCAGCAGACTGATGTGGCGCATGGTTTGGCGGAGAAGGCGTAACGTAAGTCAAAGGCAATAGAACGCGGAAGAACCGGATTGAGCGGATCAAATCTGATAGTTCAAAGTAAAACCCGATTAATCCGCCGTTATCCGTTCAATCCGCCTTTTCCGCGTTCTATTAAACGTATTTAGATTTAAAAATTTTTTGGAGGTAACATAATGGCCCGTATTACCCTTGACCCGGTCACCCGTATCGAAGGTCACCTGAGAATTGATGTGGAAGTAAACGGTGGCGCTGTCACCAACGCCTGGTCGTCGGCCCAGATGTGGCGCGGTATTGAAACCATTTTGCAGGGGCGTCCTCCGGAAGATGCCTGGATTTATGCCCAGCGTTTCTGCGGCGTATGCACCACGGTGCATGCGATCTCGTCGATCCGTTCGGTGGAACATGCTCTTAATATGGAAGTGCCGCTCAACGCGCAATATATCCGCAACATGATCATGGCCCAGCATTCGGTGCAGGATCATATCGTCCATTTTTATCATCTGTCGGCTCTTGACTGGGTTGATGTGGTTTCGGCGCTCAAGGCCGATCCGAAGAAGACCGCCCAGTTGGCGCAGAGCATTTCCGACTGGTCCGGCAACAGTGAAACCGAATTCAGGGCTGTGCAGGCAAAGCTGAAATCATTCGTGGAGACCGGCCGACTTGGCATATTCTCGTCCGGTTACTGGGGGCATCCGGCTATGAAGCTGCCGCCCGAGGCCAATCTCATGGCTGTGGCGCATTACCTTAAGGCGCTTGATTATCAGCGCAAGGCGGCACAGGTCGGCGCCATTCTGGGGGGCAAAAATCCGCATATCCAGAACCTCTGCGTCGGTGGCGTTGCCACTGCCGTAAATATGGATAACCTGGCGACGATTAATATGGAAAGAATTTCTGCACTGCGTGCCCTGATGGAAGAGACCCGTGATTTTGTGCAGAAGGTCTATTATCCTGACATGCTGGCGATTGCTTCTGCCTACAAGGAATGGTTCAAGTACGGAAAAGGGGTGACCAATTATCTTGCCGTACCGGAAATGCCGGAAGATACCAGAAACACCAAATTCGCGCTGCCGGGCGCAATCATCAACAATGGCGACATCAAAGGAGCCCGCATTATCAGCAATCATCAGGATCCGGCTTTGATAGGCGGCATCACCGAGAACGTGGCTCATGCCTGGTATGAAGGAAACGGCAGCCACCATCCGTGGGAAGGTGAAACCAAGCCGAATTACACCGATTTTCAGGATAACGGCAAATATACCTGGTGCAAGGCTCCCCGTCTCGATGGCCGTCCGGTGCAGGTTGGCCCCCCTGCCCAGTTGTTCGCCGCCTATGCCGGCGGCAACCAGAAAGTCAGGAAGCTGGTGGATGATTCCTGCAAGAAGATCGGCGTTGGCGTAGGCGACCTCCACTCAACCATGGGCCGCCTCGGCGCCAGGGCTATTCGTGCCCACCTGATGGCCGACCTCTCGCTTGAGTACCTGGATAAATTTGTCGAGAATATCGCCAAAGGTGACAAAGCGTACGCCAATCACACGGAAATACCCAAGGGTGAGTTCCGTGGTGTCGGTTTCCATGAAGCGCCGCGTGGTACGCTGTCGCACTGGATCGTCATCAAGGACAGGAAAATCAAGAACTACCAAGCGGTCGTGCCGTCCACTTGGAACGCCTCTCCGCGAGATGAAAAAGGCGCCTTGGGCCCTTATGAAGCATCTCTGGTCGGTAATCCGGTGGCAGACAGCGAAAAGCCGCTGGAAGTATTGCGCACGATTCACTCCTTTGACCCCTGTATCGCCTGCGCGGTGCATACGATTGACCCGGAAGGGAAGGAAATTACGAAAGTTAAAGTGATGTAAAAGCTTAAATCTCTCACCGCAGAGGACACAGAGAAACGCCGGGAAAAACAAGTCCAAAAAAGAATAAAAATTTATAGACTTTTTTTACCCTTAAAGATTCAGACTTTCCTCTGTGTCCCTCAGCGTCCTCTGCGGTAAAAAAAGGTCATAAAAAATGCAAACACTCATATTCGGAGCAGGAAACCTGCTCTGTTCGGACGAAGGTTTTGGCGTACATTTTATCAAATACCTGGAGCGGAACTATCTGTTTCAGGATGATGTGGAGTTGTACGATGGCGGTACCCTGGGAATCATGGTTACCCATCTGCTGGAGGATGCCGACCGGGTCTTTCTGGTTGATGTGATCGATGCTCCGGGTGAACCGGGAGATGTTTACCGGTACGAGAAAGAAGAATTTCTGCTCGGGAAACTGCCGATCAAGATGTCACCGCATCAGATCGGCATCCAGGAGGTGCTGACGCTTTCGGAATTGCGTGGCAGGATCCCCGATCAGGTTTCTCTCTTCGGAATCATCCCGCAATCATATGAAGCCGGTGTGGAACTTTCACCATTGCTGGAAGGGAAGCTGTCCGGTCTGGCGGAACTGGTGGTGGGGGAGTTGCGAGCGGTTGGGCACGAGATCACTTCCGCCATTCGCTGAACGATACAGACATTGCACAAAAAAAAGCCGGGCCCACATGGGTCCGGCTTTTTTACTCATTCTGATGCGGCATCTTTGCGGATCAGCTCGATTATTTTTCTGTACAAATCATCGCCATCTTTACCGGTTACTTTGACCTTATCAACGACTGCAACCGGTACTTCCCGACAGACGCCGCACTGCTTGACGCATTTCTTGATTTTGATGTTCAGGTCAGGAAATTCTTCTTCCAGCCGTCTGACCACTTTGCCTTTTCCCTTGTTATGCTCGCAAAAACGAATTTTCATTGACATCTCTACACCGCCAGCGGTGAGCCGACCGGAGCAACAAAAACGCGCTGGCCCATTTCTCCGTCAATCATCAGGATGCCGTGCCCATTGTCGCCAACCAGCTTCAGCTTGGCAATCAGGTCACGGTCGTTATTTTCCTCTTCGATCTGCTCGGTAATAAACCATTGCAGGAAAATCTGGGTGGCGTGGTCTTTCTCCTGAACAGCCTGCTCGCTGAGGTTGTTGATGCAGGAGGTTATCATCTGCTCATGGGCCAGGGTTTTCTGAATCATTTCGAGCAGCGATTTATATTTGTTCGGCACCGCTTTACCGGCCGGCATTGATACTACAACTCCCTGATCGGTCAGGTAGGTATAGAATTTCAGAAAATGAATCATCTCTTCGCGGTACTGGACGAAAAACCAGTTGGCAGCCCCTTTCAGCCCCATTTCGTTGGCGCAGGACGACATGACAAGGTAGAGGTGGGCGGAGAAAAGTTCAATGTTCATATGGGTGTTAAGCGAATCCGACATTTTTTTGCTGATCATGATTGTGAACCTCCAGAGTATTTTCTTTAACTATAGCGTAAATAAGAATGTTTTCAATCAGGAATAAAAGGTTATGGTCTGCGACAAATTTGCTGGAAGTCACCACTTTGAAGTATTTATATCCTCCTCCCGCAAGTGGATGGAAGGTTGTTGTTGAATCTACCTGCATTTTTAACGTACTCCAGGTGATAACAATTCCAAATTCGATGCTATAGTTGATCCGTCAATCAACATCGCTTCACAATCGGTTGCAAACATGGTATGACAAAAAACGGCACTCTGATGTCACGTCTCTTCATATAAAGGTTTATCTATGTCTGCTGACTCGCTTGACACCCTCACCATTGATAAAAAACGCCAGACGGTTCCCCGTCGCAAAAATGCTGCCCGCATCCGCTTTGCGGTCATCCTGATCGGCGCGCTTGTTGTCTTCGCTGCCGTACTGGTCGCGGTGCGCAATCGCGCCGTAACGATAGAAACGACCAGCGTCTCGCTGATCTTCCCGACCCAGTCTTTTACCCTGCTTAATTCCAGCGGTTATGTGGTTGCCCAGCGCAAGGCGGCGGTTGCGGCAAAAACAACCGGAAGAATGGAATGGCTTGGTGTGGAGGAGGGGAGCAGAGTTACAGCGGGACAGATTATCGCCCGCCTGGAAAACAAGGATCTGGAAGCGGCTGTTCGCCAGGCGGAAGCTGCACTCCAGAGTGCGAAAGCGAACCGGGATCAGTCCCGGGCCGAGTTGGCCGATGCTGACACCTCTTTCAACCGTCAAAAGGGACTGCTCAAGATGGGCATCATTTCTCAAGCGGACTACGATGCAGCCGAGGCTCGTTACAAGCGTGCCGTTGCTGCAACAGCTGCCGCAGAAGGGGGCATTGCAAATGCTGCTGCCGCGCTTCAGGGCACCAGGGTCAACCTTGATTACAGTCTGATCCGGGCTCCATTTGATGCCGTTGTGCTCACCAAAAATGCTGACGTCGGTGATATCATCACGCCGCTGGGAGCCGCCGCAAATGCCAAAGCTGCGGTTGTGACGATTGCCGATCTTGCGTCACTCCAGGTAGAGGCGGATGTTTCCGAGTCGAACCTTGCGCAGATCAAACAGGGACAGCCATGTGAAATTACTCTGGATGCCGTTCCGGGGAGCCGTTTTCAAGGGGTTGTGCATACGATTGTGCCGACCGCTGATCGCAGCAAGGCTTCCGTCATGGTAAAAGTCCGATTCCTTGAGCGGGACCAGCGCATATTTCCCGAGATGAGCGCCAAAGTTGCATTTCTGGAGCGTGCTGCGCAGGCCAAGGATAAAGTGGCGCGGGTAGTGGTTAATCCTGCTGCGGTTATCACCAGGGACGGTAAAAAAGGTGTCTATCTGGTGGTTGGTAGCACTGTCCGCTTTACCCCGGTGACCCCCGGTGCAAAAATAGTGGATCTGCTGGAAGTGGCGGGTGTGAAATCGGGAGAAAAAGTGGCGCTTTCACCGCTTGATACACTGAAAGACGGCAGTAAAATCGCCTTTCCGGAGAAAAAATAGTCATGCCGGAAACAAGTGACCAGCCGACGATTGTCACGCTCAACGCGGTTTCGAAATCGTATCGACGGGGCAATCAGCCGGTTCCGGTGCTGGAGGGGATCTCTTTTGAAATTGCCAGAGGGGAATTTCTGGCGTTGATGGGGCCATCAGGTTCCGGAAAATCGACGCTGCTCAACCTGATTGCGGGGATTGATACCGTTGACAGCGGTACCATAGTAATTGACGGCGTTGACCTTGCGACTCTGAACGAGTCGGAGATGGCGGCCTGGCGGGTCATCCGGGTCCGGCGTCCGGTGACGTCCCGGGCATTGATGACCACGCCTTCGACCGCCGGGTCGTCCAGCAGGTTGGTGGCCAGCCCCTC
>JANXZX010000144.1 GCA_025355325.1 Geobacteraceae bacterium
GTGTTCAACCAGATGGCGACGCAAAATGGAAACTTTTTCTTCCGGGGTGTAATTGTGACGTTTCTTTCGCATGGACTTTCCTCCGTTCGTGATGGTTTATCACAAACGAACCAAAAGTCCTATTCACGCTGAGCCAAAACAATGTTGACATTTATCTCGCTGAGCTTCCTGGCTTTAACAGCAGCAACACTTTCTTTTCAGTTCGCGTGTTACCAACAGTACAAAAAAGGGTCACATGTGGCTAAAGTACAACGACCTGGAAGGAAGGGTGTTGTGCTTGCTCACGCTTAAACTAAAATTGTAAATTGATAAATTCACTCGAAGATGGCTTTTCTTTTTTAGCTTGTAAAGGCTCAAGCTCTAAATGTCAGATGACATTAGGGAGGATACCCCAATGGACAAGGCGCACCGGCACAATCCAAGGTATAACGTAATATCCATGCGCATCAGCGAGGAGGAACGCAAAATCCTCTATGATATTGCAGAGCATAATAAAATGAATATTTCAGAGCTTATGCGCTTTGCGTTTGAGAACTTTACGCAAGCAGTCTCTCTATAGGTTGCATCAGAGGTTGCACAAAGAAATAATAAAACAAATGGGTTACAGCTTACGGCTGTAACCCATTTGTTTTTGTGGCGGAGAGGTAGGGATTCGAATGCTGCTTGGCAGTCCCCACTCATTGGCCATAACCTCTTAATATCTAACCATTTCAAGCACCTACTCCAAAGTTTGGTGAAAGCTCTTGAGATGACGATCTCAATTGGATAACTTTCTATTTGACCGATTTTTTCAAGAAGTCTCCAAAATCGGTCAATTCTTCAGAAGCCATTTTAAAGGTGTATTCAAGGTTATTCACAAGCAATTTTAACTTTTCCGGTTTCAGGTGAAACGTATAAACATTACGTACCACATGTCGAAAGCCTCTGTACTCTTCCAAAGCTTCTTTAAGGTCATATGAAATGATAGCTGGGCGGAAAGATGGTATTTCTGTCTGCATTTGGGTCAGAAGTTCCTGGTGCCAGTTTGCAGCGGTGGGAACTGTTCCATCAATAGTTGATGCCAGCTTTTCAAATATTCGCTCTAAACCGGAATAGAATGCATGGAGATTCAGCGCTACGCTATCCAGGTAGAAATCATCATCTTGTTTTACGGCCTTGTCCCAAGCTTGCAAAGTTCGCTCAACGACAAGTTTGAGCTCAGACAGCTCAGTATCTATTCTGGCCGATAGGATCGCTGCTTGAGGGTTCATAATTCAATCCCGTGTTGGGTAATATGAAGAAGTAACGACTGTGAACAGTCTTCTGCATCCACAAGATCAACTTTGAAGACGCTGCTGTAGCCACTTGCATAGGCTACAGCCCGATAATAGTCAGAGATAGAAATACCCCAGACGGCAAGGTCAATATCCGACCACTGACTGAAATCAGTACGTGTTACAGATCCAAAAAGCACGACCTTTGAAGCATGGAAACGCTCTTTCAGAACTTTGGCCAAAGCGCCGGCAGTATCTCGTGCTGATTGCTGGCGAACGGAAGAGACTTCCTCTCCTCCCGGATGCATAATGAAAGGATGGAACTGCTTCAGCGCTTCAGGAGATATGTTTTTGGCTGTGCGTGATGGCATTAGCTTCTTACCTGATTTAGTGAATATTAAAGCTATAAATACCTTATATCATAAAGATCGCAAAACCTGTTTGCAAAAATATTTTGGGCGACTACTACAAACTACAGAATAACATTCTTCTACGATGCCTGCTCATACCCCATCGTCTTGAATCCCTTCATCCGTTTCTCATGCATCTTCGCCAGCATCGGCACCGAACTGTCCACATAGTCGTATATTCGATGTATGGAAACAGCAGGCTTGTGGCCGCAAGGCGATGGGGTGCCACCCCGACCCGAAGCGAGCAGAGCGAGCGAGGTTCTCAACCGTGCACGATTTCAAAGAAAAAAATCCAGAAAAAAACATATTTAAAAGGGGATTATGTCGTCCCAATTTTCTTCTTCATTGGTCTTATCTTCGCCAATTTTGTTTTGTGTATTTGCTGTGTCTGAATCGCCACCAGTTTCCGCCGTTATGGATTCAAAGCTTCAAAACCCATTGATAAAATGATTTCTTTTCCGGTTCTAAAAACTAACAATTTAACCCTGCTTGATACAGACGAGTTAGCGAGATAACGAGACAATGACAAAGTATCACTTACCAATTTACCATCATATTCAAGAATAATATCACCAGATAATAGCCCCGCATTGTCTGCTGGAGATTTTTTTATAACCTCTGAAATAAGAGCACCTCTCACCTCATTTAAGCCAAATGCTTTTGCCAAATCAGATGTTATAGCCTGAAAACGAAAACCAGCATATTTTTGAGTTGAGCTATTTATAGTGGTACTAGGGCCAAAGTTTTTATCAAATAAATTATCCCATTCAGAATCATTAGGAACTGTAGCTTTGTTATCCTCATGCCCCAATACTGGAACTGGTGATGCCAAACGGAAACCAAAAAGAGCAACAGCTCTTTCAGGGGAGTCAGCATTGCGAGAAGTGCTTTTTAGTTGCCATGCGTCTTTGTCGAAACAACTTCCACCACGCAGTACATGATTCTCCCCCCCAATAGGTCCCTGAGGATTTTCCTGTGGGCTACTTGTGTAGTAATCTGGACTGTAAAAGTCTTGAACCCATTCCCAGACGTTCCCCGACATGTCATAAATACCAAGACCATTGGGCTTATTTTGGCCAACTGGATGAAGAGTTATGCCTGAATTTTCACCATACCAAGCAACAACATCTAATTCATTTCCACCACAGAACTTTTCCTCTTTACCACCACTTCTACAAGCATATTCCCACTCTGCCTCAGTTGGTAGTCGGTAGGATTGACCTGTTCTACTATTCAAATTTTTTATAAATTCCTGCACGTCATTCCAGCTGACAGTTTCAACAGGGCAGTTCTCTCCGCATTGCTTAAAGTAACTTGGATTATTATCCATAATTTTTTCCCATAATTTTTGAGTAACAGTGAATTTACTTATAGAAAATTCATTTAAGCAGACTTTATGGGGTGGTTTTTCGTTTTTTAAGCCATCTCCCACAAAATCACCCATCTGAAAGCAACCACCGGGGACGTTAACCATCTCGATGTTGATTGGAGAACTAGATTGTGCAACAGGGGCAGAGATTGTTGCAATTAACTTTGGTTGAGTAGTGGGTGGTTTTACATTGGGAATATTTGAAGCTGAAACAAAAGAAAACTCTCGCTGGACTGTGGTCGGACCGTTGACATAAGGCGTCTGCTGCTGACCTGTTGCCTCCTGAACATGCTTGCTTGCAGTATACAGCACACCACCGAGGGTCAAATCATTACCTTTGAGGGCATCAAGAAGACCAGCAGTAAACAGACCATTTCTTCCACTACCGTCAGCAGCCACGTTACCGGGATCAGTTGCAAAAACGATAACCGTTCCCTTAGGCATGGACGCAGGAGGTGCAAGCCCACGTGATGCGCCTGACCTGAATTTCCCGCTGATTGGATTATTGCGACAGGCATCCAGCATGACGATGTTGACCCGACTCCTACTACTTTCCATCTCTTCGAGCAGTTGATTGACGTTGACGGCCCGGTACGGCACCTTGGCTTCTGAGTCTATGTTCGCGTCTACAGGCACAATGTAATTCTGTCCTTTGACCTGCAGGCCGTGGCCGGCATAGTAAAAGAGTGCAGCATCGCTGTCGGCTATCTTGCGGCCAAAGTCGGTGATAGTTTCGTCCATCTCTTCCTTGGTCAGGTTTTTCTTCGCTATGACCTCGAACCCGAAACGCCGCAGAGCAGCAGCCATGTCGTCGGCGTCGTTGACGGGATTGGCCAGCTTCGGCAAGCTATCGGTGAAGCGGTAACTACCGTTTCCGATGATAAGTGCTACACGCTTGCGGCTGTCGCGATTCTTCACGTTTACAGCCAGACCGCGGTCGTCAGTTGCAGATATTGCTGTTTGTGTGAAAAACAAAGTTAATATGAGAACAATGAAATATCGCATCAACTTCTCCAATAGAATATTCGATCAACATAACTACCACTGTTTGCCTCACTTTCCAGAAAGAGGCAACTAATAACCTTGTGTAAATTTGGCCACTAAAATCTACTTTACACTGATTTGGAAGTCTTCTCCTTGCAGCATTTTCTGTGGTATCTGTTCGTATCCCCACTTTTTATAGGTCAAGTCTGGTAGGGTTGACTCTACAAAAGAGACCAGTGAATTGACGGTGATCTGTCCCTTCGCATTGGCAGCTTTGCCGCTAAATCCATCAAGCAGAACCCACGAGAAAGCTCCGTGACCCTCGTACCCTTCCAATGCAATCTGACCCTTACTACTAGCCACTAAAGTGTGCCGTCCAACAGCCCTAGTCAGTTTGTTGATAGCAGTTTTTTCAATTACACCTCGACTGGCAATAGCTTCAACGAATGAGCCACTGTTACATGTATCAAGTAAGAGCAGTGACTTTGTGGCCTGGATGTTGGCAAGATAACGTTTAAAGTCGTTCATAGAGATACCTAGTTTAGGAATGTCCTCATCCTGACTATAGCGAAAATTAACCGGCAGGTAGTAGAATGAACCGTCTTTGCTGTAGGTGATGCCGTGCCCGGCAACAAAGAAAATGAACATGTCTTCGCGCCTGATTTTTTTACCTATATCAGTAAAGGCTTTATCAAGATTCTCTTTAGTGACCTCGGCATCTGAAAGGTTATAGCTATTAACCGTGCCGAATAGGTCTTTGCCTTTGCCAGAGATTCGCTCTGCTACAGCTTTAGCATCAGCGTTAGAAAACTTTAGTTGCAGGTCGCCATCACGATAGCGGTCAACAGAAACCGTGAGGATATGGAGGTTCGGTTTGCCGGTAAAGGATGATGTGTGTTTGATAACGACGCTGTCTCGATCAGACTCGATGGTGTTATCTTTATTATAGGCCATGATGCTAATGCGGTTGTCGCCGTTATCAAGTGATATTGGGCGGGTAAAGGTGGAGCAGGCGCCTCCGGCTAATTTCAAGTTAATGCCACGACCGGCGCTGCCCACGGTAACCGGCATGTCGTTTAGATAGAGAGTGATGTCACCGACACCTCCGCCGTTGTCGCACACTTCTGTGCTGATCTCTATTTCAGGCTGTGTCGTTGAACCAGCTTTGGTCAGGATGCGCACCTTGGGGGGCAATGTCTTGACGGTGAGCAATTTGTTGACGTCTATCGCCTTGGCAAATTCCGACAAATCTTTACCTGCAAACGCGGCGTCAACAAGATCGGGTCGGTAGAAAGAGTTGTAGAGCTTTGAAACTGGGATGAACTCAGCGGCCTTATCCTTACCTCGGTTCAGGTGATAACCGATCAGTTCTTCGCCACCGGGAGAGTGGTCAAAGAAGCCTTCTGGAGTCCAGAGCACCCAACGTTTCTTGTCGGCATGGGGAAAGAAGGCCAGCAGTTCCTTACCGTCTGACATGCGGTGCCAGCGGATGGTGCCATCACCGTAGGCAGCCAGAATCAATGAGTTTTTGCCTGAAATATTGACCGCCCAGACTGTGCCAGGAACCGGTATTTCCCAAATTTTGATTCCCTGGCTGTTAAATCGGTACAGGGACCACTCAGCACCAAGGACCAAGGATGTGCCACTGGTATCGATGGCCAGAGAATAGGACGTATCATTCTTTGCTAATACGAGAGGTGCACCATTCAGTTTCGGCACTTTTGTATCCTTCCAACCGGTAACCTCTAAACCAGGGAAGTTGGTAAGCGCGGTGTGCAGTAATTTAGAGGGTTCTTGTATGATACTGCGTCTGTTTAAGTCGAAGAGGGCAGGAAATTTTCCGAAAGGTTCATATCCAAAGCCAACGGTTGCACTGTCACTGGAAAGACTAAACATTTTTTCGCTATCCCGGTAGTCAGCTTTTGCTGGTGAGACAAAGAGGGTACGCTTCCCCGCCTGGTCAAGCAGGCCGAAGGCAGGTTCACTGGAACCGAATGCTAGGCGGCCGTCTGCAAAGGAGGCAAGGTCAGTGATGGTGTTGTTGGCAGCAGAGGTGTCGCTATAGCTGCCACGACCAGCGTCGATCCAGCGACGTATAGGAGAACTGACCGTACTTTTAGCCGATCCACTGGCAAAGAGGGTACGGCCGTCAGCGGACCAAGCAACACTACCCAGGTTGCCACCCTTCGTGCCATTGGTGTCAGGGGAATAGAGTAGAACCAGGTCCTGACCAGAGACAACCGAAACGTTGGATGTATCTGAGTGCCCCACCGCTATCTTGCTGCCGTCAGGGGAGAAACGCGCAATAGATGGTTTTGTTCCGCCAAAGGCCCTGACTTTTTTTATAAGGCGCAACGCTTCCCCTCTCGTTTCGTAGAGACGGATACTGCCATCAACACAGGTAGTTACGAGGCGGTCCTCTTGGCTGAAGTGGGCCGAATAACTAGCACCAACGTAATCCCTGTCTGCGCCACTTTGTGACCAATCGTTGGTGCGGTAAAGGCGGATCCCGCCACTAAACAGTGTCACAGCCAGTTGGTGACCGTCAGGAGAGAAGGCTAAGTGGCTAATAACATTTGGAAGGCCAGTGATACGACCAGTAAGGTTGCCACTGACCCGATTATATATATATATGTGTCCTTCCTTATCCCATGAACCGGTCCACCCCGCACAAACAATGGTGGCACCGTCAGGGGAGAGGGCAACGCTAAAAAGCTTCCCCTCATTTCCCACGCCGATAGGAGGTCGGATAGTGCGAACAAGGCGATCAGTTGACAAATCCCAGACCCGCAGTGTCTTGTCAAGTGAAGCTGTTACAAGCCAGTGACCAGCTGCGTCAGTGGCGATACTCGTGATTGTTGACGTGTGCATGCCGGTCTCGATACGCAGGATCGGTTCAGTTGGTGGTTCGGCCGCGAGTATGGGGCGACAAAATAATAGGGCTACGACAAGAGCAAAGAGGAATCGCATAAGAGCCTCCGGGTGGTGCCGGATGTGGGCGAGGAATTATTCCGCAATCTACGGAATGTTTA
>JANXZX010000148.1 GCA_025355325.1 Geobacteraceae bacterium
CAAAGTCCATCAAATAACTATAGATATCAGGGAAATAACTGTGTTGCTTATCTTCTTGGTTAAAGCCAACTTCACAGATAACTATATCTATAGCCTTTTTTTGTAATAATAATTTTGCCCCTTGAAGTACATGCAGATCGTAGCCTTCGGTATCAGTCTTTAGAATAATTGGTGAACTCAAGCTTAAGCTATTTTCTTCAACAAAGATGTCTAAAGTAGTTATGCTAATCTCTTCTTCTTTGGAACTATTTGACTTCCATGCATCCATATTGGCGATTGAATGCCATTCAGAATGTGGCGCTAGTGGTATGGTCATAATGGATTTAGATGATCCAATACCGAGCTTAAAAGGGTGGATGTTAGAGAAATGCGATGTATTTTTGCTGAGTTCTTTGAAATTGTCACTGAAAGGCTCGAAACAATATACCGTGGTCTTGGCTTGGCTGGACAATGCTCTATAAAACTTGATACTGGTCTGACCGATATTGGCACCAACATCGAGGAAAACTATCTCGTTTTTACGAGAGTCTGGTACATGTGAGAAAACCTTACTACAAATACTATCTTGCTCTGCAACTACACATAGTCCTTCTTGTAGTTTTCTGATTAGATTATTTGGCAGATTGCTCAAGACAGTTTTTAAACAGTCAAGCATCTTTGTTTTTAATATTTCTTTATTATTTTTCACGATGACACTCCGTTAATTGGATGCTTAACTTCACACGAAACCTGCAGATATGGAACGAGGTAAAAACATGCAGGTATTCAATTTTCAAGAGACGAACCACTTTGTTTTTACCTCAAACTTATCCGCAAATCCAACTTCATTGCCTTTAGCATCTCTTACGGGATTATTTACGCCTTTTTAGTAGAATGATCATCCATAGCAGGGTTTTCCTTTCGGATCGAATTTTAATTTAGCTACACAATTCTAACCAAAATCAGGCACTGCTATGACTCTTTTTAAAAAAGAAAAAAATATTTTACGTCATCTTGACACCAACAGTGCCAACTCTACGGGCTAACAAAACGCATGAGCTCCTATTATATGTTAATATTATAACATTAATACAATATTCGTTTCTAATAACTGACAGTCCACAATTAAGTCAGTCATATTTACGTCATCATCAGGATTAATGGCTTCACAAACCTGATAATAATATTTCAAATCTAACGCTGATGCCAAAGAGAAGTAGCAATTATTGTTACTATCACCTTTTTTTCGTAATTCAAAAACACAGCTACCTGGTTTCATGAAAAGCATATTAGTAAGTCCAGCGCCGTGATTAGAAATCAGATATTTAGCATTTAAAGCCATTTTTACCTGCTGTTCAAAAGAATGCTCTTCAAAGTAAACTGTTTTAAAGCCGTATGATTCCAATACTTTTATAACATTGTTTTCATTGGCAATTTTTCTTTTATCTGTTTTGGCACGGCTTATATAAACCTTTTCCAATACCTGTTCATTTTGTTTATTCAAATAATAATGTGTGTAAAGGCTCCTAATAGCCTTTATTATGCGATCATTATAGTTTCCGGCGAGGGCAGTGTGAGTTGGCACTTTTAAAGTTTTACAAAGCAACGATCCACGAATATATTTTACTTCCTTAACAGAAAAAGGCTTTAATGACGGCTCAATATAATCTTCATGACGATATGCATAAGGTAGCAGTAGAGTTGCGTTTTGCACTTCATTCCGAATAGTGAATAAGCGAGGTAAAGCATCCGTCATCCAATGAAAATAAGCTCGACTCCATATGTCTGTCACACAGATGGCATCGAAATCAAATCTTTCACGGTCTCTAAAAATAAATCTTAAAAGATAATTTTTACACAAGAACGTAAGCTTATCTTTAAACCCCAAAGTATTAATATAATCATAGGAAGGAAACGACACAGGCAGGATTTTAAGTCCTTTAAAAAGCATACTTGCAGAGGTTAACGTTACATCTTCCAGGTGAAGTAGCTCCGCTGTTGGGATAACTCGTTCCAGCTCATGTTCAAATAATTTCAAATCTGCCTGATCAAAATTAACTGGCAGGTTTCGTACTGAAATACTACTCTGACATGGAGTTTCTGAATTCGTCGATCTTAACATTATGATTCCGCGAATTATTTATTTATAAGTTTTTGAGTTTCTTAATGGCATATACCCGGCTATGACTCTAAGTAGATTGAAAATTATGCTATACAATATCCGTAATAGATTTATTACTACAAACTTCGTTGGTGCACATAATACAACAAAAGATATCCATGAGATGATATATCCAGATGATTTTTTATGAAAAAAGTTTGTCATAAATTCACTAAGTGTATTTATACTTCTTATATGGATACCCGTTGTATCATTATTAACAAACAACCTTACGGATTCATCTGTTATCAACGCAATACCGTTTCGCTTAGCGCGCATAGTGTACTCATAGTCAGACAAATAGTGGGGCAATATTCTTGGATAAAAGCCGCCCGTCGCGATCATATCACCTACCCTCATAAAAAGACCCCGAGTAGAAGAACAGTTAATTTCTTCTTCAGGAGAAGCATTATTAAAGGTAAGTTTTTTCCAATCTACATGGACACCTGTTTCACAAACCACTCTTGTCACAATATCAAATGATCTTGAAAGGAGAAACGCTTTTTGCGAATTGCCCAGTACCCTTATTGCCTTTTCTAAAAAATCGTTTTCAAACTCAGTATCATCATTAATAATTAACACAGCATCACTTTTTGAAATATTATTATTGATAATCCACTCATATCCCTGCTGAAGTGCACCAGCCCACCACCACGTGCCATTACCTCTAATAATCGTTACATTATCAAGACTTGACAATATCATTTCGGATGTACCGTCGGTTGACCCGTCGTCAATGAGCACAAGATGATAATTACGGTATGTCTGAAACTTGAGACATTCAATAAAACGTTTTGTAAGCTCACACCGATTGTGTACGGGAAGGAGAATATAAATTTTCATGGGAATATTTTCCCAGGCACTTCCGATGCGGCCTGAATACAAGCATGCTCAACCTGATCAACTGTAATGCTGTCAATACATGGAAACGGCTGATCCCGTCTCATAGGATAAATACATCGCCAATCACAACCATAACAGTCCATTTTTTTTATAACTGCTGTCGGCAATGGGCCACTACCTTTTCTCTCAAGTTCGTATGGCAAGAATCGCCCAAAATGCCCTCCACCAAGAATGCACACTGAGGGTACGCCGGTAGCTGCTGCAATATGAATGGCTGAAGTGTCGTTACCAACAAGCATCTTTGATCCACAAATAACTTCAAGGAGCTCGACTAATGAAGTCTTTCCAGCTAGATTTTTTATGTTTACACCACTTGATTTGCCCATTATTTCGTCACAAATAGACTTTTCTTCCAGACTGCCACACAATACTACTTGCCATCCAAATGATTTGCTCAATCTTATGATTAACTCAGCATAATTACTTGCTGGCCACACCTTGTATTTCCATAAGGCTCCCGGAAATACGACGTAATACGGATTTTCATGAATTAGTACAGCAGGGGGTTCAAAGTACTTTCTAACTTCAGCAACAGAGCTGGTAAAGTTTTCTGCACCAAGCCCCCTTACAAACTCGGCATTTCTCTTAAGTTCCATTAGAGGTGCATCATCAGAAAAAATAAGCTTTGTGTACCATGTATCTGATATGGCTTTGTCATGTTTGGAAATATTATTCAGGTCTCCTTGCGAACCGATACGTTGCTGCGATCCAGTTGATCTAATCAAGCTGTCACCGATCAAATTTCTGGAAAAAGTTGGCTGAACTGCGACTGTAAAACGTTGCCTTCGAATAAACAATAGCAGCTTTATCCTGTAGAATATATCGAAACGAAAACGATTCTCTTCGACAGCAATTATCTCATCCCAATAGGGAAAGCGTTCAGCCAGACCAGACCATACTGCATTAGCACAAAGAACTATCTTCTTATCTGGGTAAAGTTTTCTGAATTCCTTTGCTGAGTCAAGCCAAAGAATAAAATCCCCGATAGCGTCCAATCTAACTATTAACACCGAATTAGAATATGGCTCGCCTTGAGAAGAATGGGCTATTAGCCAATCAATACTATTTGTCAACAGTATAAACAACTTTGTTTCGTTAATTTTATTATTTATCCGTCTCGCTATTTCGGAAATAGAGCACATCAAGATCTGTTCCTCAAGCCAAGTAATAAATAAACCAACCTCAGAATTCTAACGTGTAGTCTATTATTGACCCCTAAAAAATGATGATCATATGTGTATTTATCAGCATCTGTATCCCGAATCACCTCTTGTGGATGAGAAATTGGTCCCAGTGTAAAGAACTTCTGTCCATATCGATCCTCTTGTTCTATTGTGTGCGTTGCCTCAGGCCCAAAACCAATGTTGGTAACAAGGTTTACATTCGGCGTGGCGGTAAGTCCACCACGAATCCATACAGAGGCAGTCCAATGATAGTCCCACGTGTCTATTGCATTATTAAACATTTTATCAAATATCTGTTTCCAGTATCTTCGCTCATTATAATCATCGAATTTACTACGCCACTCTTTTGTTTTTTTCCATTCAGGCCAAAAGCTCAATGAAGTATTGTTGTACATCCAGGCTCTCCGCCAGGTTGCCCAACCCCAAACATGAATATATCTTGAAAAATAATAGGAATCTTCAGCCTTTCCACGATGTTGACCGTCCTGAAAGTTGTTTCCAGTTATACAAGAGATTCGATCATCGCTTTTATAACGCTCTAACAATTCCTCACAAAAACTGAAAAAGTCCTTACTCGGCAGGATATCGTCTTCAAGGATTATTGCACGATCAACTTGAGAGAATACCCAATCAAGACCGGTGGTGACACGCTGTTTACAACCAAGGTTAATGTCCGATAAGTTAAAAAGCACCTCACACGGCCAATCAATTTTCTCTACAATTTTCCGTACTTCTTGGCAACGCTCAAAATCGGTCGGATGATCAAGTCGTGGGCCATCAGCGATAATAAAAAGCTTGTATGGTTGCTGATGACGAATAGCCGCAAATGTTTCACGAGTATGACGAGGTCGGTTAAATATTATGTAAGCAACGGGGGTATTTAGCATGGATTATTTATATTAGTAGTGGTAACGCTACGTCCCATCTCCACATTCTTTAGAACCAACCCAACGGCCTCGGGATATTTTCCATTAAGAATCCGCTGAGTTTTGGTAGGTAGCGATTGTTTATAATATTTAATTCTCAACAATCTACCTCATAAGATAGAGCTTTTCTGACAGCAGATTTATACATGTCCAAAGTTGCTGACTGTAGCACGAGCAAACGTTCTTTTTCTTGTTGCAGGGACTTCAGAATAGTTTCAACTTCTTCTGTCAACATATCTGCATCAACATCTTTGACATAATGTACTGGCAATCCCAACTCTGAAACCATTAGAAGACGGGTGTCAGTACAGACTGCAACAGAAGAAATCCCCATCCCCGCCATACCAACTGATGCGTGCATACGATTACAAATTCCGAATTTTGCATGAGATACACAGTCAAAATATTCCATAAGCGTTTTAGGGTAAAAAACAGGAAGTCCTGAAGCAATTTTCTTCGCCAAAAAGACTTCTTTTTCATCGTGACAGAGGAAGGCCAACTTATGTCTCTTGCCAAGATTAGTAATGAGTATATTTACGGTATTTTCCCACTGACCGGCATCAATATCCTGTCCCCAATCGAAATGCCCACCACCAGCCATAAAGTTGATCAGAATGTAACCAGATTCTTTGAGATCCGCTTTTCTACCGTGTGCTGCTAAAAAAGCGCTGCATGGAATAAGCGGTACTTCATTTCCAAAAAAATTACATATACTCCTGGCCAGGCGATCACGCACGGTAGTCAGACGGCAATAACTAAGAATTGATGAAATATATTGTAAATCCTCCGATGATCCAGGCGCTTGATACTGTCTTTCCCATGGGTAGCAGGAACCTGCGGCCAGATTGAGCACCGGAATTCTCTTGTACAAACGCCCGACGATCTCATGCCATAAGGGTTTGACCCACTCATTTTTGCTGCAATTGGGCCAAAAGACAGGTGCACCACATTGAACAATCAGATCGCAGTTATCGAAGAGACTAAAACCGATTTTAGAAAACTGGTTTTCTATTGCATTAATTGCACGATTCCTGATGACAGGGATGTGATTGGCAACGTTTCTTAAGTGTACTGGATGCCACATAGGATAAACTGTATAGGGCTTGTGCTTGTTGACGTATACAAAAGAGACCTGATCGTTCTTGAAAAGATCCCTCAAGAGATTGCATATTCCGAATCGGATAAAATCGTCTCCGATATTTGTATCCAGAGTTGTAATAAGACCTATTTTAACCACAGGCATAACTCAATCCTTGACTAACGAATATATGGCAAGATATGGTTTTTTAAGTTTTTTGCAATCTTTTGATTCCTCCATAAAAACATTTGAAATATTGTTAAAAAACCTTCCAAGCAATAATGAAAATCTTCCGTATCCAATTAATAATGCCATTCTTTTCTTTATATTGCCCTCTGAATAATATCTCTCACCAATATATACTTTCTCAGCAATCCTTAGACCAGTCGGCGCTACCAACTGCGCATATAAAGACTCTTCATCGTAAAACCGCTGAAAAAAAGTATTTCCCGATGGTTCACCTTTGATGGCATAGACATCTCCAGACTTGTATTCATTGAATTTCATCTTATAAAAAGGCACCGAAAAAACAAAGGTTCCATTTTTTTTTAACAGCGGATAAATATTCTTCGAGGCAATAACATCTCCACCATTTTCAGGATGAATATGCTCGAAGACCGAACAGGAAAAAATAAAATCAAAGGTACCATATTTAGCGATCAACTCGTTATTTGTTATATCATCATTTACGACATTCAAGTTACGAAGGCCTAGTATTGCGGCCTTCTGCCGTAAATCCTCCAGTTCCGGTTCAAATGGATTTATGTAGGTTATTTCCCAAGCACTTGAATAAAGTCCCAACGAAAGACTTACTATCTGAGGAGAACTAATATCCAATATCTTCAGCTTTTCGGAAGTACGCCCAAGAATGCCGCTGACATCAAGTAGAGCCGGAATCTCTTTGGTTCTCGTGTAATCAAGGGGAAGAAAAAAAGAATGGACAAATTTATGAAAATAATTTGTAGCAAGCTTATTAGCCGTAGAAATCAGTATATTAAAGGATTTTTTTTTCATTATATTCGGGTTACAATCGCAGCAAATTGAGCAATAATTGTTTAAGACTTTTTTTTGTCGGCTTAATCCCAGTGAACTCATTCAGATATCTCCGGTCTGCCTGACAGTCTCTAATAACATACGGTGGATGGTTAATGGGTAGATTCAGCTCAAAAGTTTTCATAGAGGCATACGGACTATTACATTCGGGCAATGTATGAGTGGCATCGTCAGAAAAACCAATGTTGTTTATCATGTTTGAAGAAGGAATTACCGACATGCCTCGATTAACCATCTTGGCAAACCCCCATTGATAATCCCACGTGTCAATTTTGCCGTTGTAAACTCTGTCATATAGTTCTACACGAAATTTAACTTCATCCATGTTCTGACAAAAATCTTCAAAATATTTCTTTTTACGAATTTCCGGCCAAAGCGTCATATCAACATCATAGGATTTCCATGCTCTACGCCAAGTGGCCCATCCCCAAACAGGACCATAGTTAGAGTAAAAATAGCTGTATCCATTTCGATTCCATTTCTTTAAAACATTTAAACCACAGATCTGCATGACACGTGTATCAAATCGGTAATACTCAAGTAACTCCTGGCAATAACCAAAAAAAGATTGGTTTGGGAGACAGTCGTCTTCAAGGATGATTCCCTCTTCCACATGTGAAAAAAACCAGTTGATGGCAGAGCTTACAGCTTGCCTGCAACCGAGATTTTTATCTCGATACAAGGTCACGACCTCACAATTCCAGTCAACTGAATCGATTATCCGGCGGGTTTGCTCGCAAAGTCCTATTTCACCTAAACAGTCTATACGCGGACCATCGGCAGCGACAAAAAGCCGCAACGGCTTTGCCTGTCGGATGGCGTTAAAAACCCTTTGGGTAGTGGCAGGGCGATTAAATATTAGAAATAATATCGGCGCAGTCAGGTCCATAAAAATCACTATTATTAAAAGATATGAGTGAATTATTATTTTTCACAATGTACATAGATCGTCTGGAAGTGCCTGACTTCCATATCCAAATCTTTATCAAACTCTCTCAATCGAACAGACTTGAATCCTGTTTTGTTTAAAATGGCCACCAAATTCTCTTCATCGAACATGTAATGGTGGTGTCCATCCATATATGCCATGTAATTTACATAATCTATTTTTGAATTATAATTGTAAGCTAATTCATTACGGCAGTACAAAGCAGGATTAAAATTGGTTGGGTTCTGATAAGCTTCGAGATACAACCTCGCATTTGGCACTGCTGCACTGAAAACTCCACCCGCTTTAAGGATTCGCAGACACTCTTTAAGAAAATTCTCCAGATCGGAATATTTAAAGTGTTCGAGGAGGTGGCTTGAATATATCATACTTACACTATTATTCGGAAATGTGAATGGCTGTGTCAAATCTAGATTAAGATCGCAGTTTTCGTTGACATCCACGTACGTCCATCCAGGAATTGTCCTGTTTTCGCCTGCACCAAGCTCCAGTTTGATCGGATTAGAACTTTTTAGGAGCGAGTCTATCTTACTTTGGTTTTTCACGACAATTTGCTCGTTCCATCTCGCTTGCTTGTGCCAACGCAGGAATAGAAAAAGAAGCTCTCCCAGACGAGTGGGAAGAATCTTCTTTATGGTTTCCTTAACTAACAACATGGTAAATTCGTTTGCCAATCTTGGAAGGGGAAATCCTTCCTAACCGCAATGAAGTTTTGGTAACGAAATATTTCGTTCGTTGAATCATATTGATAGAGCGGAATTAGTCGCTCCGAATCAAGCCTGTAGATGTTGTAGTCGGGGAGCATTGCATAAAAATCCAGTAAAAAGACCCTTGAGTACACATCGCATTCCCCAAACTCAAACTGGATAATATTCACCTTCATCTCTGAAAGCATTTTTGTCCCACCCTTTAACACATTGAGCTCGTTACCTTCTGTGTCGATCTTGAGAAAATCGATACAAGTCAGTTTTTCTCGCTCACAGAAAAGATCAAGGGTTGTCATTTGTATGTCCAGTTCTACAACATTTTCAGCTCTGTGGAAGGTACGAAATACACCTCCATAAATGCTTGCATGAGAACTTGTAAGATTGTTCGAATAAGTGAATATTTTTTCTGACTTTTCCTCAACACCCATTCCAAGGTTAATGCAGTTGACTAAGTTGCCTACATTTGCCAGCAATTGATTATAGGTATTACCATTTGGCTCGAACGCATAGATTAGAGCATGAGGAAGTCCTTTCGTCAACATAAGGGAATAGTTACCAACATTGCCCCCCACATCAAATATGACTGGCTTGGCAATATTTTCAAAATTTTTCTTAAGTATCTTGTTAATAAGGAAATATTCGCCACTTGCCATTGCATTTTCACACTTGAGGATACCAAGGTCATTGTAGGCAAGAATCAGCAGGTCTAGTCCAGCAAAACGCACAATAGCTGGAATTACACTTTTGATTCTTTTCTGGCCAATCAACTTAACCAATATAAGAAGCATGTATTTAAGGAATATTTTCATTTAGTGCCATTCAAAGAGCTGATCCTAAAATCGGTGAGAATCGCTCCTTGTATCTGTTTTGTGTCATGAAAACCATATGGGTTTCCATCTTCTATCTCAAACGTGATAATATTAGTAAGCCAATCCTGAATGACCTCGTTGCTTCTCAGAAATAAAACAAGAGAATAGACGTCAGGCTTCAAAACATTCTCTATTTCAAACAGATATTCATTATCATCAGAAGAGTGTTCAAAATGAAGATTTAAATATCTGTTACTGCAATGGATAATGGTGTTTAAGTTCTTGTCCCGAATGGCAATCCCAAAATCCAAATCAGGATAAATCTTCTTCCCTCCTTTAGAGTTCAACTTAATCTTGAACAGGATCGGCTCGCCAAATCGTACAGGATAATTCAAAAAAGTAATTTTTTCGTAGATAAGCTCTTGTGCAGTACCTTTACGTTCTACCGAAAGAAGATCGATTTCTCGTCCCGACAACCGGCTCTCGTCTGCATACGTTTCAATTGATTCCGTAACATTTCCCGAAAAGACTAGCTCTCCTTTATTCAGAAGCATGGCGGAACTACACAACGCCTTAATAGCCGAGAAGTTATGAGAAACAAAAAGGACTGTCCTCCCTTCACCGCTTACTTCCATCATTTTATCAATGCATTTTTTCTGAAAAATGGTGTCTCCCACGGCCAACACCTCATCGACGATGAGGATATCCGGCTCCAGATGAGTCGCCACGGAAAAAGCCAAGCGCACATACATACCGGAAGAATAACGTTTTACCGGAGTATCCAGAAACTTCTCGATCTCAGTAAAATCAACAATCTCGTCAAATTTACGTCGAATCTCGTCACGCTGCATGCCAAGAATAGCACCATTCAGGTAGATATTTTCACGCCCGGTCAGGTCCGGATGAAAACCGGTGCCAACCTCCAACAGGCTCGCTACTCTTCCTTTGATCCTGATACTGCCTTTTGTCGGCTCGGTAATTCTGGAAAGAATCTTCAGTAAAGTTGATTTGCCTGCTCCGTTGCGACCAATGATGCCAATTCGATCACCTTGTTTGACTTCAAAGGAGACGTCTTTCAAGGCCCAGAAGTCTTCAGATACAGGCAAGGGTGAAGAGTGAGGGGTGAAGGGTGAAAAAACCTTTTTTGAAAGATCCTTGAAACCGTTGGCGATGACATCGCGTAAGGAAGAGTTGTCCTCTCGTTGCTGGTGGGAGATGGTGTACTTTTTACCCAGGTTTTCGACGGAAATTACTATAGACATGCTATTTAAATGATTCCAAAATGGTGCTGATTTGCTGTTTGAGGGGTTCGAGTTCATTTTGGATGATGTCCCATACAATATGTCCATCAACACCAAAATACTCGTGGGTAATCTTGTTTCTGAATGACCTGATTTCCTGCCAGAGTACCTCAGGATATCTGGCTTTTATATCATCGGAAATATTTTTGATCGCTTCTCCGATTATTTCAAGTTCACGGATAGTTGCTGAAAAGGTTTTGCGATCAGCACTAAAAAATTCAAAACTGCACCCTTTAACAAATGATGAAATGGCATCAATTGACTCAAGGATATCTACGAGGAATAATGTTTGGCTACGCTCAGACATAGCTAATCTCTTTTAAAATTTGCTCTCTTACTAAAGGCTTCAGAGTAGATTCAATGCCGAGATCAACCTCTTTATTCAAGCCGGACTTGAGGAATGATTCCAAAGCAAAAAACTTTCTGAACAGCCTGTCTCCAGATAATTCCACAGCAATATCTATATCGGAGTCCTCCCGAGCTTCTCCACGGGCATAGCTGCCAAATAATCCGATCTTGGTAACACCAAATCGATCATTCATTTCTTGTTTATGCTGTTTCAAAAAACTAAGAATTTGTTCTCTCGTCATGATAAGATCCTCCTCTACAGGCTATATCACATCGGCCAATATACGCTCAGTTTTCCTGAAAAACCAGAGTCCTGTTATCAAAAGTGCCAGCGACAGTAAAGTTGAAAGCGCTATGCCCGGCCAGTACAACGCTACACTTCCGTTGAGGAAAGACCATCTGAAACCATCAATCACCCCTACCATAGGGTTCAGAGCGTAGAGCAACCGCCACTTTTCCGGAACGATGCTGCTGGCAAACCCCACCGGGGACACATACAGGCCAAACTGCAGCATAAAAGGCACTACGTAACGGAAATCACGATACTTTACATTCAAGGCAGAAAACCAGAGACCTGCGCCTGCTACCGGTAAAAAAGCCAAGAATAGAAAGAGTGGCAGCGTAGCTATTCGCCAGTCCGGCACATATCCATACCAGATCATGATACCGCTCATGATTACCAGTGAAATGGCAAAATCGATCAGGCTGACAATAATGCTACTAACAGGAATGATAATACGCGGAAAATATACTTTTGAAAGCAAGTTGGCATTACCGATTAAAGAGCCGGAACTTTCAGAAAGAGCATTGGCACAAAAGTTCCATGGCAACATGGCCGCAAAGACCAGCAGCGGATATGGCACACCTTCTGACGGCAGCTTGGCCAATAGTCCAAAAACAACCGTAAAAGCAATCATAGTCGCAAGCGGCCGTATAACACTCCAAGCCACACCAATCACCGTCTGTTTGTAACGAACAAGAATATCGCGCCAGACGAGAAACCAGAACAGTTCACGGTATCTCCAGACATCGCGCCAGTAGTTGAGTGTAGGGCGATTCGGTTCGATCAGCAGCTCTTGTTGTCCTACATCTTCTTTACTCATGATCTCTTTCTGTTTCATGTATTCTTAGCCCTAAAAAGCAGGATAAGTGCGTTAACGAAGTATTTTCTGCTAAAAATTTACTTCTAACTTACTAAAAGGTCGCAACCGCTTCAGAAAGGGAAAAACCTTCATGGCATAATAGCCTGACATTGCCAGCGTTGCCCACGAAAAACCGAAATTTTTTGAAATAATACTCAATGATTCAGTAAAACAGCGCCGGTCACTCACGCCGCCGGGACAGGCATATCCGACAAAATCTGGCGAATAGACAAAATGTGCGCCATTTTTCTTAAGCCGCTGATTAAAATCAAAGTCCGCATAAATTCGGTAGCGACAGTTAAATGGAGGCGTTGGGTGAAGCGCCTTGTTTACAAGAAGCGCCTGATGATGGAGAGAATTGTACAGATTCAGATGAAAATCTGCCCTTGGCTTGAAAACTGTTTTATCATCTATCCTGACGGAGCCATAGACTACATCTCCTTGTTGATAACAACTCATGGCATTCGGAAGGGAGATTATCTTGTCGCCAGCGCCCAGAAACAGTATAAAACTGTTATCCGCCGCTATAGCCCACCCCTTGTTCATGGCATCATATATGCCGTTGTCCGGCTCACTGATAAAGTAAGAAATTTGATCGACGTACTTTCTTATAATATCGGCTGTTCCGTCTGTTGAGCCACCATCAATAACGATATAATCAATCTCTGCGGTTGTTTTTTTCTCAATAACACTGAGGATGGTTTCTTCAAGATACCTGGCGCCATCTTTAACCACTGTAATAATTGAAATTTTAACTTTTCCGCTCATGGCTTTGCTACATACTCAGGCAACATGTCGTTCGGTTGATCGGAACTGTTGAACAATAATCGGATAATCATCATGGCCCTATCCCATTTTCCGATACAAAGACGAAGCAACAGAGCACCAAAAATAACCAACCAGACTGTCGGTAAGGCTGCCGGATAAAATCGGCGGGTAAAAAGAAGACGGTTTCTAATATTGTAATAATCACAAACATAAGTCTTCTTTGCCGGATTACTGCTGGTTCCGATGCTACCACCAACCTTGTGATACACAAAACTCAGCGGGGCATACGCTAACTGAAAAAAATCTTCGGCTCTAATCGCCCAATCAGTCTCTTCAAAATACAAAAAGTAATCTTCACATAGCAAACCAATTTTCTCCAAAAACTGCCGGGAAACGAGCATCGAAGCTCCTTCAACATAATTCATCCATGCTTCGGCACGTTTCTTATTAATTGTTTTGCCCCAGGTGCTAAATCGGCCGTAATGCCAAGGGAGTCCGATCCAACGACAATAGTGACCACCGCCTAACGCTTGAACTCTCATACGGTCATGATACAAACGAATGGTGGAACCACATACCCCAATGTTCTGATGTTGCTGCATCCGTTCCACCAGGTGGGTTAAAGCATCCGTTTCTACCACCGTATCGTTATTCAAAAGCCAGCAATATTCTACATCGCCCAATGCCATCGCATATCGTAACCCAACATTGTTACCGCCGGCAAAACCAAGGTTTTCGTTGTTCCTGATCAGTGTAAGAACAGGATCAGCACCCTGCAAACCTCCTGATTCAGCATCAGATCGCTGGTACTCGGCAAACCGTTCCACGTGAGAATTTGCCCAGCTTCTTATCTGATGTAACGAGTCATCATTTGAGCCATTGTCACAGACCACAATACGGAAATTCGGATATTCCAAAAGCAGCAGACTTTCCAGGCATTCAACGGTATCACGCCAACCGTTCCAATTAACCAGTAAAATCACAACCCGACTCACAGGTAGATACTCCACAACACCATCAGTACCCAGAGTAATCCCACCACAAATAGCAACCAATCCTTCAGCAGTGATTCCGTTGGATCACCACCCTTCCCGGAACTGACTCGCAACATATAGCGCAGTAAACCGAAAAGGCACAGTGGCACACTATAAATGAGCGTTTGCCTGTTAAGGGTATACATTGAGTAAGTAACCAGTACGGCAGCACCGGTCATGTACATGGTTCCATCCAGAAATCCCTGTGGATAAAGCGCCAAACTTGCACGGTGTTCTCCTGCTAAATTTCCCAGAGAGCGCAGTTCACTTAGCCGTTTACCCGTACTGAGAAATACTGCCAGCAACAAAACAGTTAAAAACAGCCATGGCGAAATAGGGACTTGAAACAGCTCACCTCCGGCTTGAAGACGAATCAGAAAACCGGCTGAAATGCAGAAAAGATCAACTACAGGAACCGTTTTTAGAAACAGGGAGTATGAAATAGAAATTACAGCGTAACCAGCCAAAAGAAAAAGAAATTTGAAAGAGGTAAGACCCGCAAAAACCAACCCGCTGACCAACAGAAAGGCTGCAAATACGCCAGCAACGTTTAGGCCAACAGAACCGGAAGGGATTGGTCGTAACCGCTTTAGAGGATGATGAACGTCCTTGTTACGATCCAGTATGTCATTAAAGATATATCCAGCGCTGGAGACCAGGCAAAAAGAAATAAATGGCAGCAAACCTTTTGTGACAACTCCGGGGGATACCATCTGCCCCGCCAGGAACGGCGGAAAAAACAACATCAGATTTTTCAGCCACTGATGCATCCTCAATATAGTCAGATAATGCAGATTCATTTTGTGCGGTCCAGCCTTTTTATATAGGTCATTGCAGCGCCACGATAATGGGCGTCAGTCGGCGCGGCAGCGTATGCACGTCGAAAAAAATCCAATGCCCGGACATCATTGCCAATAATGAGACACATCTGGCCGGACTGATACAGCCAGAATGAGTCAGGTTTTTTTTGATGCAGCAAATCTAGAGTTACGAGGATTTCTTCCACCGAAAGTTCTTTAGCAGTACCTGCAAAAGAATCCATTGATTTTTTTTCAGCCGACAGTAACATTTCCAGAAATTCGGCAGGAGCCGCCTCCTTCTTTTTGAAAAGCTGGAAAAAAAACGTCCTTGCTTCAGCGTACTGACCACGTGCAATCATCGCCGCCATGATACCTTCCTTGATTGGATACCGCATCGAATCGCGGTTGTTCAGTCTATCAGACGTAGCAAACGCTTGGGCAGCGCCGGAATAATCACCTTTCTTCATAAGTTCACCGCCCAGTGAAAAATAGACCGAGCCGAATGTGGGTGATTTGACGACCGCATCACTGAAGAATGCAAGTTTATCACCCCACAACATGACCCGCTGTAGATTGATTACCGCAAACCCGGACAAAACCATCAGCACAAGCACCATGCTAAGCTTACGATATCTTATTGAAATTTGCCCGATAACAACGGAGAGTCCGATTGAGTAAAACGCCGACGGCAAATACATATACCGTTCGGCAAACGGTGTCCAGGAAACCTGTCTCAGCGCAATAAGCAGCGCCGGAAGAATCAAAAATACTGCTGCAAGAAAAAAAACGGCTGCTATCCTTAAACGCAGAAACACCCACCAGAGGATCGGCACAAACGCTACCGCAATCAAACTATGGAGTGGATGAACCACTGTTATAGCAAAATTAAACGGAATCGGAACAAACAATTTCCTGATATAAAAACCAAGGGCAGTAAAGCCATCCACCCCCATTTGAACAGGCTGAACCATGTCGCCTGAACCGAACCTGGTCAACGCGCTGTTACCCCCGCTGAATACCATAACTACGATTATCAACAGAAGTACTGGCACCACCATAACTAAAAACGCCATCATTCGCTGCCTGACGTTAACTGTCCCCGGCCACATTATAGAAAGCATGCAGACAACGGCAACGAAGGCCAATGCCGTTTCCTTGGTCATCAGTGCGGCGCCATAAAAGAGCATCGCTTTAGCCATATCCTGCCAGCATGGTTGTTCAAACCAGTGAAGCCAAAACCAGAGTGATGACAGTACAAACAAAGACAACAGCGGGTCGGTCCTACCGGCAATCCAGGCAACTGCCTCCACGTTAACCGGATGCAAGGCAAATATTAACGCTGCCAGTACCGGCAGCGATGACTGCAGTTTGCCGGACGTGTCGGCTACAATCCTAAGAGCCAGAAAATAAACCAGGAGACTGTTTGCGCAGTGCAACAGTATGTTCTCCAGGTGCATAACCGACGGTTCCATACCCCACAGTCGGTTGTCAAGCCAAAATGAAAGTGCAATAAGTGGCCGGTAATAGTAACTGCTGCCCGGGACAAGAAGTTGTGACAAAGAAGGGGATGAAGAATAAAGCTTTATAATACCGGGGTCATCTATGGAGTGAAAATCATTGAACAATGCCGGATAGTAGACGGCCAGAACGACAGCAACCAGCAGAACAGGGACTGCCAAAGGATGGATACTATTGAGCCACGATCTCAAGAAAGAAGGCCTCCATATCCTTGCGGCGTGGCTCAATTTTTTCTATTTTCTTTCCTTGCTCAACTGCCAGCTGGATGACCCCTTGTAAAGCGGATTTATCGATAACCAGCTCTTCTTTGCTACCGTCAGATGTAACAAAACACACAGTGTATCCCTCAACACCTCGCTGAAGAATATTTTCCACACTGTCAACCACCTGCAGCTGCCCCTTATTGATTACCGCAACACGATCACAAACTTTTTCCACATCGTCGGTTATATGGGTACTGAAAAAAACACTTTTGCCACGCTTCTTTAGTCCAAGAATAATATCTTTCACCAGAGCCCGTCCTATGGGATCGAGTCCACTCATAGGTTCATCAAGAATATAGACAGCAGGGTCGTGGATCAGTGTCTGGGCCAGACCGACACGTTGCACCATTCCCTTGCTGTATCCGCGCATTGGTCGTTTACGGGCATCCTGAAGTTCTAACAGATTTAGTGTTTCTTCCGTACGCTGTGCAAGAAGAGTTTTATCCATTCCGAAGGTGCTTCCGACAAATAGCAAATACTCCTCAGCAGACAAATAATCATAGAATGCCGGATTTTCCGGTAGAAAACCAACGTTCATGCGCGACGCCACACTGCCAATCGGCTCACCCATGATGGTCGCAGAGCCGGCAGTCGGTTTGATTAATCCCATCAAGCACTTGATGGTCGTGCTCTTCCCGGCGCCGTTAGGCCCCAGAAATCCAAATACCTCACCTTGCCCAATATCCATCGATATACCCTGCAAAGCCGAAACCAGGGTCCGCTTTTTGCCGGCAAATGTTTTAACAAGATTGCTGATCTCGATTGCCTTCATACAATGATACTCCTCAATATATTTCCAAACCACATAGTGTAAACAGAAGCTACGATTACTTCCCAACCCCAAAAGCAAA
>JANXZX010000165.1 GCA_025355325.1 Geobacteraceae bacterium
GGAGTAGGAGTCATACATCAGCATCCGGTCGGCATCGTTGAAACGTGTGGCGTTTGGATAGTCGTAATACTGCATGCCGGCTGCATAGACGGTGGCGGTGATCATCACCAGGGTAATTATTAACAGTCGTTTCATGGTTCCTCCTACCAGGTCAGTACATTTCCATTTTCATCAATCAGGGTCGTGCCGTTCTCATCCACCAACGCCATCCGGATCTGCTCTTCAAGGCCGATACCGATGGTGTAGCGGTCGGGGCCGGTTTGTTTCCACTTGATCTGCTCTCGGGGGAATCTGGCCAGATGGTTGTTCCCCTCATGATCGGTCCAGGTGAAGTCATGCTTGCAACCCTGGGCGATCTGGTGAAAGTTCAGCAGGGCATCAAGCATGGCGCGGGTGCCATTTATCCAGGAAAGCCGGTGCAGGCAGCGGGTGTCCGGACGGCGATGGTAGATATACTCGGCTCCGCTGCTGTCCCTCCCCAGGCGCTGAGTCGGCATTTCTACCAGCAGCGGGGAGCCGTAGCGAGGAGCGCTTATGAAGGCCGCAGTACCGACTCGCGGTGCTATCTGGGTAAGTATATTGGTCATGCTTTGAAAGCGACATTAACCGTAACTGTAATGCCGGTGAGCGATGAGTTAAGCCGTGCCGCGGTACCCGGAAGGTTATAAAACTGCAGCTTCTGACCCGTTTGGGCCTTTACTCCACCATAGGTCAAGCTCGGTGTGTCGGTTGTACCTGGCTGGGCATAGGCAGGGTCATAGGGCAGTCCACCAACGGCCGCAGCGGTGGCATCGGCGGTCGCCGGATAGGTGATCGTGCCTGACAGAAAAACCATGTTGCCGATGCGGGTGTAGTTGCAATTGGAACTGGTCAGGGTTAGGTTGGCTCCGGAGACGTCAGACGGCGTCCAGGCACCCTCTTTGTACCAATCCAGTGAATTTGAATCGGCAGAATTAGCATTCGGAAGTTTTATGCCGTTACCGGTAAAAGTTGGGTCATTTTTTGGGGCAAACAGTGAGAGATCTTGATCACCGGTATTGTTGCCGGCTACAAGATCCAGTGCCACACGGTTGACATGATCGATCTTCGTATGATCATAAGCCGTCAGATGCCCAGCAATACCGGCAGCGACCGCTCCAACAGCCTCGAAAGCCGATGCGATAAACGTTTTGATCATATTGACAGTGGTGTATTTCGAGACTCCGGCCTGGTTACCTGGTACTGTTTCGGTACCGGTCAAAGCTCCCATCAACCCTGTTGTTTCCCAGTTAGACATACGTGATTACCTCCCCGTTTTTAAAATGTAACTGCTCACCCAGCAGCGTGGTCATACCGTTGGCAACTGGGGCCTGAATAATGGCTGCCTCTACCACAAAGTTCATCCTGTCGATCTGCTCGGCGGCACCGGGCGCGATCCCGGCCTCGACGATTGTGCCGACCAGATTATCGGCAAAGGCCAACTGGCCGATATCTCCGAACTCATACATGGCATTATCCATATAGGTGCTGAAACTGATCCGCCATTTTCTGTTGGCATAAAATGTCAGATAAAAGCTGGATAGATCATTGGCCATGACCGAGTCGGAGATAAAATCCAGCATGAACATATCCGGGCGCTCCTGCTCCCCGAAAATAGCAATGGAGGCGGCGTCACTGGTGCCGACTGATTGCACATACGATTCGGACTGCTTGCCGGTGGCGGCCCAGTCTCGGGAATACAGCACCTTGACCTTGTTGATGACGTCGCTGATAGGTGCTTTTTTATAGGCCAAAGCCTTGATGCCTTCATTCGTGAGACAGCAGGCCGGAATCGTCCCCGTGACAGCCGGGTTGACGTCCCGGACGATCAGCCGCGAAACGCCACCCATCTTGCGGAAAAAGGCCCGACACTGGAATGAGAGATAGTCCAGCCATTCGATGGCCTTCTTGTATTCCGTGATCGCTCCGTTGAGGCTGTAGGTTGACGGGAAGGTGCCGACAGTGGTGAGGGTACTGTCATTGCAGTAGGTCGATAGCAGGTTTCCGATCACGGCGGATGGTGTTGTGATATTGCGGGTGACATCCGCCAGGACATTTTCTCCAACGTAAATATCAGAAATCGAGTTTCCGGAAAGCCCCAGGGTATTTGCAACGCTGATAGGGACGTTGGCTGCGGCAATTGAGACATTTGACGATGTTGTCGAGTTATAGGTACTGGTATCATCAACGGCTGAAACCGTGACGTAATAGGTAAATGTTCCGAAGTTTGCAACTTGACCAGCGGGGACAGACACCCGTGCCATTGGAACCATTATTTCAATTAACGAGCCGGATGATTGAGCCAGTCCCATATAATTGGGGTTAAAATCAAATGTATAGGCGCGGTTTCCAGAACCAACAACATAATCTCCGCCAACATTCAGATATCCATAACCGTTGAGTTTTACCCAAATATATTCACCCGGAGCGGCAGAGGTGCAATTGATTGTAAACCTGATCCTTCGTGTCAGAATACCGGCAGGGGGATTTGGAAAGGTTATATAAACTGATTTTCTGTATGTAACCCATTGCCCGGCCGTACTTATATTATTCAGGGTCATCGACGCAGTCATCACTTGCGAGGTTAGCGACATAGCCCAGCTAAATGGCGCCGATGTCGTTGTTGTCAGTGTACCCGCAACATGGCTGTGGGCTTGAGACGAAACACCAATATCACCGATCAACGCCAGGGCTATCTTTTGACTGACTTTGAAAAAATCAACAATCGTGATCAGCGCCTTATTTGGATACGCCGCCGTTCCTGACGGGTATTTTGCGCAGTCTGACGTAATATCAACTCTGACCCCCCTTATCAGAGTGAAAATTGTGCCAATTGTGTCGACGACATGATCAGCCAAAAGATACACAAGCGGAGCCCCTGGTGCCATGCGTTCAGCCACCATCATACCCTTGCCATGATCCGCAACGGTTGTTGAAAGAGCTGCCCTCGAAATCGTCAAGGTTTTTCCTGCTTGCCCGGTTACATAGACGATTTCTTCTTCAATCCAGACGTATTTATAGATCAACGAATATGCAGGAATTTCTGAAACTATCGCCGAAACTTC
>JANXZX010000170.1 GCA_025355325.1 Geobacteraceae bacterium
CTGTTACACGCTGCGCTGCATAGGCACCCAGCGATGCGATATCGGCCTGTTTTTCCCCCGGCATCCTGGCCACCTTGAGTCCTCCGCCAAAGCTCACAGTGGTGGCATCGGGGAAATAGGTGCGCACAAAACCCAGTTCACGGTCGATGTTCTGGCGCCATTTTTCCGGGTCGCCCCCTGAACCGATATGGACATGAACCTGGGTAAAGCGCAGCCCCAACTTGTCTGCCATGGCCTTTACCGTAGGGACATCATTCAGGTGCACGCCGAAACAGGAATATTCACTGCCGGTATCACGGGTCTGGCTTTCACCGCCGCCGGCGGCACCAGGATGAACCCTCATGGACAGGTCGATGTTGTTGCTTTTGGCAAAGTCGGCAATCAGTTGAAACTGTGTCATGGAGCAGACATTATACTTCAGTCCGGCACGGATCATCTCCTCCAGTTCTACGCGTTCCTCGCCGGACGGAACTTCCTGTGTCGTCAGCATCATTCGGGCATACGGCACCCCGGCGGCAAAGGCCCTGGCCGCTTCATTAATTGACGAGCAATCCAGATCCAGACCTTTATTGGTAACGACGCGCAATACGGTACGATCAGAGTTTGCCTTCATGGCGTATCGCACATGCAGACCATATGCATTCGGCATGTTCAGCAACTGTTCACAGCTGTTTTCTATGTATGCCTGATCATGCAGATAGACCGGAGTTCCCCACTGCTGCGCAATTTTCGGGATGAGCGTTGCGTCCAGTTTAGTCGGACCAAAGTGTTTCATTGTCATGCTTTCAACCTCACAAATTTGATATGACCCTGCATTCCCCGATCCCTGCCGGGCAACGTGAATAGGGTTACACGTCTATGTAACATTTTCGACCGGCGCGGGCAACATCTCTCTGGTAGTTTAGTTCAAAAGGAGATCAATTGGCCACTATGCCATTTCCATGCTTGTAATTACCCTGCCAGCTGAGCCACAATATGCAACATGCACATTCTTTCCTCCAAAAACGACACGGCCGTCCGCTGCGACGCTCAGAAAATGCCCGAAACGCTGAATACGGTGCTCCCGTGGCAGCCCGGAACCACACCGCTGATGCTGGCGCCAATGCAGGGTCTGACCAATCGAGCTTTGCGCGCTTATTTTGTCGAACATGTCCGGCCGGACGTCATCTTTACCGAGTTCATGCGCGTCAATACAGCTCCGGCAGGAATGTCTATTACCGCTGTTGACCAGAGGGATATCGCTTCAGAGCAGGGTGGTGTGCCGCTGGTAGTGCAGTTGGTGGGGCATGGCCGGGAGACGCTGGTCTCGGCGGCCCGGGTCGCACAGGATGCCGGTGCTGCACATATCAACCTCAATATGGGGTGCCCCTATGGCCGGATGGGCGGCGGCCAGACCGGGGGGGGAATGCTCCGCTGTCCGGACGATCTTGCGGAGGTAATCCCCGCCCTGCGGGATGCTATTGACGGTTCCTTCTCCGTCAAGATCCGGACCGGGTACGACGATCCGGACCAGATCCTGTCGCTGCTTCCGCTCTTTGAGTCGAGCGGGGTGGATTTCCTGGTGCTGCATCCCCGTACCGTGATCCAGAAATACGATGGAGTTGCCGACCACGGAGTGACTGCCCGGGTGGTGCGGGAAACCCGGTTGCCGGTTATTGCCAACGGGGATATCCGAAACGCTGCCGATGGCGAACGGGTGCTGGGCGAAACCGGCGCTGCCGGACTGATGCTGGGGCGGGGGGCGATTGCCGATCCGCGGCTGTTCCAGCGCCTGCGGGGGCCGGTAAATCCCGAGCCCGGTCGGGAAGAGCGGAGAGCTGAGCTCGACCGCTATCTGAGGGAGATACTGGTCCGTTATGGCCAACTGTTCTGCGGTGATACTCAGGTGTTGAGCAGGGTCAAAGAGATCATCGCATACCTGGATGAACCGGAACTGTCAAAACCGCTCAAGGAGATGCGGAGGGCCAAAACTGTGCGGGCGTTTGAAACGGCTCTGCTTGGGCTGTGTTGACTAAGCAGCAGAGAATATTTTTACAGCTTTGCCGGTTGCCCGGTAGATGAAATAACACCGCTCCATAACCTGCCATACGGATCAATCTTTTTCCTGCTGCTTGTCGCCAGTGAAATCGGTACATGAACAAATTGATGATTCCAGAACCCTACAACCATATTGGTTCGTCCGGTCATGCCTGCGTGGGCGGCATTGTGGCCAAGTGACAGACAAAATGTTGCATCATGCGGGTTTGCCGGCTGGCTTCGGATCGTATAGCTTGGGTCAATATATTTCAGTGTCATCTCGACACCGATCTCTGAAAAGTGCGCATTGATTCTTTCTTTAAGAAACAAACCGATATCAGTCAGTTTTTTATTCCCGGAAGCATCACATTGACCTGAATCTTCCATCAACTCCTGCCCGGCGCCTTCTGCAACCACAATCACCGCATGGCCGCGCTGCCGGATTCTCTTCTCAAGGTCAGCGAGCAGTCCGGGCAATGTGAACGGTGCTTCCGGAATCAGACAATAATTAACCTGGCAATCTGCCATCGCCGTATAGGCGGCAATGAAACCGGAATCCCGCCCCATCAGCTTTACCAGACCAACACCGTTGCGAGCTCCAAGAGCCTCCGTGTGCGCGGCATAGGTCGATCTTCGTGCTTCTGAAACGGCCGTTTCAAAGCCGAATGTCGTTTGCAGGTAGGAAATATCGTTGTCGATTGTTTTCGGAATTCCGATGACACTGATTGATTTCCCTTGCCGGTTTATTTCCTCTGATATTTTCGCCGCGCCTTTCAGGGTTCCATCACCGCCAATGGTAAACAAGATGCCGATACCAAGCTCTGACAGGGTTGATACCATCTCAGCCGGATCCTGATGACCCCGTGATGAACCGAGAATCGTTCCACCTGACTCTCCAATGCGGCTGACAAGCTCCGTAGTCAGATTGAGAGGTGTATGCCCGTAACGCTTTACCAGGCCTTCATAGCCATAACGGAAACCATAAATGTTCCGGACTCCATAATGGTGATACAGGCTCATCACTATGGCGCGGATAACGTCATTCGTTCCCGGGCAGAGACCGCCGCAGGTAACAATTCCGCAGGAGAT
Source organism: Geobacteraceae bacterium (assembly GCA_025355325.1). GTDB lineage: Bacteria > Desulfobacterota > Desulfuromonadia > Geobacterales > Pseudopelobacteraceae > JACRCG01. The sequence continues at coordinate 3,106 of JANXZX010000170.1, forward strand.
GGAAGACGGATCAAAAAATATCTTCTGGCGCGGGCCTGCAACTTCAAATGATAACGGCGCCTGGTTTCCGTTGATGCGTTGTTGTATTTCATTAAGACTTGAATGATAGAGGAGACGCTCGTAGCCATCACAGAAACACTGGCTCGGCATCGGTGACGGACGCAAACTTTCTCCGAGGCTCTGGACTTCAAAATCTTTCAAGGTTAAGTTTTTACTCGACATAATTAATCCTCGATGTTCGTAAGTTTTCTATCCATTGCTGAAATATGCTGAGCCCTTGTAGTCGCTATTTATAATTCTCAAAACGCGTGCGAAACGGCTCAAACAGGTACTCAAGGCTGTTGACCTTGATGTCGTAAACCGTACGCAGCATGTCGCCGAGTTTTCCGTCGGGAAAGCCTTCACCCGCCAACCAAACGACATAGTGTTCCGGCAGGTCGATCAGCAGTTTTCCTTTATGCATCCCATAGGGCATCCGCATGCGGGCCAATTCAATGAGGGCATCGGGGTTGGCGTCAGATTCCGTACAAGGGCGAAGAGTATCTTCAATCATAAACAATAACTCCAGGAACAATGGTTGTGTGGCAGGTAATGTCACTTGTTTTACCATCTATATACAGTAAATTGAATATCAATTTCTGCACCTATAAAAATATCAGAAATTGCACCTATTAATAGGTTCAGTTTTTGTTTATTGTTTATTCCGGATTAGCAGAAAGCAGCTTGTTCAGGCAGATGCGGGCAAGTAGTGCGATGCCACGCTCAATATCTTCGTCATTCATTCCGCCGAAGCCAAGCAGTAATGTCACAGCCTCTGGCTGGCCGGTGACATGGAAAGCAGAAAACGGGAACAGCTGAATGCCTTTTTGCCGTGCCCGATCCAAAATCTCCGCTTCGCTGTGTGATGTTTCGGGCAAAATAAGGACAACATGAAGTCCGGCTCCCTGACCGACGACAGTGGCATGTGTTCCGAAATTATGCTCAACAGCGCGGAGTAATGTGTCGTGCTTTTTTTTATAGATAATGCGCATCCGCCGGATATGACGCTCCCAGTGTCCCTGTTCCATGAAAGTCGCCATGGTTCTCTGCTCAAGCAGTGGCACGGTGGAAAAATAATCACGGTATAAGTGGCGGTATTTTGCAACCAATGGATAAGGTAGCACCAGGTAGCTCAGTCGCAGCGCCGGGGAGAGTATTTTTGAGAACGTTCCGGCGTATATTATATTTCCGTTCGGACGAAGCCCCTGTAACGAGGGGATTGGCTTCCCGTGGTAGCGAAGTTCGCTGTCATAATCGTCTTCTATGATGAACCTGCCGTCCGATTCTGCCCATTCAATCAATGCAAGCCGGTTAGCTACCGGCATCACGCAGCCCAATGGCAACTGGTGTGAGGGGGTAACATATACTATGGTACTTCTGCCGGCCTTGAGGTAGTTCAGGTCAATTCCGCCCTCCCCTACTGGAACAGGGAGGATGGTATATGAATGTTTTTGAAAGACTGATCGTGGCAGGTGGTAACCGGGATTTTCTATCGCTACCACGGAATGTTCTTCCTTCAGCATATGTGAGACAATATCAAGGCTCTGCTGAAGACCGGAGCAAATGACAACCTGTTCCGGGTCACAATGCACACCGCGTGATCGTTCCAGATAATTTTGAACAGAGCAGCGCAATCCCCAATCTCCCTGGGGATCGCCATACTGGACGAGCTGCTGGCCGTTTCGGCGGAGGCTTTCAACAAAACATTTTCGCCATAATTCTGTTGGAAAACTATCCGGATCAAGCCGGGCAGGATGAAAATCATAGGTGAAAACTGAAGGAGGTCCCGGGGGATAGTCATATTTCCCGGGTTTAACGGGCATGGCTTGCGGTGAAGAATCTTGATCAAGAGCCGACACAAAAAAACCGCTGCGCGGCTTGCTGTAGATATAGCCTTCGGCGAACAAATCCTGGTAAGCGCCATCAACCGTGTTCCGGCTGGAAGAAAGCTCTATCGCCATGTCCCTCACAGACGGAAGCCTGGAATCGGCAGGCAGTTTGCCAGACAAGATGCTTTCCCTGATCTGATTATAGAGCTGCTTGTATAATGGAACAGAATCATCTTTTTGCAGGATGAACATGGTATCCCCATCACGTCGTCAATTTATCTGTAAAGGCTGAAGAAATATAGATCAATGGCGGCATTGGCGTCAAAGCAAAACTGCCCCTATCGAATTTTTGTAAATTGTCATACTCAATGGTGACAAAGATTCGTACAACAAACTGCGTAACAACACAAACCACAGGAGGTATCACAATGATTCCGGAAATATTACAGGAAATTATGAAGCAGGATGGAGTAGTTGCAATTGCAACTTTGGGGGAGGAGGGGCCTCATATGGTCAACACCTGGAACAGTTATCTGCGGACCACCGAAGATGGCCGTCTGCTGATTCCTGCAGGCTACATGCATCACACGGAGGCGAACATTGCGTTCAACCCGAATGTTTTAATAACTCTGGGGAGCAGCAAGATTAAAGGTTTATATGGACCGGGCGCTGGCTTTCTGATCAAGGGGAAAGCCCAATTTGTGACCTCTGGTCCGGAGTTTGATGTTCTCAAGGCGAAATTCGAATGGTTGCGTGCCACGGTGGTCGTGACCATTGAGTCTGCCACTCAGACTTGGTAATTCGGGGAGTTCTGTTCGGGGTCGAAAAAAGGTGACAGGCCTAGCCTGTCACCTTAGCAGGACAGTCATCAGAAAACCGCCCCCTGAGTTGCCCCATGAATCGTAAGAATATCGTAATACAAATCCTTTTTTCTGTATTTCTCCAGGATACTTTCAGCAGTGGCGTCCGCGGTTCTTTGCATGTCATTGCAACTGCGTGACGGCTGCAATTGCGCTATTCCCGCCTCGATCTCTTGCGCGGCATGAACACCATGGTCTTTATGACCGTCTTCATGTATTTGGAGAACCTTCACAAACCTTTCCCATTTCCCTCTCAGGTCCGGGCTCCCATCGGCAGAGTTTTTCCAATGTGGCATGGTATAGGTTACATGAACGGATGTGGTGACATTATTGACGCGGCATCCGCCGGAAATCTGCGTTAATCCATATCTCCATTTGACATCCCACTTTGTACGGGCATACCCTCCGGTTATGCCGTCGGCGCCGGGGCCGGCTTTGTTCATCTGCGCCCTGAGATCATAAGATGTGCGACCGGAAATAGAATAGACGGAGTGCTTGATGGATATCGACGGTTTGGCATGGGCAACGTTCGGAAGAAAGCACATCAGCCATGCTGTAATAATGAGAGTTACACGTGCTGCTATATGTTCAGGTGCCTTTTTCAACAAAATTTCTCCCGTTTGTTTTGAACAGATAATAAGCTTCGATTTGACTATACACCAATTACGAGGCCGGAATTAAGAAAACGCCCGGACCGCCTCCCGTCCCGGCTCGACGTTCGGACTTTCTTGCCAGGTTGCATACGTCGCGACAAGCATGCCGCTGATCATATTTTTGACCTGTACGGGAACTTTCGGTATGATGCGGAAAAGTAACGGAGAACAAAACCTGACATGACCCAAGAAACTCATTTCACCTATCGCCCCATAGGCATCCTGCGATCCCCTTATGCCCGTCGTATTGATGCACCCCATCAAAGCACGGTGGTGGAAGGCACCGAAACCGGAGATTTCGCGACAGCCACGTTAGAACTCCAGGATTGGCTGGACGAGAAAGTCACTCAAGATTTAAGCGGCTTCGACCGGCTTTGGCTCATCTTCGCGTTTCATCTGAGTGACGGCTGGAAAAGCAGCGTCAAACCACCCCGGGGGGGACCGAAGCGGGGCGTTCTGGCCACCAGATCCCCTCATCGCCCCAATTCAATCGGCCTGTCGGCTGTGGAATTAGTAAAGATCGAAGGCAGGTCGCTGCACCTTCGAGGTGTTGACCTCCTGGATGGCACACCGGTGCTGGATATCAAACCCTACGTGCCGTATGCAGACGCCTTTCCGGACTCCAAAGCCGGGTGGATCGATGATTTGGATGCAAAGCTGGGACGTTATTTTGCGCCGGGGCCTCGAAAGCCCCGATAATTGCGGAGTGGACTGGCAGTCGGTTTAATTGCCGGAGATGTTTTGGTGCTGCATCAGGAACAGCCGGATCAGTGGCGGCAGTAATATCAGAATTGGTAATAAAGTGGAATATGGAGACCTCTCAGCTTTCCCTTCATTCTGGTTCACGGGTCCATTTGCTCTGCTATGGGCCTAATTGGTCTTCTTTTTTGTCTTCTTTTTTGCTTTCTTTGATGTTTTTTTCGCCGTTAGCTGCTGGAGTTCCTTTTTCAGTTGTTCATTCTCTTTTTTCAACTGCTCGTTTTCCTTTTTGTATTGATCAGCATCGTTATTTGAAACAACAAATACCGCATTGACAACTGTTGCAGTATTTTGGGTTTCATCAATTTTTTCGATTACATACTCGGTTCCTTTACAGGTACACCCGAATGTGTACGGGGCCAGATACCCGCGTCCATACCCTACATCTCCACCGGGCCACTTATCGCGCTTTATGGCAATGACTTCCTTCTTGGCCGAAGAAAGTATCTTCCACCCGGATGACGTCATGTCAGCTGCGGGGACATCACTCAAAGCTTTACATTTATTTTCGCAGTCATATGCTCCCGTACTGGTCTCATGTTCACATGATTCCAGATTGAACACCCGCTTTTGTTCCGCAGCCTGGGAACGGCCCGCAAGAAGCAGGAATGCCACGGTGAAAGAAACCAGCAATCTTGAAGTTTTAAGCGTCATTACCATGTTACCCCCTGGAAAAATGAACCCCGAAGAATGGGTGACTATATGCTCAGAAGTGTGTAACGGTCAAGAAAACCGTTTGGCAGAAAGACTTACAGGTCAACACTTGACACGGAGCATCTTCCCCTGCAACTCCTTTAAATCCCTTTTCAATCGGGCGCCATCCACCAGCTCTTTTGCAAACATCTGACAAACCCTGGCTACCGTGCTTGGATGTCTCTGCCTATTTCATAATGCCGATTTGTTGCGCATCCCCCCTGCGGTATAGTGGAGCCCGTTCCAGATATACCGCGGCATTAACCGTGATCGCAGCAGGATACCCCCCCTCCTGCCATTCCATGGTCAGTTTGGCGCGCCCTCCACTTTCATCAACGCTGTACAGGCCATAGTAGGTTTTCCCGCCTTCACCGCTGAACTGAATATGCCCCGGACCTGCCAGAGACCAATTGCCGCCGACATTTGCCTTGTATCCGGTCTTGGCCATGTCGTCGTCCAAAGTGTCGAATCGTTGGAAATGACCATAGGTATTTGCTACATCGAGCACTGTCAGTACATCGAAGTATAATGGATCAGGGGTTGTCCACCCCTTGTTGGCAAGAATCCATTCGCCGACGATGGTGCCCCGGTGCTCACTATGAAAAAGCACTTTATTCGTTAGTCCCGGTTCCCATGGTTTGTTGTTGCCGGCACTCTTTCCGGAATTAAAATACGGAGCCACAACCTGTGCCATAAAACTATCGATCAAAGCCTGTTTATCGGCGACCTTCAAATAGTCGAAGGGGGAAACACAGGAACCGTTCCCATAGCGAACCCCGTCGCGACGATTGAGGTCTGCCAGCATAAACTCCGCACTCCGCATGTTACCGAAAGGAAGACCGATAGCCACAGGGTCGCCTTCCTTGACCACACTTCCGACCGAAACCAGTGATGTTGCCACTTCCATATGTTTGCCGATAAGTCCCTGGCCATAGTTGATAGTGATGAAATATTCGTGCTGGCCACCACCCGCGTCCCCCATATCCTCAATAGCGGTGACCGTTCCGCTCCCCCAGCTTTTGACCGTTGAATCCAGGGTTGTCTCGATCCAGACATGATCGAGCCCTTCCACATGCCCTCCCTGATGGGAGCCGAAGCCGCCAATTCCCCCAACCGGCCCCAGTAGGATGTTGCCAACCGGCACCGGGAGGCTGAGCCGCACTGCTGAGCCCCAGACCGGTACCGGCTGCGTCAAGGAATTGTCTACCCACGCGACGCTGGTCGGGTTGTTATTGCCAGCGTCGCCACCACTGCCACCACCATTACAGGCACACAGCAAGGCGAAACATACAAGAAGAAACCGGTATTTATCCATTATTCACCTTTCGCCTTCCGCTTGTTGCCAGCAGTGGTTTATAACGTGCACCCGAACCTCTCGGCCGCAGCCGCCGGGGTGACAACGCGCAGAGTCGGGGGCCCATCGACAAATGGAAGAATTTTCTCCCAGAGACGCCCATCATTCGGGTCTCGATATAGTTCCGCCAACAGCTCTCCGTTTTTCGACAGCCTCTCCAGACGGGTGTCCGTCAGCCACTCAATCCGGTCGCAGATCGCGTCGCCCGTTACTTTAAGCCCCAGGTCAAGCCACATACCAACCAGTTCCGTTTCGTGTTCCTTAAGATCGTGAAACATATTGATACTCCCCCGTAGTTTTTTGCCAAGTTTTCCATGTCCGGATTACTGCGTCAATACGAAAAAAGTGGCATTCTGAGGATACAAAACATACCATAAAATGAACTACGAAACGATTGCCTAAAACGAGGAACGCAAGAGTATGTTTGACGGAATTTTCTGGGACAACGACGGGGTGCTGATGGAAACCGAGCATCTCTATTATCAGGCCAATGCCGAGGCGCTGGCGGGTGTGGGTGTGGAGCTTTCCCTTGAAGATTTTTGCCGGATCTCTCTGCGTCAGGGGGAGAGTGTGCTCAGTCTCGCCGCAGGAGACCACAATGAGGCGGAATTGCGCCGGGTTCGTGATGACATCTATTACCGGCTGCTGGGGGAAGAGTCACGGGTGTATCCAGGCGTTCAGGGAACCCTGGATCGGCTCTATGGCCGACTGCCGATGGCGATCGTAACCAGCTGCCGACGGGATAATTTCCTACAGATGCACCGCACGAGCGGGCTGCTCGGCTATTTCGATTTTATCCTCACTCGCGAGGACTACATCGCTTCCAAGCCCGATCCGGAACCGTACCTGACCGCCTGTGCCCGCGCCGGGCTCAATCCCGGCCGCTGTCTGGCGATTGAAGATTCGGAGCGGGGCGTCACCTCCGCTGCCCGCGCCGGGCTGACCGTCGCGGCGATCCCCTGCGACATGAATCGAGGAGGCGATTTCAGACCCGCTCGCTGGCTGTTGGACGCCATTCATGAGTTGCCGGCGCTTTTGAACCTCGACTGATCACACAGAAACAGAATTCCCTTTTTCATTCGTAAGGTGGCCAATTTGCCGCCTTTACTGCCATCATCGCCCAGTCTTGCGCCGCAGAGTTACGGACTCTCCACCGATACCCCAGTTGTCAGTGTCCACCTCTTCGATCACCACTACCGTGGTGGCCGGATTTTTGCCCAACACATCGACCAGCAGTTGGGTGGCCCCCTTGATCAGAGCTGCTTTCTGTTCAGTCGTTGCTCCCTCGCGGGTGATCTTGATATTCACATACGGCATGGTCACGTTCTCCTTTTATGTTTCTGTCACCGGGGTCAAGTCTGAACTAATCCAGAGACACTCACCACACTTAGAACTAAAACAGTAAATAACTGGTGAGTGTCCCTAGTTTCCCCCTAGGAATGATAGTAGCCGGTCGGATTGTCGAGATTGCTGGTTCGTATGGGTGTGACCCTTTTTGAATAGATAATGAATAGATAAAAGGCTATAAAAGTATAGTAAATTCAAAGCATTATTGTCTATACATCGGGACTATGTGAATAGAAGTTGAATTGATGTTGGAGGGGTTGTGCTGTTCTTTTTTGCCAACTTGGCTGAAGCAAGACCCGCCCTCGGCGGGTCTTGCCGATGGTTGGGCTGTGTTCTT
>JANXZX010000194.1 GCA_025355325.1 Geobacteraceae bacterium
ATGGTCAAGGGGGTGGTGCATGACGTCTCTTCCTCCGGTGAAACCGCCTTCATGGAACCGCTGGAAATCATACCCTTTGTCAATGAGCTGGAAAATCTGACCGCCGAAGAGAAAGCTGAGGAGATCCGTATCCTGCGCCAGTTATCAAGCTGGATACGCGAAGATGCCCCCCAGATCGCCGCCTGTTTTACAACACTGCTGGAACTCGATTTGCTGAACAGCATGGCGCGCTTTGCAATCGACTACCATCTTGAGCCCGCTGGAATCAATGATCAGGGCGACCTGCGTTTGGTTGAAGCCCGTCATCCGCTGCTGCTGATGATGCAGAAGCGCGGGGCGCTGAAAAATGTTGAGCCGCTCTGTCTGGAACTGGGCGGGCCTGCTTCCGACTCCGGTTCGATCATGGTCATTACCGGTCCCAACGCCGGCGGCAAGACAATCGCCCTCAAAACGGCGGGGATGTTGTCATTGATGGCGCTCTCCGGCTTACCGGTACCGGCAGAGCCGCGTTCAACATTTCCACTGATTGACTCGCTTCTGGTGGATATCGGAGATGAGCAGTCTATTGAGCAGAGTCATTCAACCTTCTCGGCCCATGCCGCGCGGATTACCGCTATCCTTCAACAGAGCGGCACCCGCACACTGGTGCTGCTTGACGAGCTGGGGGCAGGTACCGAGCCGCTGCAAGGGGCGGCGATCGCCTGCGGTGTACTACACGAACTGCAGCAGCAGGGAAGCATGGTGATAGCGACTACGCACCTGAACGATATCATCGGTTTTGTCCATCGCTCTCCCGGCATGATCAACGCCGGAATGGAATTCGACGATACCAGCTTCACCCCACTTTACCGGTTGATCGTCGGCGAACCGGGGCAATCACACGCCGTGGAAATCGCCCGACGTTTCGGGATGCCGGAGCGGGTAATCGCCTTCGCCCGTCAGATACTCGGCAATGCCGGCAGCGAATTCGCCGGGCTGTTAACTGAACTGCGCCAACGCCGGAAAGAGTTTGAAGATCTCCGGACTTCACTCCAGGTCCGCCAGCAGTTGCTTGACCAGCGGAGTGCGGAACTCGATGCCCGGACGGATGAAGTGCTGCAGATCCGCAAAGAGGCCGCTGCAAAAGGATGGGATGATGCCAAAGAACTGATTTCCGCCACGAGACGCCGCACGAATGCACTGCTTGACCAGTTGAAACGCGAGAAGCGGAGTGATATTGTCGACGAACTGCATCAGGTCGAAACAGAGCTGGCTACTCAGCTTAAGCCGGGGGCGGCGATGCAGGCACCGGTGCCACTCACTTCAGCCAGACCGGGAGACTCAGTTCATATCGGCTCATTAGGGTATGATGGTGTCGTGCTGTCACTTGATCTTCGCCATGCCAAAGCGCGGGTGAGAGTCGGTCGGATGGAGCTGGATGTGTCCCTGTCCGATCTGTCCCTACCTTTGGGAGGCGCGGGACGAAGTGAGAAGAAACCGGCCGCTGCTTCGTGGAAACTGGATATTGTTGCGAGTAATCAGCGCGAGTTGAAACTGATAGGAATGCGTGTTGAAGAGGCTCTGGCCGAGTTGGAGCCGTTTGTTAATCATGCCGCCGCTGCCGGTTCGGGCGAACTCCGGGTTATCCACGGAGTCGGAAGCGGACGGCTGCGGGATGCCGTGAGAGAAGAGCTGGGACGGCACCTGCTGGTGGAGAGTTTGCGACCCGGCGAACCGCACGAAGGGCGCGATGGAGTTACAATAGTTACGTTAAAGAACTAGGAGCCTGTCGGACTCCTGGAGTCTGCGGGTACATCTATGGAGGAAACTATGCCAGGCAGTAAAATAGGTGAGATGCTGATCACGTCGAAGCTGATCACTCAGGGACAGTTCGATCAGGCGATTCAGAAACAGCAGCAGCATCCGAGACTGCCGATCGGCCAGATTCTCTGCCAGATGGGTTTTCTGAAAGCCAAAGATCTCGAATATGTTCTTGATCACAACGATAAGCGCCTTAAACTGGGAGAAATCCTGATCGCGCAGAATCTGATCAACGGAGCAACCAATCTGTTCCACCTGGTTCAGACGCTGACTGGTCAGTTTGGACGG
>JANXZX010000211.1 GCA_025355325.1 Geobacteraceae bacterium
CAGAGCGATGCTGCAACCGGCTTTATCCGGGCAACGTAGTACCAATACAAATTCTTCACCGCCGAAACGGAAGATCATGTCATCGCCACGAAACGCCGACATCATCATTTGAGAAAGTATAACCAACACTTCATCTCCGAATATATGGCCGAATTTATCATTGACCAACTTGAAATGATCAATGTCAACCATAACCAACCAGTATGTGTTCGATTGATCTTTCCTGCGTTTTTCCGGATACTGAACCTCTTCTAACGGAATGAGGGAAAAGACCTTATTTATACTTTCATCGAAGGTCTTGCGATTGTAGAGTCCAGTAAGTTGATCCGTCTGGCCGTCACGCAACACATCGCAGAAATTCCGGTATATCTGAAGCATGCCGCTTACCAGATAGGAGTTGAGATTGGATAGAGGGGCTTTGGTCGCAATAATTAAAAACACATGTTGTGAACGCGTCTTGTGAATCTGAAATATATCGCGATACTCATCACCATTTTTAATCAAACAATTGCGCTTGCCTGAGTCAAGGATCTCATCAATGGCAAGCTTAATATCGTCTGCTATGGATATATGTTCCACGTTAGTTACGCACTGGGAGTTATTGAACACAATCTCCATTATTGGACGAACTTTTATGTCCAGCTTCAGTAGTCTCAGGCCAATGGGAAGAAGGAAAGAATTCAACGTTTTAAGAAGGCTGAACTCCATCATTTCCATGTCACGCATGGCGGTTAAATCAGCAAGTTGGCTGAATAATAATGGTGCGTTTGACATGAGTCACTCCAGATGCAGTAATGTTTTCGGCTTTACTTCACTTTAGTTGATTCTTCCGGAAACATTTTGGCATATTGCTCCGGATAAAGTTGCTTGGCACAGCCGGGGCAAAGACCATGACTGAAAGCGGCATCGGAGTGTTCCGATATGTAGATTTCCAGTTGCTGCCAGTACCCTTGATCATCACGGATTTTTTTGCATCCGGCACAAATTGGAATAATCCCCTTGAGAACCTTGATCTCCGCGAGCGCCTTTTCCAGTTCCTTTGTTCGTTGTTCAAGAGCATCCCGCTGTTTCTTCAGTTCAAGGTGGTTGCGGACCCGTAACAGTACCAGTTCCGGGTTGAAGGGTTTGGTCACATAGTCCGCTGCCCCGAGCTTCAGACCCCGGGATTCTTCTTCGGGTTGACCGAGTGCAGTGATGAAGATAATCGGGATGTTCTTGAATTGCTCTCTATCCTTGAGATGTCGGCAGACTTCAAATCCGTCCATGACCGGCATCATGATATCCAGCAAAATCAAATCCGGCTGTAGCGACGCCACTTTTTGCAGCGCTTCATTGCCATTCATGGCAAAATAGACATCAAACTCCGCTTCAAGGGCTTCATCCAGTACCTGGATGTTTGTCGGAGTGTCGTCAACTATCAGTATTTTTGCCTTATTGTTCATGTCACCCCCAAAGTTAAATCAATCAACGAGCACTGTCCGAGTGGAAAATATCAGGTTGGTTTCAAGTATACTGGCTCAGGTAGTCCTCAATCGATTTTTTGAGCCACTCAAGTGTTGACGGGTCGCAGATAAGAAACAGAAAACCACTGGCATTGAATTCCTGAAAATGAAAAACCGTTTTGAAATAAATGGCAAAAGAGTCCTTTTCTGCAAAGGATTCTTCCAGTGTTTTATGAATTTGATCTTGGGCAAAGTAGCGTGGGGGGCTGTAGGTGACCACATCACCCAGCAATTCGGCAATTTTGCTGATACAGGCTCCCATAATAATATTACTGATTTCTATCAGAGTTTCTTTTTCGAGAACTGCCATATCACAACCGGAATCTTTTAAGGTCCCGGTATGTTCGTCAAACATCTGCAGCAATTTTTTGCCTTCCCCATGTGGCAGTATCAGAACGCTTGAACCGCTGAACCGTCCGCTGAAAAACTGCTTAACCATGCTCATATCATTGCCGACAGATATCTCGTTTTTTATGAACTGGAAGATTTCTCTGTAATCAAGTAATGCTATTTGGGGAACGGTCAAAGTAAGATACTGATCAATTACGTCGGACAGGTCGGCTGCTGCCTGCCCAAAAGAAATATTCATTATCTCTTGCAGGGCATCCTTCTCAAGTGCCGTCATCAACTGTACCTGCCCGTTCATAGCGCCGCCCCGGCAACAACAAGAGCTTTGGTCAATTCAGCCTGAATGACGTCTTTAACCGGAGGTTTCCTGACAATCGAAAAAGCTCCTAACTGCTGCGACTTTTCTTGAGTCTGCTTCTGGATGTCTGCCGAGAGAATAATGATAACTGCATCCGGGAAGTCCTTCTTCAAATAGGCAAGAACTTCCAGACCATTCATGTCGGGCATCGTCAAATCCAGAAAGGTTACATCCGGTCGTATTGCCAGAAACATTTCAATTGCTTTAGTCCCGTCTCCTGCCTCAAACAATTCGTGTCCCTGATTTTTAGGGAGACACCCCTTGACGCTCATGCGAGCCACGATTGAATCATCTACTATTAATATTTTCGCCAACGTGTGCCTCCTTTACAGATTAACTCCAAGAGAATGTGCGGTTCGTTCCAGTTTTGTCATAGCATTTTCATAATCAAGCCGGTCGATATGTTTACCGATTTTGTCTCGATCCGGTTGACAGAGATGGGGTTTAATCCCTTCAAAGAGTTTCTTTGCTCCCAGGGAATTATTATTCAGCGACTCATGGAGGCCCTTCATGAGTGCTTCAAGTTCATCTTTCGGTAGTGGTTTTACAGTGATATCTGTTTCTCTACTCTGGCGTGTTTCGCCCAAAGTCACTACTGCTTCGAATACTTCCGCCAATTGTCGTTCCAATTTACTAATCAGCTCACTACCGGCATCTCCTGCTCCAGCCGTAATGGCTCGTTCAAATTCTGCCACTGTTGCGGCCAGAGTTGTTGCACCGATGGTAGCTGAAAGTCCTTTGAGTGAATGCAGGAGAGAGAACATATTCTCGTGTTTGTTGCCCTTCAGTGCAGAGTGGAGGTCTTCTATCACACTCAGGTTCTGCTCCCTGAAATCGCAAAGAATCTTACGATAGAGCTGCCTGTTACCTCCGGCCCGCATGAGTCCCGTATCTATGTCAAGACCTGGCAGCGAAACAGGCAAGGTATCATCATCTTTGAACTCCTCCTGCACATCCGCAGCTGGTGACGTTTCAACATCAACACCTATGCTTTTAGGAGGAATCCATGTGATCAGGGAAGCATAAAGAGCCTGCGGATTGACAGGTTTTGCCACATGGTCGTTCATGCCGCTCGCCAGACACTCTTCTCTTTCCGATGCCATGGCATACGCTGTCATAGCTATGATCGGGATCTCTGAAAAGTTCCTGATCTGTCTGATTCTCCTGCTGGCCTCATAACCATCCATGACCGGCATCTGAATATCCATGAGCACGGCATCGAACTTTTCACCCGCTTCAAAGGCCGCAACCGCTTCACGACCATTGCCAGCGATCTTTACCGAAATTCCGGCCTGTTCGAGGATTTCACACGCAATCTGCTGGTTGATACTGTTGTCTTCCACAACCAGAACCCGGGCACCGGAAATTTGCTGCAATCCAGTTATGTGCGTAGCTGACAGATATTTTTGACGCGGTGTTTGTCGTCCCCTTTTACAAAACAGTTCCAGTGTGGCATTTAAGAGGGTTGATGGTTGCACCGGTTTCGTCAGAAAAGCGGTTTTCTCAAGTTGAAGAACCTGTTTGCGCAGATTGTCATTGCCAAAAGCAGTAACCATGATGATGGCAGGAGGTTGGATAAGGGCACGATCACCACGAATATGGCGCATCGCTTCAAAACCGTCCATATCCGGCATCATCCAGTCCATGAGCACCAATGCATACGGGTCACTTTCTGCGGCAGCGCTGCGGATTTCGGTAAGGGCGGCGTCTCCGGAATCGACAGATATGACACGGAAATCAAACGCGGTAAGCATGGTACTCAAAATCTCACGGGCTGCAGCATTATCATCCACCACCAGCACCCGCAACCCCCGCAGATCATCTGGGATATCGGTCTGCTTCTGCCGTTGTTCTTCAGCCACAGCTATTCGGATGGTAAATAAGAAGGTGCTCCCTCTGCCCGGTTCGCTCTCCACTTCCAGAGTAGCATCCATCAACCTGAGCAGGCGCGTTACGATGGAGAGGCCCAAACCGGTTCCGCCATACCTGCGAGTAATTGAATTGTCTGCCTGTGAAAACGCTTCAAACACAAAAGCAAGCTGTTCGTTATTCATACCAATGCCGGTGTCTTGAACCGAAAAGGTGAGGGGTATCACGTCGTTTTCAAACGGACCGGCCTGTTCTACGGCAATAATGATATGTCCCCGTTCTGTAAACTTGACTGCGTTGCTGGCCAGATTACCAAGCACCTGACCCAGTCTGAGTGGATCGCCGCGCAGGGTTAGCTGCAGGTCCACCGGCAGCGAGAACATGACTTCAAGCCCCTTCTCTTCGGCTCTACCGCCAGTGAGAGTGGCAAGATGCTCAAAAAGATCACTGAGCTCAAAGGGAATTGATTCCAGTTCAAGTTTGCCAGCTTCTATTTTTGAAAAGTCGAGTATGTCGTTAATGATGCCCAGGAGCGATTCTGAGGCCTGCTGAATCTTGGTGACGTAATCCATCTGTCGGGAATCAAGGTTTGTCTGGAGTGCCAGATAGGCCATGCCGGTAATGGCATTCATGGGAGTGCGGATCTCGTGGCTCATGTTGGCAAGGAACTCGCTCTTTGAGCGGCTTGAAGACTCGGCAGCATGTTTTGCCTGCAACAGATCCTGCTCAATCTTCTTTTTATCACTGATGTCGCGAATTATCTCAATAGCACCAATTCGTTTGTTATCTGCGGAATATAAAGGTGCCCCTGATGCCCACAAAAAAGCTCCCTTCCCGTTGCAAAGAAATGGTGCTTCAACCTCGGCGAAAAGAGTTTCTCCCTTACGTACGACCTGCCGATACTTTGACGCGAGCTCTTCATCATTGATGTCAAGCAGATCAAGCAACTGATTTCTGCGTTCTCCATAGAAAGGAATCGTATAAGCGTGATCACCTTGTCCGAGCATCTGTTCTTTACTAACGCCGGACATCTCCTCCATGGCTCGGTTCCAGGCAATTACTTTCTTGTCATTGTCGATAACGAACGTTGCATCGGGTAGGAAATCAATGATATTTGCCAACTGCTGCTGCGTCTCCTGAAGTTCATGCTCTGCTCGGATACGCTCAGTGATATCCCGATTACAGCCGCGGTTCCCCCAAAAGGAACCGTCCTTACCGAAGATCGGCTGGCAGACATGTTCAAACCAGAGAACAGATCCGTCAGGGCGCACAATGCGAAACTCCAGGAACTCCTGATCACCATCACCCCTCTGCACATCATGGCGGTGAGTTATAAACATTTCTTTATCGTCCGGATGAACGATTCTGACGAACAGTTCCGGATCTGAATAATAGTCGTCTGCATCGTATCCGGTAAGCTGTTTGCACGAGGGAGATGTATAGGCAAAGTGGCCTTTGGGATCCAGCCAAAACTCCCAGGCCAGGGTATTCTCAGCAACAATCCGATACTTTTCTTCCTGGTGCACCAATCTTTCCAGTGCATTGTGTTCCTCTTGCCTGGCCCGGCAGACCATTCTTACCGCGATAGTCGTGACAATGATAGATAACAGCATCAAAAACGATGACTTGGCCAAATCTCCACGCCAATCAGCCATATACACTTCCCTGGATATGCCGACAATGAGGTAGAGTGGGTATTCCGCAAACTTCCGAAACGTGACCATCCGGGCTATATTGTCCGAACCGGTCGGCGTATAATAGGAGGCCTCAGTCCGTCCTTCTGCAAGCAGCTTTTGCAGCTCTTTTGAAACAGGCCTTTGTCCGATTGCCTTCCCGGTCAAATCAGTCTCCGGGTGGCGGGCAATCAGCCCCATTCCGTCGTCACGCAGCGAGATGACACTTCCCTGCCCCAAATTGATTGTGGTAAACATTTTGCTGAATGATTCGAGCAAAACCGCACCATAGACAACTCCGGCGAAGCTGCCGTCAGGCCTGTTGAGCCGACGGGCGATGATAAGAACCCATTTTTTTGAAATTTTCCCAAGCACCGGTTTGGCCATGACCAGACCGGTCAGTGCCTCTCCACGAAGCCGTACGAAGTAATCACGATCGGACGCCGACGCTGTACTGCCTGCCTGAACGCCAATGCCGTAAGTAATTGTGCCGTTTGCATCGGCAATCCGAAGGCTGTCAAATTGGTGCAAATGGCTGTGCTGTTTCGTTATCAAGTTGTTAAGTTTATTTTCGTTTAATGCCCCTGCAGCAAGTTGCTGTTCATACTCGTCCTTGATCGTCAGTAAGGCCTGATCGCCCTCTCTGAAGGTCGCGGTGATGTTTTGTTCCAGAATCTGGCAGATGTTGTTGGTCGTTACAACAGCATCCGCCTCATCCTGGCTGAGCTGGTGGTACAGCGACATACCGGCAAGAATGCCAAGCAGCAGGTTAATTAATACGGCACTCGCGACGAGCCGTTTGACAAAAGACCTGTAGGAGGCTTTGGTAGATGCTTCTGAAAGATTCGTCATTGGAGCCTCATATCAATTACTGTCTTGTGAAACAGCCTGCGTAACCCGATTCCTGCCAAGATTCTTGGAGCGATAAAGTGCTGTATCGGCTTGATCGATAAACCATTCAGTTGAGTGTGTTTGGAATACCGTGTCTGAAACGACGCCAACACTGAGAGTGACATATTCAGATGCGTCCGAAAAATTATGTGGTACGGCCAACTTATACATCTCCCGGCACAGATTTTCAGCCAGGAACAGGGCGTTATCGGCGGGGGTATTGGGAAGGATGACGGCAAATTCCTCGCCGCCGTAGCGTGCTGGCAGGTCTCCGCCACGTTGGAAAAGACGACGCAGCAGTGTACCAATGGCTCGCAGACAGTCATCTCCGGCAAGGTGCCCGTAATGGTCGTTATAGCGCTTGAAAAAGTCAATGTCGCACAGTATCAGAGACAACGGTTTTCTGCTCCGGATGGCCCGCCTGATTTCGGCATCCAAAGCTTCATCGAAGAAGCGGCGATTGGCAAGGCCGGTCAAACCATCCTGGCGCGCAAGAACCTCCAGTTGCCGGTTTTTTCTGGCAAGTTCTTCACCTACCAGTTCGAGCATATCGCTATGCCGTTTTAGTTCCAGATGGTTACGAACGCGAATCTTTACAATCGGAGGGCTGATAGGCTTGGTGATATAGTCTATTGCGCCGACCTCAAGCCCACGGGCCTCTTCCTCAATACTCGACATGGCCGTAATAAATATGACCGGGATCTGACGTGTTGGTTCTGATGCCTTGAGACTCATACAGACCTGATACCCGTCCATTCCGGGCATCATGATGTCTAACAGAATCAGATCCGGCTTTCTGTCCCGGGCAAGTTCCAAGCCCTTTTCACCGGTAGTGGCGAAAAAGACATCATAATCGTCGTTCAATAACTGGTTCAACAGTTCAATATTGAGTGGGGAGTCATCAATGATGAGTATGGCAGCCCTGTCTTTGGTCATGATTCCCTCTGAAGGTTGATTCCGAGAGATAATGCAGCTTGTTCAAGTGCAGCCAATGCACTTTCAAAATCAAGCAGGGTCATATGTTTGAGAATATCATCTCGATTTTGCTGATGGAGATGCTTCTTGATTTGCTCAAATTGCTTCTTCGCACCAAGTGAATTATTACGCAGTGAATTATGAAGCCCTTTCAGAAACGGTTCGAGTTCTTCATTCGGCAGTCGTATCGGGTCTGAGTCAGCGGAATGATCTTTGCCTATGCCGTCCAGGATGTCTGCTGCCTCGAAAACCTCAATCAGTTGC
>JANXZX010000001.1 GCA_025355325.1 Geobacteraceae bacterium
TGAACGATCACCTTCGCAAGGATGCCAGTATTAATGTCATTGATCAACCGGAAGAAAAGTGAAGTTGAGTGATAAAAAAATAAAGCATGGAACCTGGCTTGAAAAGCGGCAGAAACAGTGTCTGAATGACAGTTTGCTCAGTAGGTTTGTAAAACAAACTCCGCAATAGCCTGCGCATCCTTGTCAGATAGGGTATTTGCATCAAACCGGATCATCCGGGATATGGGATTACGCATAATTCTGACGATATCCTCCGGTTTGCTGATGTGGTTGCTGCGCAATACAGAGCCATAAAGGGCCCTTTTCGGGTCTGATACATTGCCGCCATCCGGGTGGCAGCTGAAGCAATACTGCTTGAACAACGCCTCACCCTTTTGAGTCTGCTTCGTGATGCTTGACGAAACAGGGGAATTGACCGGCTGCAAAGCCGGTTCTCTTTTTTGAGGTGTCTCTTTTGAACAACCGCAAAGGGCAGAAACGGTTACCTGCAAAGCCAAACATACTATCGGCACATATCCGGTCAAAACAAATCTCCTGTTGAAACGGACTTTAAAGCAATAACACGCAAATAATAAACTATTGTAGCATTTCCCGGTCATACTGCAATAGTGAGCTGGTCGATTGACAGTCTAAGTCTCAGTAGCTATCATGACTGTATTACGTGAAAATTATATGGAGAAACCTATCTATGACTACTGCCGAAAGTTCATCTCCTGCCGCGAAAAAGCTTTCTCCTTTTGATACCCGGTATCTGTTCGTACTGCCTTTTTCAACTGACCCGGCTCTGGCGCGGCGTTTTCTCGCCCGGGACCAGGAGCTTGTCGGCAACATTCGTTTTGGTAAACTCCTCGAAACACTCGACAAGGTCGCTGAAAACACTGCATTGGCCTATGTAAACCAGTATTATCCTGATGCCAGGGTCGTAACGGCGGCAATTGACAACGTAGAAATCAGGCATCCGGCTGATACAAAGCATGATCTGGTGTTTTCGGCACAGATAAACCACATCGGCACATCTTCCCTGGAAGTCGGCATTCGTATTGAACATTTAGGCCCCGGCACGGGACATGTTGCTACCGCCTACTTTACTATGGTTGCCCGTTCGACCGAAGACGGTAAAGCGCAGAGTCTCGTTCTGCCGCAGCTGAATTATGAACTGGATATTGAAAAGAAGCGATTCGAGAAAGCCAACCAGCGTCGCCAGGCATATCGAAACAGCCTGATGCTGGCGGAGGAGATGCCTTCTCTCGACGAATATCTGCTCCTCAAAGGGCTGCACAAACAGCAGGAGGCTGAAGGATTCAGTGGTGTCCGCGCCGGTGATCTGGTACTGCACTCCACACAACGGGCCTACCCGGAACAGGAAAATGTACCGCGAACAGTGTTCGGGGGATATCTCATCAGGAGAGCTTACGAGCTGGCGGCTCTTGCTGCGGAAATGGTTGCTCCGGACCGGGTTGTGCCATGCCGGGTTAACAGAATCAATTTCAACCAACCGGTACTCCTGGGCGATCAACTGAAATTTACCGCACGGGTTGTTTATACCGGTAAAACAACCATTACCGTTCAGACTGATATCGAGCGATTTGGCCGGGTCGTCGGTGATAAGGCGCTCTCCAACTCATGTCTCTTTACGTTCAGAAACGTCAGTACCGATATGCAGCCACAACCGGTGCCCTTCATCTATCCTATCACCTACGCTGAAGACGCCCGTTTTCTGACTGCGCATCGTCAGAGGGTTGATTAGGGGAGTATGCAGTCCGGATTGCCAACAAAGACGTGATTATACATATTCAGGGAGGATAACAATGAAAGATACTCTTACAGCCGGATTGGAACACACCTTCAGTTTTCTGGTATCAAAAGAAAAAACCGTACCGTTTGTCTATCCGGAATCAGATCTTTTTCGCGAAATGCCGGAGGTTTTTGCTACTGCTTTCATGGTCGGATTTATGGAGTGGGCCTGCATGGAAGCTTTACGCCCCTATCTCGAAGAAGGGGAACGTACTCTGGGAACCATGATAAATGTCACCCATCAGGCTGCCACCCCTCCCGGCATGACCGTTACCGCCCGTGTGAAATGTCTGGAGGTCGAAGGCAAGCGGACCCTATGGGAAATAGAGGCGTGGGATGACGTAGAACTTATCGGGAAGGGTACCCACGAGCGTTTTACCGTTAACAATGAAAAGTTTTCTGCACGGGTAAAGGCCAAGATTCCAGCCGTATGAATGCAAAAAAAAGTGTAATTCTTGCCTTTGGCTTGCTGGCGGTGTGTCTCTTTTTCTGGTTTGATCTGCAGCGTTTTCTGACTCTTGATGCGCTCAAGGCCAATCGCCAGATGTTGCTGGAGTATTATGCCGCCCATAAACTGGCCATGGTTGCGGGCTTCATGGCTGTGTATATAGTGCAGACGGCCCTTTCGCTCCCCGGCGCCGCACTGCTTTCGCTGGCTGCCGGAGCAATTTTCGGCACGGTAACGGGGACGCTGTATGCTATAAGCGCGGCAACGGTCGGCGCTACCTTGGCTTTTCTGGTGACGCGCTATCTGCTGCGCGATGCCGTACTGCAGAGGTTTGCCAGCAAGTTGGAGGGAATGAACCGGGAGCTGGAAACACGTGGTTTCAGTTATCTGTTGTTTCTGCGGCTCGTGCCGGTGTTTCCGTTTTTTCTGATCAATCTGGCGGCCGGTCTGACCCGCCTGTCGCTCAGGACATTTTTTTTCGGCACGCTGCTCGGGATCATTCCGGGCGGCTTTGTGTATGTCAACGCCGGAGCGAGTCTGGCAACCATTACTTCGCTTTCCGGCATCGCTTCGCCGCGGGTGCTCGGTTCATTTGCACTGCTTGGGCTGTTTGCCCTTGCTCCGGTGCTCTATAATTCATTCAAAAGCAGTAAAGGAGTTAAAAACTGATTTATGGTTGCATCTTTCCAACAACGTCTTCAGGCGGTAAATCCCGAATATGAAACCTTTGAGCAACTCCGGACCCTGCAGGTCAACCTGGGTAACCTGTGCAATCTGCAGTGCAGTCACTGTCACGTAAAAGCCTCCGAGCGCGGCACTCAGATAATGAACCCGGAAATTATGGCGGATATCGCCCGGTTTCTTGCCCGCTATCCCGGCCTTACCCTTGACATTACCGGCGGCTGTCCCGAAATGAATCCGGATTTCCGCTTTTTGATTGAGCAGACCGAAGGGGTGGTATCCCGCCGGATGCTGCGCAGCAATCTGGCGATTATGGCTGAGCCAGGGTGGGAGTGGCTGCCGGAGTATTGCCGCAATCATGAGCTGATTATTGTCGGCTCGCTCCCCTGTTATCAGGAAGATAATGTTGACCGGCAGCGGGGCAGCGGTGTGTATCGGAAGTGCATTCAGGTGTTGAAACGGCTCAATGCCCTTGGCTACGGTTCGGAAGTGGAGCTTGATCTGGTTTATAATCCCGGGGGGGATTTCATTCCCGGCGGTCAGCAGGGCCTGGAAGTGGCTTACAAGGCTGAATTGACCGCGAACCATGGAATTGTCTTCAATCATCTGTTCACCATCACGAACGCTCCGATCGGGCGTTTTCGTGAGCAGCTCGAAGCTACCGATTCCTATGCCGATTATCTCCGCTTGCTCGCCGGTTCCTTCAATCCTGAAACGGCAGGCACTATCATGTGCCGCACCCTGATCAGTGTTGATTATCAAGGGAAAATATATAATTGCGATTTCAATCAGGCACTGGGGATGCCGGTTATCGCTGAAGATGGATCGGATATATTGATTTCGGAGCTGGAGGATGGCGGTATGAACGGGAAAAAAATAACTCTTTCCCAGCATTGCTATAGCTGTACTGCAGGAGAAGGTTCCAGCTGTACCGGGGCACTGGTGCCTTAAAACATAATGCTCAAAAGTGCCAACATGCCAATCGTCCCTGTCATATACATCATAATGCTGTTCGTAGCCGTTTCGAGCGTGTGTGCCGGCGAGATTCAGGTCGGCAATTTCGCTTCTGAAGGCTTGTCCGGCTGGGAACCAAAAATCTTCAAAGGGAAAACGGAATATCACGTCCTGCGGGAAAACGGGCGGGACGTCGTAAAGGCGACCAGTCATGCGGCTGCTTCCGGGATGGTGCGGAAAATTCATTTTGAGCCCTCGACGTATCGTTACCTGCGGTGGTCATGGAAAATCGCCCATACAATCAAAGGGGGCGACGAAACGTCGAGAGCCGGTGATGATTATGCAGCACGGGTGTATGTTATTTTCCCCGGCCGGTTTTTCTGGCAGATGAAGGCGATAAACTACATCTGGGCGAACAGGCTGCCCGCAGGAGAACACGTGCCGAACCCGTTTGCTTCCGGCGCACAGATGCTGGCTGTGGAATCCGGCAATGCCCGGGCCGGTCAATGGATAACCGAAGAGCGCGACCTGCTCGCTGATTATCGCCTCCTTTTCGGAGCTGAACCTCCGCCTGCCGATGCAATTGCCATCATGACCGATACCGACAATACCGGCGAAAATGCCGAAGCGTGGTATGGGGACATCTCCCTTTCGACGGTTGGCAAGTAGCCCCGGATGAATCATTTCCCTCACCTGTTGCTGTCAGTCATCATCCCGACGCTCAATGAAGCGGAAAACCTCCCGCTGCTTCTGAACGATCTCAATAACCAGCAGAATATTTCTCTTGAAATTATAGTCGGTGATGGCGGCTCTTCCGATGCGACTCAATCTGTTGCGGTTGCTCATGGAGTCTGCTTAGTAGCGGTCGGACGGGGCCGTGGCATGCAGATGAATGCAGCAGCGGCAAGGGCCTCCGGCGATTATATGCTCTTTCTGCACGCCGATTCACGGGTAGATGATCCATTTCTTCTGGCAAACGCCGTACAGATGTTTTCTGAAAATATGCAGAGCGATGTCCCGGTTGCCGGTCACTTCAGTCTGCGGTTCATGCGAACTACGGGGCAGAACTCGATGGCGTATCGCTATGCCGAAGAGAAAAGCGCTTTTAACCGCGATAATACGGCAAACGGTGATCAGGGGCTGCTGCTCACGAAGTCTTTTTTTCAGCAGCTCGGCGGTTTTGACGAACGGATGCCGTTTCTGGAAGATCAGCGCATAACCGGGAAAATCTGCTCCCAAGGGAAATGGATTACCCTGCCGGGGCATCTCAAAACCTCGGCGCGCCGTTTCGAAATTGAAGGTTTCCATCGTCGCTATATCTTGATGAGTATGATGATGGGCTTGTACAGCATCGGCGCCGATGAGTTTTTCGTTCGGGCACCGGGTGTGTACCGGGCACAGCAGGATACGGGGCGGCTTTTTCTGTCGCCGTTCTTTCGCCTAATTCTACGGATGATGTTCGAGGAGTGGGGTCTGTCAGGATCGGTTCGGGTTTTTTATCTCCTGGGCAGATATATCCGGCAGAATTCCTGGCAGATGTTTTTCTTTTTCGATGTCTGGCTGAGGCCGCTCCTCGGGTCTGGTCGCTATCCTCTGCTGCGATTACATGATCTGGTTTTCGCCCCATGCACACGTTTCAGGGTGTTCAATGTGCTTACCGGTCTGCTCTGCTTCTTGTGGTTCATGGGAATTCTGGCTCCTTTCTTTTGGCTGGTGGAACGTTCACGTTGCGCTTGTTTGACAATGCGCCGTTGACCTCTATAATTGAATTGGTTGTTTGTTGATTCCGTCACAAAGCAGGGTGGCCTTCATGGCGACTCAGTTTATTGCAAACCATAATCTTGAACTGCTGCTGGAGCGGTTGCGAACCTATGCCGAAGTGCACGCCCCTGTTCGAGGTGACGATGGGGGTGTGCGATTCGCCGCACTCACTCCGGGCACGCTTCCCGACTTAGCTGCACCCCGCACGCTGCTTCCCCCGAAAAAATATCTCCTCCAGCCACGGGAAACAATTCTGAACTATACGGACGAAGCCGGCTATCAGCTGCCGTCGGTGATATCATCTCCCCTGATCCTGTTTGGCCTCCATCCCTGTGATCTGGCCGGCATCAACTATCTCGATCAGGTTTTTACGTGCGATGATCCGGATCCGTTGTACGCCGCCCGGCGCTCTGCGCTGATTTTGGTAGGCGTCTCCTGTAGTCCTGATGAATTCTGCTCGTGCCATCGTTCCGCCTCACCGTTGAAAGCGACGTCTGACCTGTTTCTTAACGTTCTCGATGGCGGCTTTGCCGTCACCAGCGGTTCTCCTCGGGGCGATGAACTGCTCGATTTGGCGAACGGTATATTTGAAGAACGGGAATCGGCCATACCTGAAGATATGCGGCGTTTCTTCGGTCATGCCGTCACGGCGGAGGTTCGTCCGGAGCTTGATGCAACGCTCCCGGAGTGGCAGGAGCTTGCCGACCGTTGCCTTGGATGCGGGGTCTGTTCGATCTGCTGTCCCACCTGTTATTGCTTCGATGTGCTGGAGTTCGGCGGTCTGGATGGCCGTTCGGCGGCCAGAGTGAGGCAGTGGGATAACTGTCTGTTCAAGAGTCACGGTGAAGTTGCCGGCGGCATGAGTTTCCGGAAGAATCGCGCAGAACGGTTCCGCTACCGGTACCGCCATAAATATCATGGTTTCGGGGCATTGCAGGGAATTCCATCCTGCGTCGGCTGTGGCCGATGTCGGGTTGTCTGTCCGGCCGGACTGGATTTGAGGCCGCTGGCGGAACGGCTGGAAAGGTGGCTGCCATGAATAGTACGGTACCTGTCCCGGCTGTGGTGTCGGCAGTTCGGCTGATGACGGCCGATACGTCACTGCTCACACTCCGTACGGAAGCAGGCCACCCGGTTGCGGCATCATTTCTGCCGGGCCAGTTTTTGGAACTCTCTCTTCCGGGTGTCGGCGAAATCCCCATATCGTACTGCGGTTATCCGGTGCCGGGCGGCAGCATCGAACTTTGTATCCGGCATGTCGGTCATGTAACCACCCCTCTGAAAGCGGTCGCCCCGGGGGACGCTGTCGGGGTGCGAGGCCCGTTTGGCAGGGGCTTTCCTCTGCCTGAATATGCCGGCCAGGATCTGGTGCTGATCGCTGGTGGTCTGGGGATGGCGCCGCTTCGTTCGCTCCTGCTGGCGCTTGTGAAACGGCGTGATCTTCAAGGACGATTGGTTCTCCTGTGTGCCGCCCGCGAGACCGGTGCGCTTCTTTTTCTGGATGAGTTGCTTGAGTTGAAAGCTCAAGGTTATATAGAGCTCCATTTGGCTGTTGATAAAGCCGATAACTGTCTGAACGGGCCCCCCGATTGCCGGGTTGCCCTGCTTCCCGCTCTGCTTGATCTGTTGGACATTGATTCGGGCCGGACCTGTGTCGCTATCTGCGGCCCTCCCGTAGTGTATCCGCTGCTGGTCTCCCGCTTGCAGACGATGGGACTTGAGTCGGCACGGATTCATCTTTCTCTGGAGCGTCGCATGAAGTGCGGCGTTGGTCGTTGCGGGCACTGTGCCGTGGGAACCCGATTGTGCTGCGTTGACGGGCCGGTGTTCAGTAATGCGGAGCTGGTCGGCATGGAGGTGAGTCTCGCATGAGACGGCTGCGGCTTGCCATAGTTGGTCTGACGGCCTGTTCCGGTTGTCAGTTGTCCCTCCTGAATTGTGAAGACGAACTGCCGGAATTGTTGAAACGGTTTGATTTCCATTTTTTCCCGATGGCATGTTCACCGGCACTGCTGGATGATGAGTATGACGCCGCTCTGGTGGAGGGGTGTGTTTCCATGCCGCATGAGAGAGAGCTGTTGGAGGAGTTGAGAAGACGAAGCGGGTATCTGGTCGCCCTCGGAACTTGTGCAGTCTTTGGCGGAGTGGCGGCTCTCAGAAATGGCGAAGATCGCGAACAGTTACGGCGGCATGTATATGATGATAATCAGGTAGCCGTCGAAACGTGCGATCCTCAGCCGTTGGCGAGTGTTGTCGCGGTTGATGCTGGTGTCACCGGTTGTCCTCCGGAAAAGGAAGAGTTGCTCAGGCTGCTGGCGGGACTGATACGAGGTGCGCTTCCTGTCGGCATTGACTACCCGGTCTGTACCGAATGCAGAATGCGGGAAAACCTTTGCCTGTTGACGGAGCGAAATATGCTTTGCCTCGGTATTCTGACGGAAGGGGGGTGCGGGGCACGTTGCCCGGGCTTGTCGGTTCCCTGCGAGGGATGTCGCGGGCCGCTGGTGGAGGCCAATCTGACAGAGGCGCTTGAAATATACGCTCAAAAGAGTTTTGACCGCGCCACAGTCCTTGGTCGATTACGCCGTTTTTGCCCGGAGTGGCAATCATGAGTATGCATAAGATCGACATCCTGACCAGAGTGGAGGGGCATGCCACCGTAGAGCTGATCCGGGAAGGGGAGCGGGTGGTGGATGCTCGCCTGAATATACATGAATCGCCGCGACTGTTCGAGGCGCTCTTTATTGGCAGGCGTTTTGACGAGATTGCCGATATCGCCTGCCGAATCTGTTCAATATGCTCAACGGTTCACAAGGTCGCGGCACTTCAGGCGGTTGAGCAGGCAATGGGCATCACAATATCGCGGCAGACCGGGCTGCTACGTGAACTGGCAGTGCAGGGTGGCCAGATCGAGAGTCACGCCCTGCACATATTCTGTCTGGCTTTGCCAGATTATCTGGGTATGAGCGGTTTTCAGGAGCTGGCAACGCGCGAGCCGGAGAAGCTGCAGATGGGGCTCAGGATCAAAAAAGTTGGCAATATGATCCAGGAAATAGTAGGCGGGCGAGCCATTCACCCGTTTAATCTGCTGGTTGGTGGCGTGGGGAGGGTGCCGGATGATGACCAATTGCGGTTTCTGGGCGAACAGCTTGAAAATATAGTTGATGATGTGGCTGCAAGTATTGCCTGCATTTTCAGTCTGGATGATATCCTGCCCCCGCTGGCTCAATCTTCCTTCTGTGCTGTCAGTGGTGGGCCGGCGCTTTTCGGTGATCGCTTGGTAACAACATCGGGAATGACAATTGCGAAGGAGTGCGCGGCTGTTTGGTTTAACGAACGGGTGGAGCCGCACTCGCATGCCAAGGTCAGCCACTTTAATGAAACAGAGACGTATATGGTAGGTCCGCTGGCCCGTCTTATGGTGGAAATGCCTGCCAGATATGCATCTCATTTTGCGGACGCGACTATCAGGGCATCAATAAAAGCGAGAATAATTGAACTTCAGGCGGCTGTGGAGCGGTCGCACGTCTTAATTGGGCAATTGCGTGAAATTAGTTTGAAAATTGAGCAACCGATTAAAACTGTTCCTATAGAGGGAGAGGGCACGTCATTGGTTGAAGCACCGCGTGGGGTGCTCCTGCACAGTTACCGGTTTGACGCTCAGGGAATTTGTCGAGCCGCAAACATCATTACTCCGACCGCCATTAATCAGAGAGCAATTGCAGCATCCTTACATGAACTGATAGTCGAGATGGATGGCGCAGATTATGATCAGATAAAAACCGCCGCTGAAATTCTGGTGCGTTGCTACGACCCCTGTATATCCTGCTCTG
>JANXZX010000031.1 GCA_025355325.1 Geobacteraceae bacterium
CCCGTGCCGGATGCGCGGATCAGCCAGAACATAGCAAAGATCCGCAACTAGATTGCCGATGAGGGTCAAGCACGCGCCGATCACCAGAATTCCCATTACCACCGGATAGTCGCGCGACATGACGCCTTGGTAAAACAGTTGCCCCATCCCCGGAATAGCAAAAATGGTTTCGAAAATCACACTGCCGCCAATGAGGCCGGGGATTGAGAAACCAAGGAGGGTAATCAGCGGTAGAAGAGCATTGCGCAGAGCGTGTTTCCAGATCACTATCCGTTCGGAGAGTCCTTTGGCACGAGCGGTGGTGATATAATCCTGGCTGATAACATTCAGCATGGCAGAACGCATATAACGGGAAAGCCCGGCCAGACTTCCGAACGACGCCACCATGATCGGCATGACCAGGTGCTTCGCCATATCAAACAGGTATCGTACAGTTCCCCAGGAATCACTCCCCAGAGTATGCAACCCCGAAATAGGCAGCCAGTTAAGCCTGACACCAAAAAGATACATGAGCAGCAGCGCCAGCCAGAAGGTCGGTACGGCAAAACCGACAAAAACGAAAACGGTGATCCCTTTGTCAAGCCAGGTATCTCGGCGAGTGGCGGCCAGAACTCCGATCGGTATCGCCAGACCGAATTCAAGCAACAGGGCAATCACGTTCAAGGAAATGGTTACCGGTAGACGCTCTTTTATTTTATCAACGACCGGTCGATTATCCGACGAAAATGACCGTCCCAGATCAAGCCGTACTATCTTGCCAACCCAACTGAAATACTGCTCGTGCAGAGGCTTATCGAGACCATAAAACTTCGTCAGTCGTTCACGGGCCTCTTTACCGACCTTGGGATTCATTGCCATCTGCATCTCGACCGGTTCACCGGGGGCGAGATGGATGACAGTGAAGGTGATCAGGGTAATACCGATCATCAGCGGGATCAACATCAGGATGCGTTTTGTGAGATAGCGGAGCATTATTTATACACCTGCTCGTTCTTCGGCACATACCAGAATATCTGGTTATGGCCAATGCCGGCGGGAGCGGGCTCGACACCGCGAATACGGGCACTTACGACCGGCAGTGAATCCGGTACGTAGAGGAAGGTATACGGCTGTTCTTCGGCAAGTATTTCCTGAATTCGGAAGTACGCCCTCTTGCGCTTTTCAATATCAAAAGTGCTGCGCCCTTCAATCAACAGACGATCAACTTCAGCGTTGTTATACCCGATAAAATTAAGTTCACCCGGCTTGTTTTTGCTCGAATGCCAGATATCATACATATCCGGGTCCTGGGAGGTTCCCCACGCCAGCATAACAACTTCAAAGTTCCCCTTGTTGACGAATTCCTTCAGGAAAGCCGCCCACTCGACAATCCGGATTTTTACGTCAATTCCGACGCCCCGCAACCGCTGCTGGACAATCTGGGCCGTCATCAGGCGTTGCTGGTTTCCTTGATTGGTCAGGATGGTAAATTTGAATGGTTTGCCGTCTTTTACCAGAATACCGTCGCTGTTTTTTTCTTTCCAACCCGCCTGCGCCAATAGTTCTGCCGCATGTTTCGGATCATAACCGATATCTTTGACTGACGGGTTGTAAGCCCATCGTCCCGGCACAATCGGGCCATGCGCTTTCTGACCCATACCGAACAGCACGCCCTGAATAAGCTCATCTTTATTTATGGCCGCAGTCAAAGCCTGCCTGATGCGCTTGTCACCAAAGAGCGGATGGCGGAGATTATAGCCCATATACAGATAGCCGGATGAGGGATAGCGATATTTGTTGAAGCGGTCGGTAAAGCTTTTTGCTGTAGTCTGGCGAGCATACTGAACCGGGGTAAGGGTCATAAGATCTATCGCACCGGCCTTAAGTTCCATGTACATGGTAGAGCTATCGGGAATGATGCGGTAAATATAGCGATCTATGAAGGGACGCCCTTCGAAATACTCTTTGTTGGCTTCGAGGACAATTTTCTGACTCGTAACCCACTCTTTAAAGCGATAGGGACCGGTACCGATGGGGCTCCGCGCCAGAGGACTCTTGGTAATGTCCTTTCCTTCCAGAAGATGGGCTGGAAGAATATTTACGCCCCATGAAGCAAGAGCGGGCGCAAAGGGTGATTCATATGTCACTCGAATCGTTAATTCATCCGGGGCAGTAATGCTTTTTACCTGTTTGAAGTCCTCGGCATAGGCGGTGGGTGTTTTGGGATCAATCGTGACATTGTAGGTGTACAGGACATCTTTTGCAGTAAACGGAGCACCGTCATGCCATTTAACCCCCTGGTGGAGGTGAAATGTAATAGTCAGGCCATCCTTGGAGATATCAATGGACTTTGCCAGATCTCCGACGATATTGAGGTTTTTATCGTATTTTACGAGACCGTTATAAATTTGACCGGCAACAGCGTGGGAGGATGAATCGGTTGCGAGAAGCGGAATAAGCGTGGATGCCTCACCAATTGTGCCTTCAACAAGTGAGTCGCCGGTAACAGGTACTGAGGGTGCAGCTGAAGAAGAAACCGGGAGAGCCGGCTGTTCCGGGCGATTGCACCCGGCAGCAAGAACAACACTGAACAGCAACGCCATCAGCAGGCATCGTACGCCCGGTGATGGTATCATTTATCGCCCTGCTCCCCTTTAAGCCTGTGCATCTTCTCAATTACCTCTTTTCGCTCGGGAGCTAATTCAAGTGCCCTCTGATACTGCTTCAACGCCTTCTTGATGTTTCTGCGCGATGCATACACGTCACCAAGATGCTCCACAATGGTGGAATCATCATCCACCAGAGCAATAGCATCCTGCAGAGCCTTAATAGCTTCATCATAGCGTTTGAGCTTAAAATAGGTCCAGCCGAGGCTGTCGAGGATAAACGCATCATGCGGACGGATTGCAATAGCCTGCTTGATATATTTCAGCGCTTCCTCAAGGTTTATCCCCATCTCGGCATACGAATAGCCAAGATAATTAAGGGCCTGGGCATCGTTAGGATCAAGCTGAAGCACCTGTTTCATCCGATTGATGGATTCAGTTCGTTTACCAAGTTTATCCAGCAGCACACCAATTCGAAAGTGCAGGCGGGGCTCTTTCTGAAATGCTGCTTCACGTTCGAGAAGAACGTCCAGGCTTGCCTGAGGCCTGTCGATTGATTCGTACAGGGTAGACAAATTTAAATTCAACTCAAGGTTGTCGGGGTTAGCCGCAATCGCTTCCTTGAAAACGCTGATCGCCTGGTCAATTTTGCCTTGTTCCTTCAGAATCAATGCGATGTGGCTGACCGCTTCAAGATAAGGAGCAGAATTATGCGGAATTTTAATAAGCTCGGTATATGCTTTATCAAGTTCACCTTTTTCTTCATACGCAATGCCAAGATACAGGCGGATATTGTCGGCAGACGAATCTTTTCCAAGCATCTCGCTAAACGTGGCAATTGCATCGTCAAACTGTTCCAGTTCAAGATATACCAGGCCGATTTTGCGCACTGTTTCCTGACCGCCCAAACCGGTCTTTGCCGCCATTTTCAGATATCCCACCGCTTCGGAAAACCGGCGCTGCTGGAGCAGTAACTGAATCATACGCTGTAGAACGGCAGAACGCTGTTCATCCTGGTCCAGCAAAGATCGATAGCTGTCTATCGCATGAGGATAATCGCCCAGCGCCTCATACGTTGCAGCCATATCAATAACCGCCTGATCAAACTCAGGCCTGAGCTCAAGTACCTTGGCGAAATAGGTGAGTGCTTCACGATAAAGCTTCATTTGACTGTAGGTGCGCCCCAGATAATAATATCCGAGAATGGAATCCGGATTGAGCTTGATAAGTGACTTTAGTGTTGTGACCGCCTCTTCATATTCAAACAATCGTGTCAATGACATGACAAGATGCAGGTAGGCATCTTCCTTGGAGGGATCAATTTTAACCGCTTTACGCAGGTAGTCTGCCGCTTCCAAATCTTTTCCCGCCGACGACATCAAGATGCCACCAAGAACGTACGGTGGGCGATACGCAGGATCAATCGCAATCGCCTTATTGATATATTCAAGCGCCTCAGGAATCTGGCCTATTTTAAGTTTAATATCAGCCGCTTCGCCGTACAACTTCGCCGAATCGGGTTCAAGAGAAATAGCTTCACGCAGCAGACTGAGTGCCGACGGATAGTCACCTTCGTTTTCTGCAATCTTTGATCGAGAAAACAGATAAAGAGCGTGGGCATGAACATCATGACTCTTGTAAGTAACCGGCGGAGCTTTTTCTGGAGGAGGGGCAACAGTGGAACAAGAGGTTGTAATCAGAAGGGACAACAGTATAATCAGCCGCAGATGCATTAGGGAAGAGATCCATTTCACAAATAAAATATAGTTTAAAAACCTACCATGAATCAATATATTTGGTCAAATGATAATATAAATTGAAATGTAGCAGTTGACATCGCTCTCTTCCAAAGAGAATATGCATCTATGAACCATACGTTTTTATACCTTCTGCTCGTTGTACTTCTGGTAGCTGCAAACGGTTTTTTTGTGGCTGCGGAGTTTTCCCTCGTTTCCGTTCGTCGCTCACGGATTGTCTCGCTTGCAGAGAGCGGCAATACCAGAGCCGTCCGATTGCTGGATCTGCTCGACAATCTCAATTCCTACATATCAGCCACGCAACTCGGCATTACCATGGCGTCATTGGCATTGGGATGGATTGGCGAACCGGCTCTCTCCCGGTTACTTGAAGCGCCTCTTAATGGCCTGGTCTCCGACGCTGTCCGTCATACTATCGCATTTGCCGGTGCATTCACTGTCATAACGTTCCTGCACATCGTGTTGGGCGAACTTGCCCCCAAAACACTCGCGCTTGACCGGGCTGAACGTGTTGCTTTGTGGATTGCGTGGCCGCTGCACTTTTTTCACACTCTGTTCAGCTGGCCGATCCGCCTCCTGGACTATGCCGGCAGAAGCACTATCCGATTATTAGGATTACGCATTTCCCCGGATCATGCCAGTGTGTATACCATTGATGAACTGCGGCATATAATTAATGTTTCTCACACGAGCGGTACTCTGGAGGCTGATGAACAACAACTGCTTCACCGGATATTTGAGTTTTCCGACTCGGAAGTTCAGGATGTCATGATTCCCCGAAATGCCGTGTCGGCACTTCCTCTGTCTGCTACCCTCCCTGAAACCCTGGCAGCCTTCAATTCTCTCGGCTACTCGCGCATACCGGTCTATCAGGATGAGCTAGACAACATAGTCGGCATTATCGTCAGAAGAGACCTTGAGCCCTTCCTGGCAAAAATGGATACGCCTGATTTTAATCTTGGCTCTCTCATTCACCAGCCCCGCTTTCTCCCGGCAAATGCCCAGCTAAGCTCAGCATTGAAACTGATGCAGACAGCGCGCACCCACATGATATTTGTTGTGGATGAATATGGGGGGTTTGAAGGAATTGTTACATTGGAAGACCTGCTGGAAGAAATCGTCGGGGAAATTGATGACGAGTACGATGAGGTTTCTCCGGAGCAATGTGTTGAGGAAAACAATGATTACCTTCTTGACGGAATGCTGACTGTGCGGGAAGTAAATATCCGGCTCAATCTGAATCTGCCGGAAGACGCTCCCTATACAACCATTGCCGGCTTCCTGCTTGCTCAGGCCGGGCATCTGATGCAGCAGGGTGAAAGCATATTATATTTGAATAACCGCTTCACGGTTGAAAGTGTCGAGCGTAAAAGGATCCGTCGTGTCAGGGTCACTCTTGAGGAGACGTCGATTTGAAATTTTCATCCCGATTTATAAAAATTTCAGGCGTCCTGCTGGTCACCATCGCAACGCTTGTTGTCGCCACATCACTTTTCCTACCCTACCTGCTGGATGTCAACGCCTACCGTTCTGAAATCATAACGGCACTCCAGCAAAGCCTCAATCGCCAGGTCAGCTTCAGCTCAGGATCATTTGCCTGGCATTTTGGCCCATCATTTCAGTTCAAATCTTTCAACGTCAAGGAACGTGATGGAGTTACCGACTTTATTACGTCCCGGCAAATTACCGTAACACTGGCCCTGATTCCACTACTGGAAAAAAGGGTTGAGTTGAATAACCTGATTCTCGATGAAACAACAATTTCACTGGTTCGTAATGCGGATGGCACATTCAATGTTGACGATCTATTAAAGTCGGACAAAGAAGGAGTACAGATTCATTTCAAAAGGGTTCAGGTGAACAAGGGAGCTATTCTCTGGAGTGACATGTCCGGCAGAAAAGAGCCGTTTTCTGCGGCTCTGCGCAATATTTCCTTCACAGCAAACCATCTGAACCGGGGAAGAAAGGGACACATAAAATTATCTGCCGACATTCCGGCAACAAGTGGAAACCCCGCTCACATTGCCCTTTCGGGTACTTTGCATCTCCCGTCGGCTGAAAAATCATTATTGGAAACGGAAGCTGACTGCGAACTTTCAGTCAAACAAGCTGAAATCGGCAGATTCTGGCCGTATTTCGGAAAATTCATTCCATTTGCCAATACTGGCGGAAGACTGGATTTGGCCACCAGCCTCAAGGGCAAACCTCAGAATTTTTCGGCAAAAGGCAAAGTGACCATCGGCGGATCATCAGTACATTGGCCGACAGTATTTCATACAACACTTTCACCCAAGACCCTTCAGCTTGAATATAAAATGGCTCTGACAAAACAGATGATTGACGTTTCTGCCGTAGACATCGGCATGGAGGGGTTCAGGATCAAGGGAAGCTTCCGGATGCAGGATTACCTGACCAAAGATCCGTATATCCTCGCAAAAGCCAGCACCCCTTCAACATTCCGTTACGAGGATGTCAAAAATTATGTCCCATATGGGATTATTGATAGCGGTACCTCCGACTATATCGAAAATAAAATAAAAACGGGGATATTCAAACTGGACACCGGAGTTCTGGATGGACGGGTAAGTCAGATCGCCCATATGGAGGTCGGCCAGAACTGCAATACGCTTTTTATCCGTGGTCCGGTAGAAAAAGCTGTCTTGAGTTATGGCCCAAAAGCACCAACATTCAATGAGTTAAAGGGTATTATTGAATTAAAAGGTAAAAACTTTAACCTGATCGGCATGTCCGGAAAATTCGGCACTTCACCATTTTCGCTGAACGGGTCGATCACTGAATATAATACCGACAAGCCCGCCGATTATCCCCTGACGATGGATATTGCTCCACATGCCCCGGAAATGGCCTGGCTGGCTAAATTTGCCGGTATTCCAAAGCTTGAATACAGTAACAGTTCTTCGTTACGGCTCTCCGGCAGTGGCCATTATTCTGCTTACAGACTGAACGGCGACTGGGATCTCAAACAGGCAGCCTACGCATTACCTGGATACGTCAACAAACCACTCTCGATGCCGCAGACGCTCAAGTTCAGTTCTGTTATCGGCAGGGAATCCACAAAAGTTACATCAGTAACCTACCATCTCCAGCCACTTGTTATTACCGGCAGCGGCCTGATTGGGTATGGAGATAAGCCCTACCTCGGTTTTGACCTTCAGACCAATAAATTTGAAATGAGCGAACAACTCCCGATCCTGTCAATGTGGCAAAAGTACAAAATTCGGGGTACAGCGCAGGCTCATATCAAAGGGAGCGGTGATCCGGATGACATGAGCGCCATGGATTACTATGGCACCGTTAACCTCTCAAAAATGACTTTTCTGCCCGATGACCGTCTGAAGCAGATCAGCGGCATCAGCGGTCTTATCACCTTTAAAGGGAACAGCCTGGAAACATCCAATATTGCCACCCGGTACGGCAACTCGGTGGTCTTCATGAAGGCAGCCATTAAGAGCCTGAAGAACCCTGTTGGCGACATAACCCTTTCCTCGCAGCAGCTTTTGCTGCGAGATATTGGCATTTCGGAAAGCCAACCAGATGCTGGCATCAGGCGATTCCATGCCAACATTACGCTGAAAAATGATTCTATCCCCCTGAACAGCGTCTCCGGGCTGATTAATTCATCAAATTTCAGTCTGAGCGGGATATACCTGACCGGCCGGACACCTTCGGCTAATATCTCCGTAACCTCATCCAAGCTTAATCTGGATGATTTACGAATGTTTTCATCTCCGGCACAAAACACCGGAGAATCACACCAGCCCGGCCTTGATGTCAAACTCACCCTGAATGCCGAGGCCGGAAGCTTCGGAAATGTTCCTTTCAGCAAATTGAATGCTACGGCACAACAGGACAAAGGCACCATTTATCTGCAAAACCTGACAGCGGGTGTACTGGGCGGCAAACTGACAGCCAAGGGGAGAATTGCACCCGGTGGCGTCAATGGGGATCGCTATGACCTGACGTTCGACATGGACAAAACAGATGCAGAAAAATTATTCTCAGCACTCAATTTCACCCGGGAAGTTACCGGCTCCTTATCGCTTCATGGCAATCTGACGGCCCGTGGAAATACTCTTCTTGAAATTAAAAAGAGCTCTCTGGGAAATATTCAACTCAACATGAACAACGGAACATTGCGAAAGTTCAACACACTATCCAAAGTATTTTCGATTTTAAATGTCTCACAGTTGCTGAAATTCAAACTGCCCGACATGGCATCGGGGGGAATGCCGTACAGCACTATAAAGGGAAGCATATCGGTCAAAGACGGTATTCTGGACACACGGGACCTCTTCATAACCAGCAATGCCATCAACATTTCGATAATTGGCAACGCTGATATTGTTAAGGAGGAATTGAACTTCACCATTGGAGCCCAACCGCTCCAGACCGTGGATAAGATTGTTAACCGGATTCCGATAGTGGGCTGGCTATTGACCGGCAAGGATAAGGATCTGCTGACAGCCTATTTTGAGGCCAAGGGAAAATGGTCTGATCCTCAAGTCAGCGCCATTCCCGTAAAATCAATGGGAAAGGGCATCTTGAACATATTCATAAGAGCATTCCAATTGCCGGTAAAGCTGTTCACGGATACCGGCGAAGTGATTCTTGGAAAGTAGCCAGGGGTCAATAAATGCCGTAATTCTGAGGATCTGAAAAAAGCTCTTTAAGCAGCAGGTTGTTGAGATAGTGACCAGTCTTGTTGGCCTCGACTTTGCCGAGAATACGATAACCGCTGGTGTAAAAGTCACCGATCAAATCAAGGATTTTGTGGTTGACCAGCTCTTTTTTATAGCGGAGACCATGCGGATTCATGATGTCTTCGTTTCCGATAACAACCGCATTATCAAGAGACCCGCCTCTGGCCAGACCGACCTTGCGAATGGCTTCGATTTCTTCCTGCAGCACAAACGTACGGGAATTGATAATAGCAAAAGCGTTTTCAACATCAGTCACACGTTTTTTTTGTTTTCCGACCGGCGAACGAAACTCGATAGACATAGTGATTTCAAGAGTATTCAGGGGTTTTACCTTGATCCAGGAATCGTTATGGTGCACCTCAATCGGACGCAGAACCTTCAGATATACTCCCGACTCAGGAAACTCGTATACCCCCGCCTTCCACATCCCCTGGTAAAATTCCCATGCAGAACCGTCCAGGATTGGAACTTCGGGTCCGTCAATGTAAACCAGACAGTTCGTAATACCGGAAAAATAAAGCGCCGCCATCAGGTGCTCGATGGTTGAAACAGAGATGCCGCCATTGCTGATCTGCGTAGAAAGGCGGGTATCACCAACCACGTCATAACGGGCCGGAATAAGCTGTCCCTTATACACAAAAGCAATGCCGAATTCACGACGGGGGAGGAACTCCAGGGTCACTTGCTGGCCGCTGTGAAGACCGATACCGGCAACTTTAAAAATACGATTTATAGTTGTTTGTCTTTTTATCATTTAGTGCCTTGTAACATTTTGTTTTTCTAAAAGTCCCCCCGCCCCTTGCGGGAGGGGGCTAGGGGGTGGGGGAAGCTGCAACGTGCTAATTCCATGGCTCCCTCCCCCCCACCCTAACCCTCCCCCGCCAGGGGGGAGGGAGTTATTATGCGTTGGTTTAAGAGTTACGGTGTACTAGCCGTTTATCCTGTTTTTCAGCTCAGCATGCTCTGCAGCAAGTGCATCATATTTTCGCTCCAATTCACGAATCTGATCAAACAGGCAGGCAATTGCCTTTGCCTCCGGGTCCGGCAATTGCCCATGCTGGAGGTCTGCACGGCCATCTTCCTTTTTTTCCTCAGCCATTACCATACGGCCCGGAATACCGACAACCGTAGCATTATCGGGAACGGCTTTGACGACAACAGAGTTGGAGCCGATTTTTGCCCCCTTACCCACCGTAAACGGTCCCAACACTTTTGCGCCGGACCCGATCACCACATTATCCTGTAGCGTCGGATGCCGTTTGATCTTATCCCACGTAACCCCGCCAAGAGTAACACCGTGATAGAGCGTTACATTGTCGCCAATTTCTGCGGTCTCGCCAATAACGACTCCCATGCCGTGGTCAATAAAGAACTTTCGCCCGATCTTGGCTCCCGGATGGATTTCGACTCCGGTAAAAAACCGCCCAAGATGAGAGATAAACCGGCCAAGAAAGAAGAACTCGTGAACCCAGAACCAATGGGCTATGCGATAAAACCAGAGTGCATGCAGTCCGGGATAGCAGAAAATAATTTCCATTACATTGCGGGCGGCTGGATCACGATCAAAAACCGAGTTGATGTCTTCACGAATATTTTTAAACATGGGATTCAACTCCTTTTTTCTCAACAATTAATTCAGAGGTAGCATATTGGCGGTAAAACTGTCAAATTCATTTACCTTATTGGAGTCAAATACTCCTCTTTCTGCACATAATCACCACAGTTGTCATGCACTATTCTGCTCGACAAAACCGTCATTAATTCATATAAAAGGCACGTTAAAATACTTTCCGGGAGTTTTTTTGTGAACACATTAACCTTGTATGCCCCTGCAAAAATCAACTATCTGCTTGATGTTATCGGCAAGAGACCAGATGGCTACCATGAACTTCGCATGATCATGCAGCGAGTAAATCTGTGCGACGAAATATCCCTCACCATAACCGACACACCAGGAATCACCGTTACCTGTGACGCAAAGGGAACTCCGGATGGACCGGGTAATATTGCCTGGAAGGCCGCACGAGCGCTTTTTGATATTTTCGAAACAGATAAAGGCATCCGTATCGAGATTCTTAAAAGAATTCCTGTTGCGGCGGGACTGGGTGGAGGCAGCAGTGACGCAGCCTCCGTGCTGATGGGGATGAATACATTATTTAATCTCGGCCTTACAGAACAAAAACTTATGGACATCGGTTGCAAACTTGGCGCAGATGTTCCATTTTTTATATTCAAGAAAACAGCGCTTGCTGAGGGAGTTGGTGAAAAGCTTTCCCCTCTTAACGATATTCCTAAATGTTGGATATTGCTGGTTAATCCAGGAGTTCGTGTTTCAACTGCCTGGGTTTATCGATCTTTACAGTTGACAAACAGGGGCGAGCTGAATAAGATGCCTGAGTTTTTCGAGTCTATCGAACACCTTGTTTCATACCTGTCAAATGATCTTGAATCAGTAACAATTACCGCGTTTCCGGTCATAGCCGATATCAAGGCACGCATGATGAATTCAGGTGCGGTCGGAAGCTTGATGTCTGGCAGCGGCCCTACTGTTTTCGGGGTTTTTAAAAGTTTTGCTGAAGCTGAATCGGCACGCCAGGAATTAACAAAAGGCACAAATTGGTTTAGTGCCGCTGTAGAAACACTTTAAAAAATAGTAACTTTTATAATCATTGGGGCGTCGCCAAGCGGTAAGGCACCGGATTTTGATTCCGGCATTCCCAGGTTCGATCCCTGGCGCCCCAGCCACTAATATCAGGCACTTACATAACTTGTAAGTGCCTTTTACTTTATACTGACTCAGATGTTGACTCAGATACTATTGGTGCCTCAGCAATATTTGCCAAGATATGCGCCTTTAGCAATGTACTAATTCGCCAACAAGACACCACTTCATATAAACCATCTTTCAACAGCACCTAATATATGGTATACAAAATGCTTCACTACTTCAGTATGCTTACATGGACCGAAGCTATAACAGGAAAGTAACTCATATGAGTCGATGCTCTACTTATGAGGTACTGGCTTTAAAATCCGCTTCCTATAGCTCTGATTCTTTACTGCTCTATTGACTGATGATAGTGATCAAACTTGAATGAATTTCAGAAGTAGGTGTTATCAATGTATTCGGTTCTTATCATTGAAGATGATTTATCTGTATCTGGCGTAATTGAATCGATCCTTCAGGAGGGAGGATTTGAGGTTTATTGCGCATCTGACGGTCAATCAGGTCTTGCTCTGCTACATGAAAAACGCCCGGATCTAATTTTATGTGACATCATAATGCCTAATATGGACGGCCACATTGTATTGGAGAATATAATGCGAGAACGTACTCTCGCAGATATCCCCTTTGTATTTATTTCGGGCTTGGGCTCACGCTCCGATGTCCGCCGCGGCATGACTGAGGGGGCTGATGATTATCTGTCTAAACCATTTTCAGCCAACGAATTACTTAATGTTGTTAACAGTCGAATACGCCGCCGTGAGACAATCCTGCAACGACAAGATAATATTACTTTTCAGGAAGAACAAACCATTCTTCGCAAGAGCATTACTAAACGGGAGATTGAAGTCCTGAAGATGGTAGGGCAAGGCATAACTTCCAAAACAATATCAGAACAACTGAGAGTCAGCCTGAGAACCGTAGAAGCACATCGGACAAGCCTGATGAACAAACTTGGTGCTCCAAACGCAGCCAGTCTTGCCCGGTG
>JANXZX010000039.1 GCA_025355325.1 Geobacteraceae bacterium
ACATATACCGGAAAAATATTCAAGTCAATCAATGGCGGTGCTACCTGGAGTAATGTTAACGGACAGTTTCCTTATAAGTATGTTCGCCCCCTTGTCATCGACCCAGCCAACACTCAGAATATCTATGCAGGAACTTATGGCGGAATATTCAAATCCACCAATGGCAGCACCAGTTGGAGTTCAGCGAACAGCGGAATGATTGCCACAACGATTTATTCCTTGGCTGTTGATCCCTCAAATTGCCTGACCGCATACGCCGGAACAGACTTTGGTACAGTGTTCAAGACCACCAACGGCGGCAATGTTTGGCAATCTATGGGCGCAATTTCGCCGTTCAACTATATAAATGCCCTGAAAATCGACCCCTCCAATTCGCAGACTGTGTATGCCGGGGGCGCAGAATTTTATAAATCCCGTGACGGAGGGGTTACGTGGAGTAGGTTAAGTAGTACTTTTGGTGGTGTTTACTCCATTTCTCTTGATCCTGCCAACCCGCAAATTATCTATACCGGGACTTCTTACAAAGGAATCTATAAATCAACAGATGCCGGTGCCACTTGGACTGCCATCAACAATGGACTGACGACACTACAGTATATTACATCACTTGCCGTTGACCCTGCAAATTCTCAACATATACTTGCCGGTTCAAATGAGGAGGGGGGAATAATATTCAAATCAGCCGACGGCGGTGCCACTTGGAGCGTCGTGAAACCAGGATCAGCCGACAATATAGGTATTAAATCCATTGTCTTTGATCCCAGCAAACCTCAATATGTTTATGCCGGTCTACGTAATGACGTAATGTATAAATCCACCGATGGTGGTAACACCTGGAGTGCCCTGACCACCAGTC
Organism: Geobacteraceae bacterium; assembly: GCA_025355325.1. Lineage (GTDB taxonomy): Bacteria > Desulfobacterota > Desulfuromonadia > Geobacterales > Pseudopelobacteraceae > JACRCG01. The sequence goes on from JANXZX010000039.1 coordinate 857, forward strand.
CGCGTAACGCCTCAATAACTATTGACCCAAGCAATCCTCAATATGTCTATGCTGGATTCAGTGGAATTTCTCAATCCACCGATGGCGGTGCTACTTGGCAGATAGTGAACAACGGTCTGCCAAGTAGTCCTATAATTTGGACGCTTGCCATTGCCCCCAGCAACCCCCAAATGCTGTATGCCGGAACAGGGGTGGGCGGTGTTTTTACTACCATCTCCGACCTGCCATTGCCAACCATCGGCGGCACTCCGTTGGCAGGCACCGTCGGCATTGCGTACAGCTTTACGCCGAAATCCACCGATGTCGCCAGCTTCAGCCAAACCGGCACCCTGCCGCCGGGCTTGACGTTCAACGACAAAACCGGGACCATCAGCGGCACACCGACTACGGCGGGAACCTACGGCAACATCGTCATCATCGCAACGAACACATCCGGCTCTGCCTCAATGCCGGCTTTTTCCATCACGGTCATCGGCACCGAACCGGGATTCGTCAATGTCGGCAACAACGTATCCGTAACGCCGATTCCAGGAGTTACACTCACCTTCAGCACCGTTACCGGAGCCGGTGTCGTTGTCGCGGCGCAGAAAACCACTCCGGCCCAGGCCAATTTCAGGATTATCTCGGGTGAAGCATATTCGATAACCACCACCGCCACCTTCAGCGGACCGGTAACCGTGTGCGTGGACTACACCGGCTCGTCTCTCGACGGCAAGAAAAACGAGAGCAGCCTCAAGCTGTCCCATTACGAAAACGTGCAATGGCTTAACATCACCACGTCGATCGACATAGTGAAAAATATTGTCTGCGGAACGACAACCACGCTGTAAACGTATGTGCTTATGCGCCCTCCCGGGCGCATAAGCACATACCCCATCGGATGCCTCAAGGCAGTCGGATAATGTGTTGATTCTTTGTGCTTCAATACCCTCAGTTGTGAATTGGCTATAGATTCGGGTTGATTTCAACTTGTTATCTATGGTTCTCGGTGATATAGTTAAAGCATAAGGAGGCCCTGTGAGGGTATTTAAAACCAAGTGGTTTTCGCGTTTTGCAAGGCAAGAAGATGTTGCCGATACAAAATTAGTGGAAGCGGTCCGGAATATTGAGAACGGGCTTGTTGATGCAGATTACGGAGGCGGGCTGATTAAACAGCGAATTGCCAGAGATGGTGAGGGGAGGAGTGGTGGGTACCGGGGAATTATTGATTTAAGTCTGAAACTCGCAGCATATTCGTATTTGCGTTCCCCAAAAGCGAGAAAGAAAATCTCACTGGAATTGAGGTAAGAGAATTCAAAAAAGCTGTGGCGATATATCTTGAAATGACAGAGGCACAGATTACCTTAGCCATAGAGAAAAAAGAACTTGTGGAGGTGAAATACGATGCGAAAAAAATATAAAAGCGAGGCATTAGCAGCATTACACGAGTCTATGAGTGGCTTGCATGATATAGGCGTTATACCGGCTAAAACGATGCGGGAGTTTGACGAGTCATGCCTTACGGCAGTCAAGGCAATGCCTCCTGAAAAGATAATTGAGGTCAGGACCAAATCCGGGGTAAGCCAGGCAGTTTTTGCTAAATATTTAACAGTGACAACCGGCACTGTCAGTAAGTGGGAAAGTGGTAAAAAACATCCCAGCGGACCTGCGCTAAAACTGCTTGATTTGGTGAGAAGAAAGGGGTTGGAAGCTATTGCCTGATTTAGCGGCGGGATCCGCTGGTCTTTGGGTGGGTTGAAAGCCTGATTGGTGATTTTCCGCAGTTACTATTTGAATTTAGTGCGGGTATTTATATAATTGGCAGGTTTTAGGAAGATTGTTGAAAATAGCTTTTAACTGCCTCGACAAAACGTGATGACTTGTCGATCTCTTCTTTTACCAGCTCTTCGGACATTGTTGGGCGTACCTTGTAGTCTGATGATTGTCGTAGTTCAAATGCCTTGTGAAGATCTTTTGACAACTCTCGGGGAAAGATTCCTTTCATGACGTACTCGGTGTCGAACAGGCTGATAATGCCTGAGTGCTTGGTGGGGGCCTTGCCTATGTCCTGCAACAGGGCAAGCGTGGCATAAAACATGGCATAGTAACAACGATTGACAATGCTCTGCGGACTTCGCCCTCCGGCATTCAGATAAATTGCATCGTCCAAAGCAATCTGAGCTTGTTCAAGCCGATAGCCGATAATATTGCTTTTGTCTTCCTGCTTCACAGGAATACTCCTTCGGCTCTGATGTTGGCAGCAAGCAAGGATTGGCTCTCAATGCCTTCCCATTCCGATTTTGAATAGGATACCGGAACAACCACAATGCCGCTCCCGAAACCGGACTCCCAGGCGCAATCACTGATATAGTCCGCTGTGGTCGAATCCAGTTGATCTACCACCACTAAAACATCCATGTCTGAATAACGTCCGGCATCTCCCCTGGCCCGTGAGCCGAAAAGAGCGAATGTATTCAGAGGCACTCTTTGTTCCAGCATGTGCTTGAATGTTTCAAGTATTTGCTTCTCTTTAGGTTTCATGGAATAACTATAACATACTTTATTGTTTGAACAAGCTGCATTTCCGGACGTATTAAATGAGTAGGTCTGCCCTTTGGTTTATGTTTCCGGACAAAAGTGATCAGAATTGCAATACATTCCTTTCACATCACCAGCTTAAATCCCCAATAACAAAGCATGCCAACAACAACCGTGCCGGCAAGTGAGCGGGTCTTGAGAGCGCAGAGCAGTGCCGGGATGGCTGCCAGCAGCTCAATCTTGCCGAGCGTAAAGGCGCGTGGATCGGGATGAGCGAAGAGGGTAGGGGCGATGAGGGCGCTCAGGATGGCGACCGGGATCAGCTCCAGCCATTCGGCGAACCAGGCGGGCAGGGTGCGGCGGGAAAAAACAACGAGCGGCAGCATGCGGGGCAGATAGGTGACCGCTCCCAGTGCGATCATCAATAACAGGTAGTCACGACCGGTCATGAATGTCCCCTCCGCCTGCGCAGAGTGCGCTTCAGGATGAGACCGGCCGTAGCCGCAAGGCAGGAGGCGACAATTACGTAGGCGTTGCCCGGTAGCCAGAGGTAGGCGACAAGAGAGCAGATAAGCGAAAAAACCGCGGTGATCGTGAAAACAGGGCCGCGCAATTGGAACACCAGCAGGCAGATGAACATGCCGGTCAGGGCAAAATCAACTCCGGCGGCGCCGGGCGGAACCAGTTGGCCGAGATATACTCCGACAACAGAAAAGATAACCCAGGTGGCGTTGGTGATATGGTTGAGCGTAAGGGCGCTGAACCGGCTCCAGCCACCCTGATTGAAGCGGGTCATGTTGACAGCAAAACTTTCATCGGTAACGCCATAGGCGAACAGCGTCAGAAAGCGGCGCGAGATTCCGGGGAAATGAACCGCCAGGGCCGAACTCATCAGCAGGTGCCGCAGGTTGATCATGAAAACCGTTGAGATGATTGCCGGTGCCGATGCGCCTTCCACCAGCATCGCCACAGTAATGAACTGGGAGCCCCCGGCAAAGACCAACAGCGACATGGCTCCCATCTGCCACGGGGCCAGCCCCGCCTTTTGGGCCAGCACTCCCAGGGAAAGGGCTATCGGAATAAAACCGAGGCAGATCGGCCACGCTGCGACTAGACCTGCTCGTATATATCCATCTTCATGTTTTGCAGTTGAATCTGACATTATCCTTACCATCACAAACTGTATTTTACCGCAGAGGACGGAGAGAAAAGCGAGAGGAAAACACAAAAAGTTGACTTCCCGATTTTACAACGCCTAGATTTCCTCAGCTTCCTCTGCGCCCTCTGCGGTGAAATACAGTTTGTGATGGTAAGGATAATGTCAGATTCAACTGCAAAACATGAAGATGGATATATACGAGCAGGTCTAGTCGCAGCGTGGCCGATCTGCCTCGGTTTTATTCCGATAGCCCTTTCCCTGGG
>JANXZX010000075.1 GCA_025355325.1 Geobacteraceae bacterium
GCTGAGGGCTCGCCGATCAGATTTCCACAGAGGAAACACTTACGAACAGCATCAGCTCCGGAAACCACACCCGTTTTGCCTGGGTACCGGGCTGTTCTTATAGGGTTCAGGTTGTTATCTACTATTGTTCGGGAAAAGGCGACAACCGCCGCACTACTGTGCTCATCGAACATCGCCACCGCCTGTTCAAGGGCAGGTGCCTCAAGCAGGTCATCGGCACAGAGTAACATTATGTATCGGCCCCTAGCCAGATCGATACATCTATTCCAGTTGCCAACCAGTCCAATGTTGCTTTCATTACAGACATACCTCATACGGCCTTCATCAATATACGGACGAAGCACGTCATAGGTGCCGTCTGTGGAACAATTATCAACGACGATAATTTCGAAATCGCGGAAGGTTTGTGCCAGCACAGATTCAACGGCATCTGCCAGAAAACGGGCATAGTTGTACGTCGGAATGCAGACGCTTACCAAGGGCGGTTGTTGTCCGGTCATGGCCACACGCCTTTCAATGGTATCAGTTTTGCGAATATGGATCGGTCAAACTCGTCAAAATATTCTCCTTTAAACAACCCGAACATTACAAGAAGCATATAAACTGCACCGATAAGGCAGAGAGTGTAATACCCGCTCAAGGGGATAATCATGTCAGTAGCGCCCAGAACTCCGGCAAGTACTAACGAAAGCAGAAACGGCCTGAGAAGTGTCTGCCGATACAGCCGCCAGCTCAGGCCGCTGATATTTTTGTGTACCATCCAGATAAAGTAGACACCTGAAGTAACAATCGATATTGAAATGCCCAGGATCACGCCGTAATAACCAATTAGCGGGACAAAGAACAGGCACAGGACAACGTTTGTAAATCCAGCCATAATCGATGATCTCATGCCTATCTGTGGCTTGTTGATTCCGCTCAGAATAAAACACCCCGGCCCTGTCAATAGATTAAACATATAGGAAAATGTCAGCAGTTGCAGAGTAAACGCGCTTGTCTCAAAATCAGGACCAAGCCAGGTTCTTATGAAGGGGTGCGCCAGGACGATCACCAAAATCGAAATCGGGATTGCGGCTATTGCCATATACTTGAATGATCTGCGATAGAGACCGGTAACCCTTTCTCCGTCATCAATGGCATGAAGAGTAGAGGCTGCGGGCACCATTGGTGAAAATATTGATGTAACAAATCCTCTGACTTGTGAAGCCAGGCGATTGGCAATTTCGTATTGACTGACTGCAACGAGACCGACGTAGTGGCTGAGCAGCACCCTGTCAATCTGAAAAATCATGAGTTGGGTAATGTTGGAAATTTGCACCTTCCAGCTGAAACTGAAAATGATCATGAGAATATCGCGTTGAAAATAACGAAAGGGGTTGATCTTCAGACTCGGAAAAAGATGTTTTGCCGCTATTATATTTGCCGTGATTATGAACGCGGTATTTATGGCGTTGTTATAGATAAGACCTTTAATTCCATATCCGCTTCCGAGGAAATATACAGTTCCTGCTGCAGATAAACAGGTGGAGCTGAGCGAAATAACATTGCTGTATCCCATCCGTTGAAAGCCTATAATCAGTGAGCCAAAGACCCCCATTAGCATGTTGACAAAGAACAGTATAATTGCAATTACAAAAACATAAATTGCCTTCTCTGACAAATCGGGAGGAATGCTCAGAATCTTCTCAACCACCAGAGGCATCAACGCTATAAAGAGCAAACCGAAGGTGATGCCCAGCACGAAATAGATTGAAATGGCGGTATTAATCAATTGGTTCAGCCTTTCTGTTTCTTCACGGGCCTTGAACTCGGCCATGAACTTGATCAGGCTCTCCGTAATTCCGAAATCACTCAGCTGTGCATAGGAAGAAATCACACCTACCAAGGCCCATACACCGAACTCCTTCTGTCCAAGATGGTATATGGTATACGGAGTTATAATCAATGTTATCGGAACCGTCAGGAATGTTCTGACAACATTGAAAATTGAATTTTTTGCTATGCGCGATCCAACCTGTGAAATCATCTCAATTTAGCTTTTTATGAACTTTTTCGAGATGTTTTTCAAAAACTTTTCCAGTCGGGCCTTCATATGCAGGAGCCTCCCAAGCAATTCCCCATTCATGCTCCTGTAAACGAGACTGTCGACAAAATTATAGTCGATACCTTTGATTTTGGCGCCGCTCAGGGGGGTACGCTGGTACCCTGAAGAAGAGTCGATCAAAGTGAGGTTATTGTTACAGCAGTATTCGTACAGTTCACTCCCTGGTGCCGGTGTAAACACCGCCGGACTGTGCTGGTCGGGCTTGATCTGTTTAATCATGTTGAATGTCATCAGCATCTCTTCTTTTGTTTCAGTCGGAATCCCGAACATATAATTGGCTAGAAATTTTATGCCCAGCTCTCTGCATATTTTGGCAGCTTCGATATTCTGTTCGACTGTAACTCCCTTTTTAATATACTTCAGAATCCTGTTGCTCCCGCTTTCAATGCCGATGATTACCCAGGCAAGGCCGGCATCCTTGAGTCTCCCCATGAGGTCAGGATGTTTGCAGATGATGTCGGCGCGGCTTTGGCAGACAAAGGGCTGCATCAGCCCGCGTTTCGCCTTTTCTCTACAGAATTCATCCGCCCATCCATGGTATTGGGTAAAACAGTCATCATGAATCATGAACGATTTCATGTTGTATTTAGACGATAAGAGCTCTAGTTCATCAAGAATATTTGCTACACTGCGCTTCCTGACCTTGTTGCCGAATAATGCCCGTTCAGCAGGCTGACAAAACGTGCATTGGTAGAGACAACCCCTTGAAGCTGTTATTGTAAAAAAGGGGCGCGGCAATCCAGGATACCACGGAGTTTCTCCATCTGGAGCCAATGTCCTGTCAACAAACGGCACAAGGTCCAGGTCCTCAGGCATTTCTCCCCTGATTATTCGAGGAGCGTTGTCGAGGCGGTTCAATATCTGCGGCAGAGTGATTTCGGACTCGTGGGTAAATATATGATCAAATTCGGGAACAACAGCTGTCTGCTCTGTCATCAATGTCGGATGAGGCCCGCCTACCATGACCTTTAATGCAGGATTCTTGGCCTTAATAATTCGTGCGATCTCACGGGAGCAATCAAAGTCGACGGTTGCCACAGAGATAAGCGTAACGTCAAATTCAATAGACACGATCTTCGACTTTAACTCACCCCAACCGGAAAATTTTCTGCAGTCCATATATTCCACAGAGTGCCCACCCTGCTTCAATATTGCACTGATAACGCCTACTCCGTGGTTGAACCAGTCAACTCCCCGGTAATAGCTACCAAAACCTTCAAAAAGTCCTGGATAAATCAAGAGTATTTTCAAAACGGCGCCCTCTCTTTTTCTGTTTTTTCGACCGGTATGATTAACTGAACTGCCTAAATTTTATGAAGAAAACACGTCCGAGATCTGATGGAACAACATCACGCATCACAACCATGGGGGGATGCTTCATATAAGCTCAAGGTTTACAAAGTCTTTCAACCATTTCACTGGCAAGTATCTCAGTTGATTTCATTCCGAGTTTTTCCCGGACATCCCTG
>JANXZX010000098.1 GCA_025355325.1 Geobacteraceae bacterium
CAGGTCAAAAAAAAGGGCGGGATTTCTCCCGCCCTTCAGGACTGATGTCTTCTAAATCGTCAAACGATTAGAAGTTAATCTGCCATTTTGCGCCAATTGCGTAGTCTTTCTTCTTTTGATCAGTACCACTGCCGTCCTTCAGCTGGTCGTAGTAATCAAATTCAGGAGTAACGGTGACGTTTTTGGCCAGCGTAATAGGAGCGTTGATAAATAACGCCATCTTGTCGTCATATTTAGCACCGGAAATGTCCTGTTTGTCAGCTACATAGCCAAAGCCAATATTCCCGCTGAGGGTGTCAGAGAATTTCTGGGTAGCCTGAAGATAACCTTCAAAGCCGACAGTATTCTTATAATCAGTACCAACCATTCCAGAAACTGCACGGCCAGCAAAGCCCATTTCAGCTGCATTCTGAGAGAAGCTCAGGCTGCCCTGCAATGAAGTTGCTCCAAAAGCAGCAGTACCCTGCGCATAACCAAGGAAAGAATTAACAGACTTGTCAGAAGAGTTTTTGTATGTCTGACCAACTACACCAACATTGTAACCGACTGTGCCAGCTTTACCGGCATAACCGATATTCAGTTTTGGCAGTATCTGTGAAGATTTTCCGCCATTTGCTGATTCAAAGTTAGAAAAACCACCAGCTGTGGAAGTCGCAGTTACTGACACATTGCCAGTCGGCTGAATGGCAGCAAAGTACAGACCATTATTCAGTTTCACTTTGAGCTGCGCCTGACGGGTATCCCACAACGCTCCGAGGCCGTTATTAGAGTTATCATCACCGTGAACCTGGGCAGATGTGAGGTAGTAGTTGTTGTAATCCTGACCAACAGTCAATACGCCACCACCAAAATTCCAAGTTCCGTAGAGCAGGCGGATATTAGCGCCGCCAGAAGCACCGTACTCTACTTTACCACCAACATCACCATTTTTGAAGTCAACTCCAAAACGGCTGTTGGTCTGTAGATGCTCATCAAAACCTGCAGTTTGGCCAGTTGTCGCTTTGGTATCATTCATGTTGTAAAACGTTGACAGACGTGCAGAACCGTAAAAAGATGTTTCTGCCATAGCCGGAATGGCCAATGCGGAAAGTGCGCCTACTGCTGCTGCGATTGCTACTGTTTTTTTAAAGCTCATAGTGTGTTCCTCCATTTTTTATGATAGTTGCTTGTACTACTGCGGATAACATACTCTCAGATTTGTTTGATGCCGTTGCTCACCACCTTTCATAGTAAATTTGGCCTGAACTTCTCAAACGACTTCGCCATCAAAATCGCATACTCTCTGAAACACAAATACCTTTAAGCATCCGATTCAAACAAGGATGCTTAAAGGCATAATATAAAGGCGTGATATTTTTTTCGTTCTGAAACGTTCAAAATATGGTCGCTCCCGGTTGTCGCTGCCAGCTGTGCTGGAACTCAGTGTTATTAATCGGTTAGCTACTTCTTAGTCTCGTTTGTTTCAGGTTCTGTTCTATTTGAATGGCCAAAATATACAACAAATCAAACGAATGTCAACAAAAATTTAACAATAAGCAGATAACCCCCTGTTTATTCGTGATAAACATCAATAAAACCTCTGTTTAAAATCAGTGTCCTGCCTGACACAACTCCGTCAACACACCTTTACTACTTTTCGGGTGAATAAAGGCAATGCTGCTTCCGTGTGCGCCGTGGCGCGGTTTCTCATCGATCATCCGGTTGCCGCTTGCAAGTAATGTGGCAATTGCCGCCTCGATATCTTCGACTTCATAGGCTATGTGATGAATACCGGCACCGTTCTTTTCTATAAACCTGGCAACCGGGCTATCTTCGGAGGTCGGCTCAAGCAATTCTATCATGGATTCGCCAACATGCAACATGGCGACCCGAACTTTCTGTTCAACAACTTCCTCGGTACCGGCAAAGGACATACCAAGGGCGTCGCGATAAAAGGGAATTGCATCGTCGAGTGAGGTAACAGCTATGCCGATATGGTTGATTTTTGTAAGCATGAATAAATCCTTTCATTTTGAAACACAGAGCAACTGAGCAACGGAGAAATTCTTGAGATCATGGTTATAGCCCAATTCCGACTATTATAACGATTAACAGGCAATTCTTATGAGGCCGTCTTTCAGGAGCTTGGTATTAAAATTAATCAGAAGTCCAATTTTGTTACCTGTCAATTTCAAGTATGTATAAATTTGGGCCTCATGTATTGGCAATACTTTTTCAACACACTTTAACTCTACAATGACCTTGTTCTCAACAAGCAAATCAATACGAAATCCTTCGTCAAAAACTATTCCTTTGTATGAGACGGCTAGGGGCATCTGACGATCAAACCGTAAACCGGATTTTTCAAGTTCAAATGCAAGACATGACTCATACACCGATTCCAAAAGGCCAGGTCCAAGTGTTTTATGTACTTCAATCGCACAGCCGATAATACTGTTCGTAATATCGGAATCAAAAAAGACTTTCTCAGTTGCTCCGTTGCTCTGTGTTTCAATCATTACTTTTACAGCACGACCGTTTCAGTGTGCTTTCCGAATACACCTCTGAAAACATCGGCGATTTCACCCAGAGTGGCATACGTTTTAACTGCCGCGAGGATGTACGGCATCAGGTTGTCCGTGCTTTTTGCAGCAATCTCAAGTTGCGCCAGCGCTGCGGCGACTGCTGCATTATCACGTCCTGACTTCATCCCGGCAAGTGACTTCTTCTGGGATATTTCTACTTCTTCCTTGACCCTGAGCAGACCGGTTGGAGGTGGCTCCTGTACGGTAAACTTGTTAACGCCAACGATAATCAGTTCATTTTTTTCAATCGACTTCTGGTATGCATACGCAGAGTCCTGAATTTCCTTCTGCTGGAAACCGCGTGAAATTGCTTCAACAGCTCCACCAAGTTTGTCGATTTTTTCAATATATTCCAGCGACGCTTTTTCAATCTGATCAGTCAAAGACTCAACAAGGAACGACCCGGCCAGCGGGTCTATACTGTCAGCAGCGCCTGATTCGTAAGCAATGACCTGCTGTGTTCGGAGTGCGATTCTGACAGAATCCTCTGTTGGAAGCGCCAGCGCCTCGTCACGGGAATTGGTGTGCAGCGACTGGGTGCCCCCCAATACGGCGGACAGCGCCTGAATTGTGACGCGCATGATGTTGTTGTCCGGCTGTTGGGCGGTGAGAGTACAACCAGCCGTCTGGGTGTGAAAGCGGAGCATCTGCGATTTCGGGTCTTTGGCACCGAACCGCTCAGTCATGATTTTCGCCCAGATACGGCGAGCGGCACGGAACTTCGCAACCTCTTCAAACAGGTTGTTATGAGCATTGAAGAAGAATGCCAGTCGTGGCGCGAATTCGTCCACGGCCAAACCTGCTTTGATGGCTGCTTCCACGTAGGCAATTCCGTCAGCCAGCGTGAATGCAACTTCCTGAACAGCGCTGGAACCGGCTTCGCGAATGTGGTAGCCGGAGATGGAAATGGTATTCCACTTGGGGACATTGTCTTTGCAGTAGGCAAAGATGTCCGTGATAATCCTCATGGATTCCTTGGGAGGATAGATATAGGTACCGCGAGCCATGTACTCTTTGAGGATGTCGTTCTGTATGGTTCCGGAGATCTTGTCGGCCGAAACTCCCTGCTTTTCCGCAACGGCGATATACATGCAGAGAAGGATGGCGGCTGTTGAGTTGATCGTCATCGAAGTGGAAACCTTGTCGAGCGGGATGCCGTCAAAAAGAATTTCCATATCGGCCAAAGAATCGATGGCAACACCAACTTTGCCGACTTCACCAAGGCTCATACCGGCATCGGAGTCGTAGCCCATCTGGGTCGGCAGGTCGAAGGCGATCGAAAGTCCGGTCTGACCGGCGGACAGGAGGTATTTGTAGCGCTCGTTTGATTCTTTGGCGGTACCGAAACCGGCATACTGGCGCATAGTCCAGAAGCGGCCGCGATACATGGTCGGCTGTACTCCGCGAGTATAGGGATAGTCCCCGGGAAAGCCCAACTGTTCATCATAACCGGGATAGTCGAAGCCGGGGGTGAAGCAGCGCTCCATCTCGATATTCGATGATGTCAGAAATTTTTCCATCCGTTCAGGAGATTTGGCTAGACCTTTAGCAACTTTCTCATTCCATTTTTGCTTTTTATCTTTGATGCTCATGATGTAACACCTCAAAATTGATTTTATATAGTGACTACGTAAACGGGCAAGGGGCTAAAGAAAAAGTATCACCTCTTAACTTCAGCCCCCTGTTTTCAGATTTATACCTCAACAAACTAACAAAATTAATTCATGCCTATAACGTGTTGTGCAGCACAGCTTTCAAATATAACGTCGTCCGCTCACGTCTTTCAGCTTCAACCGCTTTGTGGTCAACTTCGATAAATTTCTCATCAGGGGTAATTTTGAAGAGCGGCTGCCCCTTCTGAACTATGGTTCCATCGGCCCCTTCCATGATGATCTTGTCAATAGTTCCGGAGAACGGCGCCCGGATGGTATTAAACATTTTCATAACCTCAATTATATACAGCGGCTGCCCTTCGTCGAAATGCATCCCCTCACTCACAAAAGTCGGCAGACCGGGCGCTTCCTGTCCGTAATACATACCGCCGCACACTGAAACGATTTCGTCAGCTTTGGTAGCCGGAGGTGGCACAAGAATCTTCTTCATTCGCGCCTGTAGGTCAAGGTCGGTCAGATAATCTGGGATTACAACTTCCAGATCATCCAGAACCTTCATATCCCAGAATTTGGTATTTTCTCCGATCAGGAACAACATACCCAACAGTTCGAGTCCGGCTTCATAACCAAAGTGAGCGGAACGGATCTGCTCCCAGGTCTCCGCATCAAAGCCGGCTTGAGGTTTTTCCTTTTTCACCAACTCATTGAGCTTGAAGTACTCGTCGCGTTCCAACCCGAGCTTCTCGCGCAGTGTGCGGTAAAAGTGCAGCGACTGTTGCAGCAACTCGTTGTCATGATCCCAGATAATTTCGGCTGCCGGCTTGTGCGGCCGGTAATTCATATGCAGGTACTCGTAGGTTTCGTTGAGGACGCCAAGAGGGTTCCTCAGCCAGACAACCTTGCCTTTTTCGATACGGAAATTCTTCGTGTTCGTGCTCAGCCAACCAGAGAGAAGATGCGGATCTTCAAGGAGGCGCTCCATGGGACGGGTTATCAGAGTCCCCTTGCGATCAAGAAGTGCAGACATGTTTTTCAGCTCTTTGGCACAAACATCCGGCTGGTCGGCATACTGCTCTGCAACATGTTTGGCGTAATGCTTCTTCATCTGGAAGAAGGCATAAACAACATCCAGACGGTTTGCCTCTTCTTTAAGCGTTCCAACCAGGGCAAGATATGGCACTACGAAGCGGGTCGTCGGCTTGGCCATGACATTCCGGCCCAGGAACCAGTTTACCAGTCCATAATGAAATTCAAGGTTCGTCGCCAGGGCGCTGCCGCGCAACGTCGTACTGCGCAGTACCTCGGAGAGACGTTCGTAACTGGCCAGACGGTCCTCGCCCTTGGTGAGAAGCAGGGCAATATTTGAGTCATACGCGCCGGCAACTTTGTATTTCATAAATATGCCGGTGTCCGGGTTGGTCATGCAGATGCCCTGATCGTCGCGAACTTCGCCTTTGATCGGCTTCGACCAGTAGCGGATCATTCCGCCTGCATGGGGCGAAAGAGAAGCATCCGTGGCATTCAGACGAGCCTCTACCGAAGCATTAAAGCGGACAATTCGCTCCGGCTTCGGCAACCGTTCCTTATGCTGCGCCAACAGCGCCATTGCTTCAACCAGAGATTCAACGATAAAGAAATCTTTCGGGTCTTTCGGGTTGGTGAACTTGAGGCTGTAGCAAAGTTCCGTAACACGGTGCTCAACCTGGATGCGGGTATTCACCTCCATGAAGAAATGACGGTCACGGTCAACAATACACTCAAAGGTTGAGGCAGAGTCCAGACCGACAGCCTGGCCAAACCGTGCCGACTCCTCTTCCATCCGTGCAAGCACCTTCAAGTCGGACTCAAGTGCCGTTACTTCCGCTTTTCGTCCGGCAGCTTTGGCCTTCTCAATTGCCGCCATTAACCCTTCCTGAGTAACGGAAACTTCCAGAAGTTTCTGCTCGTGCATCTGCAATGAGCAGTCACGGCCACCAAGAGATATGCACCACACTCCGTTCCCCAGCAACTGGATCTCATTGTGACGGGTCTGCTCGATGTTCAATTCAACCAGGACGTTTTTGTTGTCGCCAACGCCATTGGCCTTGACCTCGTTCAGGACTTCACGCACCATCGCAGGCGCTTCGGCAGCCGCCTTGGCAATCGCCTTGTCATCGGCTTTTTTGAGGCCGAGCAGCGAGGCGCCGAGAATACGCTGTCCCTTACCACCACCGCCGCCGATCGCTTTGACACGGAAGCGGCTTTGGGGATATTTTTTAAACAGTTCTGTTACTTCAATCTGAACCTGGGCACAGAGCTCCTCTATGGAATACAGATCTATTCCCTTGCTGTAGGAGGTCATCAGGATATGGTCGGCCAGCACCTCAATGGCAAGTTTCTTATCTGCAAGAATTTTCTTGTCGCAGGCCAGCCCCTCTGCTTCGACAAGCATGAGGAGTTTTTCACGGGTAGGATATTTCTTTAATAATGTCAGTGCAGTTACGTTATTGATACCGGGGGTGACGCTGACATTCACCTGCAATGCAGTGCGTTTTGCTTCGTCCTTCTTGCCTGCCCGCGCCTGAGTGTTGGCACATGGCCCGATGAACTTGAGCCCTGCCTTTTCAATAGCAGCAACAAACTCTTCGTCTTCAGCCATAAATCCGTAACCGGCAAAGATCGAATCATAGCCGTTGTCTTTAGCCATACTGATGATCTGATTTATACGCTCGACTCGCTCTTCCTTGCTGGCGCCGCTGTAATCAGGCACCCGGTGAACACGTTTCGAATCAGTCAGTTGACGTAGTTCGGGGGCAAGAGCATTCGGATAGATGATTGAGTCTTTTTCAGAAAGCAGAATACCGTAATGGGTAATCCCCATCTCTTCATAGACATCCATTGCTTCCTTACGGATCGGCCCACGGCAGACAATCAGCGGCTTAAGATCCTCGCAGGAAAAAGAACGCACCCACTCGGAAGAAGACTTGCTCAACTTGCGGTTCCGGTGGATCAGGGGGTTATGTTTGTAGTAATCGGTCTGTGGCATGGCTTCTCTATCTCCAATCTGGAATGAATAAAATTAATGGAATTCGCGCTGAATAGCCTGCATCGGTCCCGGCTTGTAATGACGCAGGAAGAAGTTCATATTCTCTCCCAGTACCTTGCGCAGGTCGGTGGGCATAACAAGCGAGGAAATGGATCCAAGGGCAAGACCCTCTTTCGGATTCATAAGCTCTTTTTCATAGCGCATATTCAAAGCAGCGTCCTCAATTTTCAGCCAGTCGGCGGCATCCTTTTCAGCATCAATCTTCGCTTCTCCGGGCGCCATGCCTGCAGCAACCCGCTCATTGATACCACTTTTTACGCGCCCGGCAACGGCAGCACGCATCTTGCGCACCTCATCCTTATAGACAAATTCCTTGCCGGCCGGCCCCATAACCGCCAGACGGGTAGTCGGCAACGCAAGAACGAGATCGGCGCCGGTGGGGTAGTTGTTGTACGAAGCATACGCCCCGCCGTAGGCGTTACGGATGATCAGCAGAATACGCGGCGTTCTGATATCGACGATGGAATCGAGCATGGCACGACCGGCCTGAACGATTCCGCGACCTTCCTGCTCGCGACCCGGCAGGAATCCGGTAGTATCTTCCATGAAGATCATCGGAATGTTGTATATATTGCAGAAACGGTTGAAACGGGCAATTTTGTACGCGGAATCGACCGTAATCTGTCCTGAGGCGACCGCACTGTTATTGGCAACAAAACCTACGACATTGCCGCCGAGGCGACCCAGAGCTGTAACTGCTTCACGGGCACGATCCCGCTGAAGTTCAAAATAGTCACCATGGTCGCAGATCTGCTGGATCATGATGGAAACATCAAAAGGTGTATTAAAACCGGTTGGAGAGTTAAAAGCCTTCTTCAACAGGGTGTTGATTTCCCATGTCTTGCGGTCCAGCGGATCGCTTGTTTCCCGGAAGCGGGCCATAACACTGTTGTTATCGGGAAGATAAGAAAGCAGACTCAAAGCAGTACGCAGGGCATCTACCTCATCCTCGACCGTCATATCGGCAACACCGGACTGCCCGTGTACTTTGGGGCCGCCAAGATCCTCCGGCGTCACGTCCTCACCGAGAACCGACTTGACAACACCCGGTCCGGTCAGACCGAAGAAAGTATCCTGCGGCTGAATCAGGAAACTGCCCTGGCGGGGAAGATAGCTGCCTCCGCCGGCATTGAAGCCAAACATACACATGATTGAAGGAACAACACCACTGATTTTCCGGAGCGCCGTAAAAGCTTCGGCATAACCGTCAAGACCACCAACCCCTGCCGGCACAAACGCGCCGGCTGAATCGTTCATGCCGATCAGCGGGATACCTTTCTCACCCGCCATCTGGAACAGTAGAGCCAGTTTGCGACCATTGGTTGCGTCAATTGAACCGGCCCGCACCGTAAAGTCATGGCCGTAGAGGGCAACATCGCGACCGCCAACATTAAGAATACCGGTTACCAGAGAGGCGCCGTCCAGATTTTTGCCCCAGTTCTGAAAGAGTACGTTGGGCTCATTTTCCGTCAGGACACGGATACGTTCCCACACGGTCATACGCTTTTTGAAGTGCTGCTTCTCAATCTGCGCGATACTGACAGACTTGATTGGGCGCTGAATCAGCTCATGGCCTTCCTTCATGGCCTCTTCATAGCCACCCTTTTTCCCCGGAATTTCACCAGGAATCGTGAATTCAAGGGTTTCTGCAGGTTTGAACGGGTTTTTCAGTGATGGTTTAATTGCAGTTTTTGACATCTTTTCGCCATCCTTCCAGTTTAATGTTTATCAACAACGCTGTTCTTGTTTTTGATGTAACTCTTGTTATCGTGTAACGACAGCCAACACCTTTACTTCAGAACCATCCTTTGAAAGCAGACGGTGTTTTAACGAAGAGTCAAAATATACGCAGTCGCCTTCTTCCAGAATGATCCGCTTTTCATCAAGCACCAACTCAGCCGTTCCGCTCATGATAAAAAGAAACTCTTCACCATCGTGACTGTAGGTATTCTCTTCGAGCGCCTTTTCGGTAATCGAAAGAAGAAACGGCTCCATTTTCTTGTTTTGTTTATGGAATGACAGCGACTCGTAAGAATACCCCTGACTGGTGCCGGCCTTTGAGATAACGCGAGGAATCGCCTTTCTTTCATTGGAGCGGACGACTTCATATCGACATTCTTCTTCGTCTTCCGTAAAGAAAATACCTATTTTTACATCAAAGAATTTAGCGATTCTGGATAAGGTCGCAATCGGAGGTGAAACGTTATTATTTTCGATTTGTGATATGAGAGCGGGAGAAAACCCGGTTTCCTTGGCTACGGCTTGGAGGGTCAGTTTTTTTGAAAGACGGAGCTTTTTAATTTTAGCCCCAATGTTGAATTCACGCATCCAAACCCCTGACTATCAAAGTAAAACTCAGTTTCCGTGCGGGGTTTGTATACAATTTGCTTTACAATGTCAATAAAATTCCTTCAGTGCTAACAAAATAATAACAGCGTAAGTAAAATAGTGTTTACTTTAAATAAAAAATTATCCCTGTTTCAGCCTGCGAGCCAGCAGTTGGAGCGTGTGTACAACTTCGACATCTGAACCGTGCTGTTTGAGGCCGTCTGAAAGCTGCATCATGCAGCCGGGGCAACCGGTTGCAACGGCCCTGGCTCCGGTGGCAACTATGGCCTCGCTCTTGGCATCGTTGATATTCATGGACGAGTCATAGTGGTACACATTGAATGTCCCCCCCAGACCGCAACATTTATCAGCCCCGTCCATTTCGGACAGCTGGACACCTGGCGTCCCCTTCAGCAATTCGCGCGGCTGTTTTGTTATTCCGCGTGTACGCAGATGGCACGGATCGTGGTAGGTTATCTGTATCGGCTCACCGGCTCCAGTCTCGGTCGGATCAAGCCCAAGCTGCTGTAAAAGCTGGGAGGCATCAACGGTTTTTTTGGCCAGCGCATCCAGCCGCTCCCGAAGCTCAGGGTTGCGCTTGCCAACTACCAGTGGATACAAACGATGGAGTGCGCCGCCACAGGTAGCGCAGGCGCTCATGACATAATCCACGTCAAATTTTTCAAATTCTTCCAGGTTCTTTTCGGCAAGATCACGAACAGTTGAGAGGTCCCCACCGGACATCCCGGGCAGTCCGCAGCACTGCTGGCCTTTGGGAATAATTATCGTACAGCCGAGGTGGCGAAACAGGGCCAACGCCGCCTCACCGACCTCCGTATAAACAAAATTGGTCATGCACCCTACAAAGAAGGCGATGCGCGGCTTGCCAGGTTCTCCCGGAATAACTTCCGGATGCTGATCAATAAAACTGTTTTTGGCAATTTCAGGGATAAAGCGGGTATTGCCGACAAACGGCATCGGGAAACGCAAACGGAGACCGGAGGTTTCAGGAACTTTCTTGAAAAACAGCGGGCCGAGCAGCGAGGCCATTTTGGCCCCCATTTTCATGCGGCTTCTGCTTTTTATCACTTGACCGACAGCAGCATGAAATGTGGTCAGGCCACGTTTCTTTGCCAGTGATTCCCGGGCGGCGATGACAATCTCGTCGGTAGGCACATCGTTGGGACACTTTTCAACGCAGCTGCCGCACAACAGACATTTTGACATGGCCAGATACGTCTGGTCATCCAGTTCAATATCATCCGCCAGAACATGCTGAGCCAGTGCCACCTTTCCACGAGCCACCGCCGGTTCACGCTGGAATGTCGCAAAGGCAGGGCAGTTGGTACGGCAGGCGCCACATTTAACACATTTTTTCAGTTGATCTTCAACCCGTTTGAGGGGATCGATGGTAGTATCAGACATAGTTTACATTCCTTCTTGAAACACTGAGCAACGGAGCAACAGAGAGAACAAACACTGACTTATAGTAAACAATCATGCGGGAGATTTACAAGTTGTTTAATCGGTAAAATATCTTTAGATCTTCTCCGTTGCTCTGTTGCTCTGTGTTTTAAATTGCAGTTTCCAATCGTCCAACGCCACCAATGCCCGCTCTGCCAACTTCTGCCGCCGTTCCTTCTTTTTTATTTTCCCCGCCAGTTCCGGGAAAAGTCCATAATTCACATTCATCGGCTGGAAATGCTTAACATCAGCATTGGTAATATGGTGCATCAAAGCGCCCAGAGCGGTTTCAGGAGGCGGCACCGGAATCGGCTCGCCCTGCACAAAACATACAGCAGCAATTCCCGCCAGAAAACCACTGGCAACCGACTCCACATACCCCTCCACCCCGGTAATCTGGCCGGCAAAGAAAATTCTCGGCTGGCTCTTCAACTGCTGCGTATCTTCAAGCAACGCCGGAGAATTGATAAACGTATTACGGTGCATCGACCCGAGCCGAACAAACTCGACATTTTCAAGCCCCGGAATCATCCTGAAAATTCGGCGCTGTTCAGGCCAGGTCAGCTTGGTCTGGAAACCGACCAGATTATACATGGTTTTTTCGCGGTTTTCGGCCCGCAACTGGATGACAGCGTGTGCCTCATAACCGGTATTCGGATCAATCAACCCGACCGGCTTCATCGGCCCGAAACGAAGCGTTTCCACGCCGCGCGCCGCAAGCTCCTCAACCGGCATACACCCCTCGAAGTGAACGACCTTCTCAAAATCACGCGCAGGAACCTTCTCGCCGCGCAAAAGTTCATCGACAAAGCGCAGGTATTCATCTTCATTGAGCGGACAGTTAAGATAGTCATCGCCATCTCCCTTACCGTAGCGCGAAGCGGCGAACACCTTCGTCATATCGAGAGAATCTGCTGCAACAATCGGAGCGATTGCATCATAAAAGTACAGCCGGTCACCGGTCAGGTCAGCCAGAGACAAGGCCAGAGCATCACTGGTAAGCGGTCCTGAAGCGATGACAACCGTCCCCTCAGCCGGAATGGCGGTTGATTCCGCCCGTTCAACCCGTATCAGCGGATGGGACTCAATTTTCCCGGTAACGTAATCGGAAAAAAGTTGTCGATCCACCGCCAGCGCACCGCCTGCCGGAACAGAGGTTGCTTCGGCCGCCTCCATCGCCAAAGAGCCACAGCGACGCAGCTCTTCTTTAAGCAGGCCCACGGCATTATCAAGCGAAATTCCGCGCAGGGAGTTGGAGCAGACCAGTTCCGCCAGGCCGGGAAGATGGTGGGCAGGTGAGAACCGCTGCGGTTTCATTTCATGGATAACAACCGAAACGCCGCGCTGCGCGGCCTGCCAGGCGGCTTCACAGCCAGCAAGGCCGCCGCCGATGATGGTAATTTGTTTCTGTGATTCTATGCTATTTGGCAAAGGGCTCTCCTTGAATTGTCATGCAACTCTGTATTAGATGATATTCCAATTTCAAATAGTTATTCTTCAAACAGAAGCCGCCTTAATCGTTCCAGTCCCTCTGCCGGAAGCCTTCTGCCGACGGTTGGCCAGACGGAAAGCCACTTCATAAGTTCTTTTGACTCAAGCAATTGTAAACGATGAGCTTCCTCTACAATCCAGAAACTGCCCCGGAATGCTACTCCCTCCTCGGAACATCTTTCACGCAATGGTCGATCACCGGCAAGGACAGTATGACCATTCACCTTGGCATGACACAGCGTCATCATATCAATAGTGCTTACCCCACCCCGACGCATGCCAGTTGCCATGCTGGCCAGATCGCGTGTCGTTTCGACTACAGCAATCCCCGATTGTATTATGTTCTGCACCAAGCCCGGTTGACTTGCGTGTTCGCATTCATCCAGCACAACATCCAATATCTCGCATGGAGCAATTCGCGGTAATATAGCGATCCCGCCAACGTACTCAAGATCGATCAGAATACTGGTGTCGGCGAGGAGGATCAAGGCAGTTCCTCCGAAAGCCATTTATTGAGTTCTGTCCGGACGGTGTGGACCGGTTCTCCCAGAACTTCGGCGGCCTTGGAAGTGGTAATTTTCTCTTCAATCAGGGCCTGATACACCAGCCGGTCAAGTCGGCGAAGAGAATCAGGGGGAGTAAGGTTTATCGGCTCGTCTTCCTTGCCGTACTTCTCATTTATCTTGGCTATCTGCTGGAACGTCTGACGTGAAGAAATAATACCGAGTTGCCCCGCACGAACCAGAACCGTCCTCATGCTTACAGAGTATCGGCGTTTGATGTCACCCAACAGAGAAAACGGCAGCCATCGGTTACGGTAGGGGTGCAGCTCGGCTTCGACCATGTTACGCGGTAGAAGCACCGCACCCGCCAGAAAATTAGCCGCCTGTTCCCGTGGATCCGTCTTTCCGGATTTCACAGTCGCCACTGCGGGAGCCTGATACTCCTTGCGATGAAAAATCAGATGGGAAAGCTCGTGGAGCGCCGTGAAATATTGCCGCTCCGTGCGATGATCCGCGTTGACGAAGATCGCTCCGCCGACCTCATCCGTGTAGGCCGAAAACCCGGAAACTGAGTTCGGCAGCTTTTGCAGAAATACTTTGATTCCCTTACCTTCCAGCAATGACAAAACATCACCAAGCGGGGCATCCTCGACACCCAGCCAGTCACGCACCTCGTGTGCCACCTGTTCGACCATATGGGGATCGAATGTGGTTAATGGGCGGGATATCGGCAAATTCGGTAGAGCACCGGCCAGCTTCTCAATATCGGCGTAATCGCAGGCTTTACGGGTCAGCACTTTTTTAAGACCTGGCGATAACGACTCAGCAGCATCCGCCCGGAACAGCAACACCGGCTCAGCTTCATTATCCGTCCCGAGCATAACATCAATCGGTACATTCAGAATCCGGCACAGCTTGATGACTTGCTGCATTGAAGGCTCACGATCTCCGCGTTCCCAGGCAGCAATGGTTTGGCGCGTAACTCCAGCCTGTTCGCCCAGAGACTCCTGTCCTATGCCGGCCAGCTCTCTAACCTCGCGTAAAATCATGGGAGATTCCTTTCTTCCTACTGATCAAATAAGTAAGGGCATTGCATAGCATGTTATATTTATGTAACATTACTTGCATAAAATTGATAATTTTACAACAGCTAAATGTTACATTACAAATATTGCTTTCAATCAAGCCACATTCGAACACAACAACGAAAAAACCCGGCTTTAAGCCGGGCGGCGCTTGGTATATGACTCGACAAAAAATCTCAGGCGGCAATTGCCAACAATGGCTGAAATTCCGGCGCAGACATCGGTTCATAACTAACAGCCCAGCGGCCTTTGATCTCAATTAGCACCCGTTGTTTGGATGGTGCAGGTGTAGGGTTCACCTTTACCACAGTAGCCCTGATATCGTTCGGTGATTCACAGATTGCTTGGAACAGGTCTTTAACAAGGTATCTGGGTGTCCAGCCGATCATGTGATAGTCGTCAGGTGTCTCCAGCTGAACCGCCAGAACCGTTACCGGGTTATTCAGTTCGATTGCTACCCGCAAATGCTCACCACTTTGCAATTTCATAAGCCTCTCTTGCGCCGCTGCGTTTACATGCCGCCATCCGTGCAGAAAGAATTTGCAAGCGAACTCCCCATTCTTGCGCCGTACAGTCTTCGGAAAAACTTCCAGATTATCAGTTTGCCTCTCTCCGCCAGTTAGAGCCAAAATTTCCAGCGGACTGGCATGTTGGGGGTCAAGACCCAATTGCTGAATGTAATCCTTAAAATCTTCGCGCCCCTCACCCAGAATTCGGTTACGAAACAGCGGGAAAAGTTCCGATGATTTGTAAATCTTGTGGAAATCAGGAAATGCGTCAAGCGGCTCCAGCCCCGCACGCTGTCTCGCTATTTCTGCGCCTTGAGTATATTTGAATTCAAAACGTGATCTTGCAATAACGGCATCCAGACGCCCAATAGGATACCATGCCCGTGTATTCGCTTTATCCTGCCATGCTACAAATAGTGTTTTCACAGTTGAACCTCATTCAATCTTTTCCTGGTAGTTGCCAACATGTGACAACAGAACCTCTTTCGCGGATGCATCCATCCATTTTACGGGAATACGCTCCACTATGCCAACGATTTCTTCTTCACCCACATGCCTGAGAAGTTGCAAACAGTGGGAAAAATATTTGGGAAATGACTTGGCTGTTTTCTGAGCCAGCAACAAAGGATTGTCTCTGTCTGTATCAGCTGCATCCCAGTAAATCCCACCCCGCCCACGCAAAACATAGCGTTCAATGCCGTCTCGCTCAAGGAGTATCCTTTTTCGTTTTTCGTCTCGCAATTCCCGACCCAGCGAAGAAGCATGGTCAAAAGATGGCGCAATTGAATGCATGGTTTTACCTCGGGAAATCCAACGCAGAAGTCCCCAGTTGTCATGATGGCGGTCGGTGTTGCAAATCAATGCATCAAGAACAATGTAGCCGGCTAATATGCGGAGCTGCCCTGACCGCTTGTTCTGCGGGAAGACCCGTTCAACCGCTGTAATGATGTTTTTTATACAGTGGTCGCTTTGGCCCCATTGTTTTGACTTCTCATAGTCCGTTATACGCCCTGCCAACACCTCGCTGCCATGAATAAGCTCAAAACCTTTCTTTGTCTCAACGAACGAGCGGGACGCGCATCCTCGTTGGCCCATGAAGGTTGCCAACTCAACCTGTGCGGCGGGTATTTTCAGAAGCCTCGCCAGCTCCGAAGCAATTTTCTCCGACCAATCTTCGCCGGTGTTTTCTCTGGTGAATTTGAACAACCATGGCTGAGTGTCACCTTGCAAACGAAACCAGAACTTTGGTTTGCTGCCGAGTTGTTCAATGACCTCGGGGCTGTCTGATTGGAGTTCAAGGATTTTGAAAGGTTCAGTCATGGTAAATTTTCCTGCATCTATGATTGGCCTACCGTCTTCGTCCCCAAAATCGGATCTGACTCTCAATTTTTTTGGCAGATTATACGCAGGCCAAGCACGCATGCAAGCAAGAAAAAAGGCGGGGGTTTCTCCCCGCCTTTAAAGCGATCTTAACGCCAGAAGGCTGTTGTCGATACTATCTTCACTCGCTGGTATAATCACAGCCCTCTTTGGGACACTTCAAAAACTCACCCTTGCGTTTGTAGATCTTTTTGACCAAGAGCGGGAAACCGCATTTCGGGCAGGGGCTTTCCACCGGCAGATCCCACAGGGCAAACTTGCACTGAGGATATTTATTACAGGAGTAGAATAACTTGCCAAAGCGGGATTTTTTCTCGATGAGCTGTCCTTCCTTGCACTCCGGACAGACCACGCCGGTATTCAGCGGCTTGACCAGAGGCTGGATATTCTTGCAGGCCGGATAGCCGGAGCAGGCCAGATATTTGCCAAAGCGGCCATCCTTGATCAGCATCGGCAAACCGCATTTCTCACATTTTTCATCCGAGATGACCGGTTCGGCTACCTCGCCACCCTCCTGATCGACGTTGCGGGTATATTTGCACCCTTCCTGGAAACCGGAGCAAGCGATAAATTTACCGCGTTTTCCGAGCTTCACAACCAGCGGCTTGCCGCATTCAGGGCAGAGCTCATCAGTTGCCTCCGTCGTCAGGTCAGCCTTATTAACCTCGCCTTCCTTCTGTTTCAGCAGGGTAATAAACGGCTCCCAGAACTCCTTCAGAAGCGGCCGCCACTCTTTTTCGCCACGGGAAACCTGATCCAGCTCTTCTTCCAGAGCGGCGGTAAAGTTGTAGTCTACGTATTTCTGGAAATGAGCCGTCAGCAGATCACTGACCACCATGCCGACGTCTTCCGGGAAGAAGCGTTTCTTGTCGAGACGGGCATACTTCCTCTCCACCAGCGTGTTCATGATCGAAGCAAAGGTTGACGGGCGGCCAATACCGTACTCTTCCAGCGTCTTGACCAGCGTTGCTTCGGTGTAGCGGGGCGGCGGCTGAGTAAAGTGCTGCTCGGGCAAAACTTCATGCAGCTTGAGCGAAGCTCCTTCTTTCATGGACGGCAGCAGCCCTTCTTTTTCTTCGTCCTGATCATCGAGCCCTTCAATATACAACTTCATAAAACCGGGAAACCGGATGACCGTTCCGGCGGCGCGCAGCCCCGCCTTGCGTGAACCGGCAAACGGGCCGGCTGCAGGGGGCACAGCCAGATCAGCAATAATATCGACCGAGGTCTGGTCCAGGAGCGCTTCAGCCATCTGGCAGGCAACGGTTCGCTTCCAGATCAGTTCATACAGTTTATACAGGTCAGGCGTCAGGAACTTCTTTAATTCTACAGGGGTCTTGGCGATATAGGTTGGCCGGACCGCCTCATGAGCTTCCTGAGCATTTTTGGATTTGGTTTTGAAAATCCGTGGTTTGGCGAGCGCATATTCCTTGCCGTACGCGGCAGAGATAACGTCATGGGCGTCTTTCAATGCCAACGTGGAAAGGTTGACACTGTCGGTACGCATATAGGTGATCAGGCCGACTGTTCCTTCGTCACCAATATCAATACCTTCATAGAGTTTCTGCGCCGTTGACATCGTCTTTTTGGCCGAAAAGCCAAGCTTGCGCGAGGCCTCCTGCTGTAACGTAGAGGTGGTGAACGGAGGTGACGGATTGCGTTTTTTCTCCGTTTTGGTGATTTTGGCAACCTGGTAACTACCTGACTGCAACGCAGCTTTCAGAGCGGTCGCAATGTCCTCACCGGGAATGTCGAACTTGCCGAGTTTTTTACCCCCCACATCGACCAGACCGGCCTTGAACTCCTGACCGGCGGAGACCCCGAGACGGGCCGCAATGGTCCAGTATTCCTGTTCGTTAAAGGCGAGAATTTCCTTTTCACGCTCACAGACGAGACGCAACGCCACCGACTGGACACGACCGGCGGAAAGCCCGTAGCGGATCTTTTTCCAGAGGAACGGCGAGAGATTGAAGCCGACCAGATAATCAAGAATTGAGCGGGCCTGTTGGGCGTTTACCAGATCAAGGGCAATATCGCGGGGATTTTTGACGGCATGCAGAATCGCCTCTTTGGTGATCTCGTGAAACTCGACCCGCTGGATTTTGATGCCCGGGTTCTTTTTATCGAGACCAAGGGCCGCCAGCAGATGCCAGGAGATCGCTTCTCCTTCGCGGTCGGGGTCAGTTGCCAGCAACAGTCTATCCGCCCCCTTGAGCGCCGCTTTGATGGCATCGAGATGTTTTTTGCTTTCCGGCAACACGTGGTACTTGGGTTCAAAACCCTTTTCAATATCCACTGAACCCTGCTTGCTCGGAAGAGCGCGGACATGCCCGAATGAAGCCAGAACTTTAAAATCAGGCCCCAGAAATTTTTCTATGGTTTTCCCCTTGGCAGGAGATTCGACGATAACGAGATTATGTGACATATGTAGTAGATTCCTTATCCAGTAACAGCATAGTGTGTGCCGGGTAGCGGCGTAACCGCCCCCTTGAGTTCAAGGTGCAGTAACATAGAGGAAACCTCACCGGCTGTCAATTCAGTTTGGGAGATGAGGTCATCAATGTGCAGTGGCGAGCGTGCCAACAGTTCATAAATTGCTGCTTCTTTCGGGGTCAGCGCAAAGGTTCGCGCAGGTGGCGCAAACAACGGAGCATCAGCAGAAGCACGGGCATACTCCGGGAGTTCTTCCAGAATATCTTCAACGCAATCAACGAGCTTTGCCCCCTGTTTGATCAGACGATTGCAGCCCCGGCTGGTGGCAAAGGAAATATTTCCCGGTACGGCAAAGACGTCACGCCCCTGCTCCAGAGCATACTGGGCGGTGATCAGTGAACCGCTTTTTTCAGCGGCCTCGACAACCAGCACACCACTGGACAGCCCGCTGATAATCCGGTTGCGCCGGGGAAAATTTTCGGCCAACGGCTGGGTTCCGAGTGGAAATTCCGACAGCAGACACCCCTTCACCGCCATTTCCTCGAAGAGGGCACGATTTTCCGGCGGATAAACCGTGTCTACGCCACATCCCAACACGCCGAGACTTCTTCCTCCTGCCCGTAGTGCTGCTTTATGAGCTGCGGTATCAACACCACGCGCCATACCCGACACGACACAAACCCCGTGACTTGCAAGTGCCTCAGCCAGATTCCCGGTGGTCATAATTCCGTACGATGTCGCCCGGCGCGAACCGACGATCGCAATTGACAGCTCACAGGAACGCAGCTCCCCCTTAACGTACAGAAACGGCGGCGGATCGGGAATTTCAAACAGAGACTTAGGATAGTCGCACGAAGTATATGTCACCAGCCGCGCCGCGCTTGCCTCCAACCGGCGGCACTCCTCCTCCGCAAAACGCCGCCATTCACCACTTTTTATGGCATCAATCACCACAGGAGTTATCCCCCTGATACCGGCAAGTGAAGCGGGTGACGCATTCAACGCAGTTTCCGGCGTATCGAAACGTTCCAGAAGGCGCCGGAACGAAACATTGCCGATTCCGGGAACCGCTTTGAGACCTATCCAGAAAAACTCATCCATTATAATACCTGCAACACTCCAATAAAAAAGACCGGCCAAAGCCGGTCTTTAAGACAATATTTTATCCGCTATTTTGTTTGGCTGACGATCCGGTCACCCTTGTAGATGGCATCAATGCTCTTGACGACCAAAGCGGTTGACGATTTTTCTCCCGTTTCAATAACTACCAACGCCCCCAACAGTTCCTGAGGCAGCCGGTCTATTCGACCCTCAACATATTTTTGGTCTATCGTTACGTCCCGGACAACATAGAGCATGTTACCGACTTCAGCACCCTGACTGGTCCCGAGATCTATATATACGATATCTCCGGAGGCGATAACCTTCGCGCCGCTAAAGCTCTCGATGATATACCCCTTCAGATCATTGGCACTGTTTTTCAGTGAAATTTCTCTCCGCCGGTTCTCTTTGTAGGGGACCAGATACGCACCTGGACTAATCTCCCTGAATGATTTTGTAATAATAGCCCTTGACGATTTCTTCTCAACATCGGTCAGCTGAAGCGTCCCGAGCGGAATCATCTTGTTGCCCATTTTTTCATTACTCATCGGATGGTTAACCAGAACATCCTTCCGGAAAATAGAGAACTTATCACCACTGGCAGCTGGCCGATCTGAACCGAGATCTGTGTAGACGATATCATCAACACCGGTAACTATCCGATCATGCTGAGCCCCGATCACCATACCGTAGGGCTTGAAGCCGTTCTCTGCCAGAAAACCGGCCGTGCCGTAGAGAGTGTAGGTTTTTTCAGCGGCAACAGTCTGAAGTTTTTCAGCAGCCGCAACATTCTTCTGCATAGGTGCCGTTGCTGCCTGTTCTTTGGGAACAAACTCCAGCCGGTCAGGAAAAACCCTCAACTTCTGACCCGGATAAATAAAATGCGGGTTGGTTACCTGGCTGTTTTTTGACCACATATTCGGCCAGTAGTTCGGATCCTTAATAAAACGTTCGGAAAGTCCCCACAGGGTATCGCCCTGCTTGATGACATAAATGGTAGGCTCGTCCTGAGCGGCAGCAAACACGAAACACGGCATGGCTAAAAGAGCCAGGAGCAACAGCAATCTGATTTTCATGGAGGTTACCTCATTCGCCTTTTAAATTAGGAGCTGATCGGGTTCAATGTGCATTCAGACGTTCACGGGCTTTTACTGCTGCGGAACTGCTTGGATATAACGTAATAATTTTCTCGAATATGGCATTTGCTTTTTCATTTTCCTTCAGGGATGTCATCGTATAACCAAGCTTCAGGAGAGCGTCCGGAGCCTTGGAACTTTTAGGATAGCTGTCCACCACCTTCTGAAAAGCTTCTTTTGCTTTGGGAAGATCCGAAAGACTGTAGTGGCACTCGCCAATCCAGTAAACAGCATTGGCGGCATAGTCGCCCTGACTGTTGTTTTTGAGAAATGATTCAAACGAATTGATAGCGGCTAAAAAATTATTGGCACTGTACAGACCGAATGCTTTGATATACTCCGCCGGAGGTCCGGTCTCTTTGGCAGCTTTGACCGGCGAGGGCTGATTGACGATCTCCACCTTGGGGGTTTGCAGCTGTTGGACAAGATTCGCAACCTTGGCCTTAAGCTCGTCGCGGGAGATCCGCAGTTCACGATTCTCTTCCTTAAGCTGTTTTATCTCACCAGCTGCCGACTGAAGCCGATCATCCTGAGTCTGCAGCATACCGGCTAATTCATTCTGGCGCTGTTCTGCTTTTTTTGACGTCTGAATCAAAAACTCAATCTTCGCTTCAGACTCCGTCTGACGCTTGACTATCAGGTCATTAGCGGCACAACCAGACAAAAAAAGTGATAAAAGCAGTAATGGTACGATTCGGCTGTTTAACGGCATAATACCCCCACTTATCTGTACTTTTTTATAATTAAAGCGATATAGTGACCTTTGTCAAGCGAAAGGTGCCTTTTCGGTTTTATTGACTCACTGATTATGATAGCATTAGCCCCCCGCGAAACAAGCGAACCGCCAACAACATTATTATTGGAACTCCCCATGCAAAGACCTGAATTGCTGGCCCCGGCCGGTAACATGGAAAAACTTGCCATAGCCGTACATTACGGAGCCGATGCGGTATATCTTGGCGGCCAGGCCTTCGGTCTGCGCAACATGGCCGACAATTTTTCCGTGGATGAAATGAAAAATGCCCTCGATTTCTGCCATACAAAGGGCGTTAAAGCGTATCTGACGGTCAACAGTTACCCCCGCAACGAGTCGCTTCCCGAACTGGAGAACTATCTGGCAGAGGTTGCCCCGCTCCCCTTTGACGCATATATTGTGGCAGACCCGGGGGTGATAGATGTAATACAACAGATATCCCCGGAGCGTGAACTGCACCTTTCGACCCAGGCCAACACCATCAACTGGCGCTCTGCCCGGTTCTGGCAGAAACAGGGGGTGCGCCGGATCAATCTGGCTCGGGAAATGAGCCTCGAAAATATTCAGGACACCGTGGCAAACGTTCCCGGCATGGAATTCGAAGCCTTCGTGCATGGTGCACTCTGCATATCCTATTCCGGTCGCTGCCTGATTTCCAGCATGCTGACCGGACGCGATGCCAACCAGGGCGAATGCACCCACCCATGCCGCTGGAGCTACCATCTGGTGGAGGAATCACGACCGGGGGAATATTTTCCGGTCGTCGAGAATGAAAACGGTACCTTTATATTCAACTCCCGCGATCTCTGTCTGCTGGAGCATATTCCGGCTCTTGTCGCCAGCGGGGTGCATGCTCTCAAGATCGAAGGGCGCATGAAAGGAATCAACTACGTCGCTTCGGTGCTGCGCGTCTATCGTCAGGCTCTTGATGAGTATCTGGCAAACCCGGACTGGTGGACCTGCCGCCCCGAATGGCTTGGCGAGCTGACCAAACTGAGTCATCGCGGCTACACAACCGGCTTCCTGTTTGGACAACCCCGCACCGTTGGACAGGAATACGAGTCAGCCTATATCCGGAGCCACGATTTTGTCGGTATCGTTGACGAGGTACGAAAGGATGGTACGCTACTTATCAGTGTGCGCAACCGGATCAAGGCCGGCGAGCTGATTGAATGCATCGGACCGGGCATGCGGAGTGACTCCCTGGTGTTGCAGCAGTTCTCCATACTTCCCGAGCGCGGCGCGGCCATCCCGGCGGAGTTCGCCAACCCCAACCAACGGATTCTTTTATCAGTGCCGTTCGCGGTCGAAGCGGGTGATCTCCTGCGCCGCGAAAAGACCGTCACTGCGTGAACAACAAACGCACCACCAAGGAATTACTCGTATGAACGACCCGAAACTTCCCCCCCAGAACCTTGACGCCGAAATGTCCATTCTGGGCGGCATACTCATTGATAACGATGCCATCAACCGGGTGCTGGAAAGCATCGTTCCGGAAGACTTTTACCGCGAGGCGCATCGCAAGATTTTTATTGCGATGATGCAGCTTTCCGACCGGCGCGAACCGTGCGACCTGGTAACGCTGACCGAAACCCTGAAAAAAAAGGGTGAGCTTGATGAAATCGGTGGTGCGGCCTACCTGCTGATGCTGGTCGATTACGTCCCGACGGCGGCCAACGTTACCTACTACTGCAAAATCGTCAAAGAAAAGTCGGTAAACCGCAAGCTGATCACCATTGCCACCGGGATTGTCACCCGCAGCTACGAGGATCAAACCGATGTGAACGAGCTGTTGGACAAGGCCCAGAAAGACCTGTACGAGATCGGCGTCAACAAGCTGCGCCCCCAGTATGTTCCGATACAGCCGCTCATCAAAGAAGCCTTCAAAATCCTCAAATCCCTGAATGAACGCAAGGAACACATTACCGGAGTCCCAACCGGTTACGTGGATCTAGACCAGATGACCGCCGGTTTCCAACCGGGTAACCTGATCATAATTGCCGCCCGCCCCTCGATGGGAAAAACGACTCTGGCGCTCAACATTGCCCAGCACGCCAGTGCCGAGAGCAAAAAGAAAACAGCCTCCGTCATTTTCTCGCTGGAAATGGGCAAGGAAGACCTGGTTATGCGCTTTCTGGCCTCCATCGCCCGGGTTGACGCCAGCCGGATGCGTACCGGCCACTTCCACGACAGCGACTGGCCGCGCCTGACCAGAGCAGCCGGGGTTCTCCACGACGCCAAAATATTTATCGATGATACTCCTGCCATCAGTGTTCTGGAGTTGCGCTCCAAAGCGCGACGCCTGAAAAGCGAACATGACATCGGACTGATCATTGTCGATTATCTACAGTTGATGAAATCAGGTACCCGCATTGAATCGCGCCAGCAGGAAATTTCTGAAATATCTCAATCCCTGAAGGCGCTGGCCAAAGAATTGAGTATACCGGTCGTCGCCCTTTCCCAGCTCAACCGGGAATTGGAAAAACGCGCCGACAAACGTCCGATGATGAGTGACCTGCGTGAATCGGGAGCCATTGAACAGGATGCCGACGTTATCATGTTCGTCTACCGCGAGGCGGTCTACTGCGAGCAGTGCCGCAAGCGTGACGGTTCCTGTACCCAGGGGCATGATCGCAATGCCGAACTGATCATCGGCAAACAGCGTAACGGCGCGATCGGCACCGTCAGCCTCGCCTTCTTCGGCGAGCATACCCGTTTTGAGAATTTGAGTGACCGTAACGAGTAAGAGCGAGTACTATCGGATTTCTGGTTTATGATCTGGAGGTCAACCATGTCAGAGCAGGTCAAAAAAGGTTCCCTGGGCGAAATTCTTTCCGCCTGCAACATCATCAACGAAGACGACATAGCAGCCGCCCTGGCGGAACAGGGGCGTACCGGGGTACGCCTTGGTGAGGCACTGATCTCTCTGGGGATTGTCACTCAGGAGGACATTGACTGGGCGCTGTCAAATCAGCTGGACCTTCCTTACATCCGGCTCAAAGCCGACATGATCGATCCCGAGGCGATTCAGCTTGTCCCGTCAGCAACGGCACGGAAATTCAACCTGATTCCGCTCATCAAAGCGGGAGGTGAACTGAATATTGCCATCTCCGACCCGCTCAACAAAATTGCCATCGAGGCGGTCGAGCAGCAGAGCGGCTGCCAGGTAAATATTTCGGTGGCCCTGATCCGTGAAATCCGGGAGATGATAGATATCTTCTACGGCAGCAGCGAGCATGAGCATCTCGGATTTGATTCGAGCGCATTCTCCGAAACCGTACTGGAAACCATAAACAGCGACCTTACCGGCGGCAAGCTACTTGACTACCTGCTGATCTTTATCCTGCAAAACCGGCTCTCATCGCTCTCCCTTCAGCCGATGGGAGATACCGTGATGGTCAGCGGCAGGCGTGGCGGCATATCGCGCCCGATCGGCTCGCTGGACACAACCTATTTCCCCGACCTCACCCGCAAAATCCGTAAGAGTGCCGGATGCACCGCTTCGAATGAACCGCAGGCGAACGGACTTATGACGTTCAGCTACCGTTCACACCCGATTACCTTTCAGATCTCCATCATGAATGGTTATGGGGGGGACTACATCACTATCCGGCAGCATCTTTCCGCCACTGTTCCTAACCGACTTGCCGATCTCCACCTCCCGACGGCGCATGAGACTGATTTTATCCTCCTGTCACGCAAACAACAGGGGATAACCTTCTTTGCCTCACGAAACACGCAGGAACGTAATCGTTTTATGGATCTGATGCTGGATGAGATTGACACCACCGGCAAGAACGTGATCATTCTGGGCGAAGGGCCGGGAAAAACGACCAGGCGATTCCCGCGCATCATTCTGCCGCGCAATGAAATGGAACGTGCCGAAACCATTATGAGAACCTTGGAGCATGCCCCCGACATTCTGGTGATTGAAGATGTGACCGAGGGCATGCCGTTTACCGCCGCCTGTCGGGCCGCCATGCGCGGCAAACTTATCCTTGCCGGGCTGGAAATTCGTGGCACCCGCAATGTCTTGCGTCAGCTGTTGCTGTATCAGCAGCAGAACTATTTTCTGCCATTCTTTGTCAACGGTCTGGTCTCGTTCAAGGGGATCCAACTGCTCTGTCCGGAATGCCGAACCGGCTACACTCCCCCTGGCGAGGAACTGGCGGCAATGAACCTGCGCGAAATCCCGGCATCCTTTTATCGCACCAAAGGGTGTGATGCCTGTGGCCATAGCGGTTTCAGCGGACGAAAATTCCTGACGGATGTTGTGGTCTTCACTGACGAATTCCTGCGAATATTTGAACAGTCAAGCGATGTTGCCGCCGTGGAAAATTACCTTACCATGGCCGGTTACCACGGCCTGGAAGAAGAAGGTCTGCAATTGCTCAAGAACGGCACAGTTTCCCCGGAAGAATATATCGCATCCATCATTTTATAGGGTTTGAAGAGGAGGTTTATCATGGCACGCATTGATGCACTCTTTAATATGATGAAGGAACAAGGGGCATCCGACCTGCATCTTTCCACCGGCAATCCGCCTATTTTCCGTCAGCGCGGCGAAATGGTGCGCCTCAATTTCAAGCCACTGGGACACGATGAACTGAAAGCGATCCTGTTTGAAATTTTGACTGAAAAACAGCAGGCACACTTCACAGAAACCAAGGACCTCGATTTTGCCTATGAAGTCCCCGGATTAGCACGTTTCAGAGGCAATATCATGATGCAGTACCGTGGTATTGCTGCGGTATTCCGTATCATTCCCACAAAAATACTTTCGGCGGATGAATTAGGTCTTCCCGAAGGCGTACGCCGCATGACCAACTTCAAAAAAGGGATGGTGCTGGTGACCGGGCCGACCGGATCCGGCAAGTCAACTACGCTCGCGGGCATGATTGACCTCATCAACTCAAGCCGCAAGGAACATATCCTGACCTTCGAGGACCCGCTGGAGTTCATTCATGAAAACAAAATGTCACTCCTGAATCAGCGTCAGATCGGTGAACATACTGAAAGTTTTGCTTCAGCGCTCCGGGCGGCGCTTCGTGAAGATCCCGACGTCATACTGGTAGGCGAAATGCGCGACCTGACGACCATACAACTCGCCATGAGTGCGGCAGAAACCGGGCATCTGGTTTTTGGCACGCTGCACACCAGCACTGCGGCAAAGACGGTTGACCGGATTATCGACGTGTTCCCGACCGACCAGCAGGAACAGGTTCGCGCCATGCTGTCCGAATCATTAAAGGGGGTAATCTGCCAGCAGCTCCTGAAGACCGCCGACGGCAAGGGCCGCGTTGCCGCGCTTGAAATTATGCTCGGCACCCCGGCAATCGCCAACCTGATTCGCGAAGGGAAGACATTCCAGATTCCATCTATTATGCAGACCGCCAAAAAGGACGGCATGCAGCTGATGGATCAACATCTGCTCGATCTGCTGAAAACGAAGGCGGTCAACCCGGAAGAAGCCTACCGGTGCGCCAGCGACAAGAAGCAGTTCGAACAATATCTGACACCGGCACCAGCCTGAGAGTTATCATGAATTTCAACCACTTCGACAAAAGCGGCAATGCCATCATGGTTGATGTCAGCGCCAAGCAGCCAACCATGCGAACCGCCATAGCAGCGGCCGATGTGCGGCTCTCGCCGGAACTGCTTGCAGCAATCAAAGCGGGCGGTGTGGCCAAGGGTGATGTGCTCGGTGTAGCCCGTCTGGCCGGAATAATGGCCGCCAAACGAACGTCTGACCTGATCCCGCTTTCTCATCCGCTCGCCATCCATAACATCACGGTCGATTTTGAAATGAATGATGTAACCGGAGTGGTTTCAGTACGCTGCACCGTACGGGCCTTTGAGCGTACCGGTGTAGAAATGGAAGCCATGACCGGAGCCACTCTTGCGGCACTGACGATTTATGACATGTGCAAGGGGAGCGACAAATCAATATCAATCGGCGAAATCAGACTGCTGTTCAAGGAAGGCGGCAAGAGCGGCGTTTACCGGCGAGACGTGGATTGCAACGTTTAATTCGGCATCCATATGCAGAGTGAACAATCCATACGACTTTTCGTTTTTGCAGGAGTCCTCCTGCTTGTCGCTCTCGGAGAAGTAATCGCACCCCGCAGGCCGTTGCAGGACAGCAAAAGAAGACGCTGGTTTACCAATATAGCCCTGGTTTTTATCGACACCGCAGCAGTCAGGCTGCTGTTTCCCATCCTTCCCGTTACCCTGGCGCACATTGCTGAAGAGCGTGGGTGGGGGATTCTCAACTATCTCCACATCTCCCTCTGGCTGAAGGTTCTGCTCAGCGTCATCATTCTCGATTTCATCATCTATCTTCAGCACCGCCTGTTCCACCATGCCCCGCTTCTGTGGCGCCTGCACCGGATGCACCATACCGACCTTGATCTGGACGTCACCAGCGGCAATCGCTTTCATCCGTTGGAAATCATCATCTCGATGCTGATAAAAATGACGGCGGTCGTTCTTCTGGGTGCACCGGCACAAGGAGTGCTCGCCTTTGAGGTGGTGCTGAATGCCTGTGCCATGTTCAACCACGGCAACATCAAACTTCCGGCTGCGCTGGATCGTCTGCTGCGCCTGGTTATGGTTACCCCGGACATGCACCGCGTCCACCATTCGATCTTTGTCCGCGAAACCAACAGTAACTTCGGCTTCAACCTTCCCTGGTGGGATCGGATTTGCCGCACCTATCGCCCTCAGCCCGAAAAAGGCCATCTGGATATGACTATCGGCCTCAAGGAATATCGCGACCCGGAAAAGCTCACCCTGCCCCATCTGCTGGTTCAGCCGTTTATCTCATCGTGACAGACGGCAGATACATATACGCATAATTTCAGGAGGCACTATGACAGAACCGAGAAATTTTGATGCTGTGGCAGAGCAGTGGGACGAAGAACCGCGCCGGGTTAAACTGGCCGGAGAAATTGCGGCGGCCATACAGGAAGGCATTCCGCTTTCGGGTGATTGGGATGCCCTTGATTTCGGCTGTGGCACAGGACTGGTCACCTTTCAGCTTGCTCCGTTTGTCCACTCAATCACCGGTGTAGACAGTTCGTCAGGAATGATTGAACGTCTTACCGCAAAAATAGCCACAGCCGGTGTTTCAAATGTATCTGCAAAACTCTACAATCCGGACACGGCAGAACTGTCCGCCGGGAGATATCATCTCATCACCAGCGCCATGACTCTGCACCACGTTAAAGATATTGTCCCGCTCCTCGCGTCTTTTAAAGCGTTGCTGCATCCCGGCGGCCGGATAGCACTCGCTGACCTTGAAACAGAGGACGGCAGCTTTCACGAAGACCCCACCGGCGTATTCCATCACGGTTTCAGTGCCGAAGAACTTTCCGATATGCTCAGGAAGGCCGGTTTTTCCGCTGTTTCCATTGAAACCGCCACAACGATTGTAAAAGGCGAGCGAATTTTCCCGGTACTTCTGGCTACGGCCACATCCTGTTGAGTGTACTAAATTCTGCCTGCTTGACATTGATCCGACTAAACTGGTATGATCATTCATTACAATTGTTGTACCGGATAGCAGATAGCAGATAACACGTCATCGCAAGCCCCGGAAATTTCCGGGGCTTTTTTTCGTACAACCAGAAAGAAGGAGTAGCATGGAGTTTCAATCGTTTAATTTACACCCCGTAATCGCAGCAAGTATCAAAGAGGCCGGATATGTCACACCGACGCCGATTCAGAAACAGGCCATACCAACGGTGATGCAGGGTCGCGACGTCATGGGTCTTGCCCAGACCGGAACCGGCAAGACCGCCGCATTTGCACTGCCGGTACTGAATCGTTTGATGGAAGGGCCGCGCGGCTGCGTCCGTGCTCTGGTCGTGGCCCCAACCCGCGAACTGGCCGAACAGATTCATGAATCATTCGTGTCGCTGGGAAAAAATACCCGCCTCAAAAGTGTTACCGTGTACGGCGGAGTCAACGTCAATCCGCAGATTCAGGCGCTCAAAAACGGCGTCGAAATCGTGGTGGCCTGCCCAGGCCGCCTGCTTGACCACATCGGACAAGGCACTATCGACTTATCACACCTTGAAGTACTGATTCTGGATGAAGCCGATCAGATGTTCGACATGGGCTTTCTGCCCGACATCCGCAAGATTCTGAAACATATCCCGGCAAAACGGCAGACCCTGTTGTTCTCTGCCACCATGCCCCCCAGCATCAATGCGCTTGCTCAGGACATCCTGACGAATCCGGTCACCGTTCAGGTTGGCAATACCGCGCCTCCGGTCACCGTTTCCCACGCTCTGTACCCGGTGGAACAGCACTTGAAAACGGCGCTGCTGCTGGAGTTGCTGAAGCATACCGATACCGAATCGGTGCTGATTTTCACCCGAACGAAGCACCGGGCCAAGCGCCTTGGCGAGCAATTGGAGACCGCCGGTTACAAAGCCGCTTCACTGCAGGGCAACCTGTCCCAGAACCGCCGCCAGGCTGCGCTGGACGGCTTTCGTGATGGTACATACCAGATTCTGGTGGCAACCGATATTGCTGCTCGCGGCATTGATGTGTCGCAGATTTCGCACGTCATCAACTACGACATTCCGGACACCCCGGAAGCGTACGTGCACCGCATCGGCCGAACCGGCCGCGCCGCGAAAAGCGGTGATGCCTTTACCATGGTATGCAGCGATGACACCATCATGGTGCGGACCATCGAGAAAAAACTGGGAGCCCCTCTGGAGCGCCGTACGGTTGCAGGATTTGACTACAGCATACCCGCCCCGAAAAAAGACGCCGAGTTTGCCAGACCGCCGCGCGAACCTCGTCCGGCCCGTAAGCCGACTGGCGCCAAAAAAAGTTCTGTCGGCTCAATAAACCCGTTCAAAAGCGATCATCCCGGCAGCAAACCTGCGGGACGTCCGCAACAGACACGACCGGGAGCAGCTGGTGGTGCACCAAAAACCGTGTTCAATAGTTCACGGCGCGGGAAATAATATTTTCGCTAGCATTGTGTCGTAACATCCAAAACCACCCCCCCTCAATCCCCCCTTATCAGGGGGGAGGCCTGAAGCAGAGCATTACAGGCTCTCCCCTGATAAGGGGAGCGGGGAGTGGTTGATTTCAGTAACAGAAGTAATACCCTCCTTGAAATAGTAGTGGTCGAGGAAGCATTCCATGGGAATATCAAAACACCCCTCTGTCGTCACAATGCCGAAGGTCGAAAAACCATATCCTTCCATCCTCACGTTCCTGAGTAGCCGCTTCCCCGCTCTATCACCGGATATCTGGGAAAAACGAATATTGGATGGTAAGGTTCTTGACGAAAAAGAACAGCCGATAACGCTGGCTACCGAATACACCCCCCTGAACCGTATTTTTTATTTTCGCGAAGTCACCTCAGAACCAGCCATTCCATTCGCTGAGAAGATCCTGCACCTTGATGACGAGATTCTGGTCGCCTGCAAACCGCATTTCCTGCCCGTTACCCCCGGCGGATGTTATGTAAATGAATGTCTACTGAATCGTCTGCGTAAGAGTACCGGAATCGAGGATTTGGCGCCGCTGCACCGGATTGACCGCGAGACCGCAGGATTAGTTCTCTTCTCCGTTAACAAAAAGAGTAGAGGACTTTATGCTTCACTCTTCATGAATGGACTCGTCGAAAAGACCTATCAGGCTCTCTCGCTATGTCAACCGACCCAAAAGCCGGAATCATGGCATGTTGAAAACAGAATAGAGCGGGGTGAACCCTGGTTCCGGATGAAGACGGTTCCCGGCAAGGTGAATGCCCGCTCCGTGATCAAACTGGAAGAAGTCAGAGATGAACTGGCGCGCTTCACTCTGCACCCGCACACCGGCAAAACCCACCAGCTGCGAATCCACATGTGCGGCCTCGGCTTCGGGATATTGAACGACCGATATTATCCGGAACTGCAGCCGGAACGGGAGGACAACTTCAATACTCCGCTCCAGCTTGTCGCTCACCTGCTGCGGTTTAAAGATCCCCTGAGCGGCAGGCAGAGAGATTTTGTTTCCGAACGCACACTTTTGTGGTAACTAGCGTATGATGTAACCACCTTACGTACTGTCATTTTTGGATACCCGACCATGTTCAAAATAAAACTTAACGAAGAGGCCCGTTTCGGGCTCATTACATTTGTCGCGTTTCTGGCGCTGCTGCTTTTGATGGTAATATTGAACTTTTTGCTTGGAGGGACAAAAGACAAAACCGCCGTAGAGAAGAAAAAAGAAAAAACCGTCATCATAAGCGAGGCGAAGCAAAACAACTCCACCCCGAAACCACTCCCAAAAGCGGTTGTCAGCACGGTACGGGAAGCGATCAAAAAAACTGACCCTGAAACGGCATACATTGAAATCAATAAAGTGGCGAAAAACTCACCGGAATACGAAGAACTCAGAAAAATAATTGCCGAGGATACCCGGAAACGTAAAGCACCAAAAGTCCGTAAGGAAGAAGGGACATCACCGAGCGCCCCGATCCGCTACCTTGATGAATCATCTCCGCGCGACAGAATGACAGAGGCGATATTTGTCTATTTTGTGGATGTTTCGAACATTCTTCTGCCCCATTTATGCATTCAATCCGCCTCGAAAAAACCTCTGAAAATTACCGGCTTTACCATAACCGCCGACAGCAAAGTCATAGAAATTATTTCCCCTCCCATTAAACAGGAGAACACTGAAAAAGGGGTGGCGGAATGGTACGATGTGCCCCTTGACCAGCGCAGTTATGAGGCTGTACAAGCCATGATCAAGGCGAAAAAGGTCACGCTGACCATTACCGGCAGCGGCGGTAAAACAACCCGCGCAGTGACCGACAGCGAGAGAAAATCATTTCGCCAGATTCTCGATGGCTATGCTGCCCTGGGGGGCAGCCTCGATTATCTGAAGGCCGCCAAACCGGCGCCGTCCAAACCCTCGGCAAAGCAGAAAGCAAAGTAAATTGGAGGGGCAAGGCATGAGAGCAGCTATCCTGACATTGAGTGACAAGGGATCGCGAGGAGAACGGATTGATGAAAGCGGCCCGGCCTTGACCGCCTGGCTGTCGGAACGGGGGATGCGTACCGTTCAGTCCCGGATCATCGCTGATGAGTTCGATCAGATTGTGACTGTGCTGACTGAATGGGCCGATTCAGACGTGGCCGATCTGATCCTGACCACCGGCGGAACCGGCGTTTCGCCCCGCGATATAACCCCGGAGGCAACTATGCAGGTCGTAGAGCGGTTAATTCCCGGACTCGGCGAACTGATGCGGCTCCGGAGCCTGGAGAAAACCGTCATGGCATCCCTTTCGCGAGCCGTGGCCGGCATCCGGAAACAGACGCTGATAATCAATCTCCCCGGCAGCCCTAAAGCCGCCCTGGAAAATCTGGAAGCGGTCTGGCCGACGCTCGGGCATGCAATTGAAAAGATCCGTGGCGGTCAGGAAGATTGCGGCGGCCGGTTTTCAAAATAATGATGTGGAGAATTAGCTGCATATGAAGGATACCGCGCGTATTGTCGGAGCCGAGACGGTAAGGATGCTGGAACTTGGCCACCCGTGGGTCGTAGCTGATGCCTACACCAGGAAGTGGCCGGTCGGCACATCCGGACAGGTCGTGGAATTGTGTGACGGCCAGAACCGCTTTCTTGCCACAGCCCTGCTTGATCCACAGGATCGGATCGTCGCCCGGGTGCTTGATCGTAGACGGATGCAGCTTGACCACGCCTGGCTGACGAATCGACTGCGAAACGCCATTAATCTGCGCCGCTGCCATGCCGATCTGGACAATTCCACCGCCTATCGTATGGTGAATGCCGAGGGGGACAGCCTGCCCGGACTGACGGTAGACCGCTATGGCGATTACTTGATGCTACAGCTTTACAGCGCGGCCTGGCGACCTCATCTGAAACTTGTCACCCAGGTTCTGCAGGAACTGCTGTCTCCGAAAGGCATTTACGAAAAAAGCCGCCCGCAGAAGACCCGCGAGCTGGAAGCGATCAGCGACAGCAAGATCTACGGGCGACTCCTGGCGGGAAAGGGCGCGCCGCCACGACTTGAAGTCCGGGAGAACGGCCTCGCCTTTCTGGTTAGTCTGGAACAGGGACTAAACTCCGGCCTGTTTCTGGATCAACGCTGTAATCGCCGTGATCTGATGAGACGGGTAAAGGGCAAACTGGTGCTCAACCTGTTTGCCTACACCGGTGCTTTTTCAGTTGCGGCGGCTGCTTCCGGCGCAACTCAGGTGACAAGCGTCGATGCCTCATCCGGCTACACCGACTGGGCAAAAGATAATTTCAACGCCAACGGAATTGCCACACGCCAGCATGAATTTATCGTTGGAGACTGCCTGGCGGTATTGAAGACACTGGCTCAGGGGGGGAAAAACTACGATATCATCCTGATGGATCCACCTTCATTTTCCACCACCGCCAAAAGCCGCTTTACCACCCGGGGCGGAACCTCCGACCTGATAGCGGCAGCCCTGCCGTTGCTGAGCGACCACGGACTATTGATCGCCTCGTCCAATCACCAGAAGGTGGACATCGCAGAATACCTCAAGGAACTGCGCCGGGGTGCGCTCCAGGCATCCGGTGATCTGCGGGTGATATCACTGCTCGGACAACCGGAGGACTTTCCCTACCCGGTTACGTTTCCGGAGGGTCGCTATCTCAAATATGCGGTTTGCGTCAAGGCCGGTTCTGAAACGGCAAGGCACGCCCGATGAAAAAGCTGCTTTCCTGGGGAGGAGTTGGTCTGTTGACCACGGCACTGCTCGATCCACTGCTCTATTCGATGCTGGAGCAGCCAATCCCGTGGGTTCGTGATGTGTTGATGGCTGTTGGAGGCATTGGCTGTTTATATCTGCTGATCAAATTGCGGGATACTTTTTAGAGGTTTAAGAAGTGATTGAGATAAAAGAATCAGACATAAAGGTCGAGTTTTACCGCGCCTCCGGCCCGGGGGGACAACATCGTAACACCACCGATTCGGCAGTGCGCATCCGCCATCTGCCGACCGGTATCGTTGCCCAGGCCTCGGAAAATCGCAGCCAGTTCCAGAATCGCGAGGTCGCGATGGAACGCTTGCGTATCGCGCTGGAGCGCCGCGAACGAAAGGTAAAGAAGCGGATCGCCACCCGTGTACCGAGACGTGCCAAAGAAGATCGCCTTTCCGGCAAGAAAATCACTTCTGAAAAAAAACGCCTGCGCACAACCCTCGATTAACCGCGCCTTCCCTGACACCTCCCCAGAATTAAATTGACTCACTTCCGATAACACTGTAATTTGTCTGAGTTTATTTCAGGAGTTTG
The DNA here is from genome assembly GCA_025355325.1 of Geobacteraceae bacterium. Lineage (GTDB taxonomy): Bacteria > Desulfobacterota > Desulfuromonadia > Geobacterales > Pseudopelobacteraceae > JACRCG01. The sequence goes on from JANXZX010000098.1 coordinate 34,751, forward strand.
TAATGATTCGCGCGTATCTCTATCTTGCAGCGTTTATTCCTCTAACATTTATTTTTTCAGTCAGTGCCTTTATCGCCACGTTATTTGATGCAAACGGCAAGCTGTACGCCGCGCATGCCCGTCTTTGGGCGCGGTTGGGGCTGGCGTTGAATGGTGTTTCAGTTACGCTTTCCGGGGCAGAACATCTACCGGACGGTCCGGTAATCTTCATGAGCAACCACCAGAGTAATTTTGATATTTTGTCGCTTCTGGCAAAAATGCCCCGCCAGATCCACTGGATTGCTAAAAAGGAACTCTTCGATATACCGGTTTTTGGTCCATCCATGCGGCGCGGCGGCTATATTCCGCTGAATCGTGGTGATGGGCGTAAAGCGCTGCAAAGCATGGACGAGGCAGCAGAGACGATCCGAAGAGGCAAGAGCGTTGTCCTGTTCCCCGAGGGGACCCGTACTCAGGACGGTGACTTGCTGCCGTTTAAACGGGGCGGTTTCATTCTGGCCCGCAAAGCGGCGGTGCCGGTACTTCCGGTAACCATCAACGGCAGCGGCAAGATCAACCCCGCTAATCAGATCAGACTGTTTAGCGGGAATATTCATATAACGCTACACCCCCCGATTATTGTACCGCCCGACCTGCGTCGTAGCGAGGCCGAAACCTGGATGATGGAAAACGTGAGGAAGCAGATTGATTCCGCACTGGAGCATTAAATGAACATTGGCTATCAGTATATACCGCTGGTTATCGCCGGCCTGGCAGGCATGGTATGGGGATTACCGGCGGCGCATCGCCTGAAAAGCCCTTATGATATCGGCGCCGCAGTAGTTGTCTTATGCGGAGTCGTAGTTTTTGCGATGGGCATTCTTCTTACTTTTATCCCCGATTTTTTCAGGTGATCAGATGAACGATCAATTAAAAAGCATCATAGCCAATGGCGCCGTCATTGTCATCGTCAGCCTGCTGCTGTTTTTTGCAGGCACCTGGTGGCGGATGAACAGCCAATTTGAAATTGGTGAATCAGCGTTTCGCACGGGAAATTTTACCGTAGCTGTTGCCGGATACGAATCCGCGCTGCACATGTATATCCCATTCCATCCGACAATCAATAAAGCGGCTGAAAAACTGTGGCAGATTGGTGAAGCCAATGAACGCCTGGGAGATGTAAATCGCGCCCTGATCGCCTACCGTGCCCTGCGCAGTTCGTTTTACGCTGATCACTGGCTGGTCACTCCCGGCATGCCATGGATCGAAAAGTGTGACAAAAAAATTGCGACCCTTATACCTCTGCAGCGTGAAAGATAGATTATGGATGAAGTAGAATCACACTCGGCATTGCAGATTGTCGCCCTTGGCGGTTTAGGCGAGATCGGCATGAACATGATGGCCTACCAGTACGGTGACGACATCCTGATTGTCGATTGCGGCCTGATGTTTCCCTCCCCTGATATGCTTGGAATCGACTATGTTATCCCGGATATCACCTGGCTGCGTGAACGGTCCGAACAGGTTCGTGCAATCTGCCTTACCCACGGCCACGAAGACCATATCGGCGCCCTCCCCTTTGTCCTTCAGGAACTGAACGTGCCGGTGTACGGCACGGCACTGACGCTCGGCCTGGTGACCGCAAAGCTCGAAGAGTACAAGCTGGACGGTGCGGTTGAACTGATTACCGTTCAGCCCCGCGAAACAATAGCCGTCGGCAGTTTTCAGGTGGAATTCCTTCGTGTGGCCCACTCAATCGTAGATGGCTGTGCTCTGGCGATAACCTCTCCGGAGGGAGTGGTCATTCATACCGGCGATTTCAAAATTGATCACACTCCGGTGGACGGCCAGCTGACCGACCTGGCCAGCCTGTCCCGCTACGGCGAAGCGGGGGTGCTGGCACTGTTGTCCGATTCAACCAACGTGGAGCGGGAAGGCTACACTCTATCCGAGAAATATGTCGGAGAAGCGTTTGCCGATATCTTTCCGAAATGTTCCGGCAGGATCATTGTGGCTACCTTTTCCAGCAGCATCCACCGGGTCCAGCAGGTTATCGATGCCGCCATCCACTGCGGTCGCAAGATCCTGCTGAATGGCCGCTCAATGTTGAAGAACGTTCAAATCGCCCGGGAACTGGGTTATCTGACCGTTGATGACGAACACCTGATGGATTTGCGGGCACTCCCGCACCTCCCGCCGGAGCAGGTCTGCATCATTTCCACCGGCAGTCAGGGTGAACCAATGAGCGCCCTGACCCGCATCGCCATGGATGATCATAAACAGATCAAGCTGGAACGGGGCGACTCAGTCATTCTCTCCTCGCGCGTCATTCCGGGTAATGAACGCACCATCTCGGAACTGATCAACCATCTTTACCGCCGGGGCGCCGAAGTTTTCCATGAGAAAGTGTCTGAAGTCCATGTTTCCGGACACGCCAGTCAGGAAGAGCTGAAGCTGATGCTCAACACCGTGCGACCACGCTTCTTCATCCCTATTCATGGTGAATATCGCCATCTGGTCAAGCATATTCAACTTGCCAACTCGGTCGGCATCCCGAAAGAACGCTGCATCCTTGCAACCAACGGAGAAGTGGTGTCCTTTTATGCCGACACTGCGGCGATAGTGGAACATATCGAATCCGGCAGGGTATTCGTGGACGGCAAAGGGGTGGGTGACGTGGGAAGAATGGTGTTACGCGACCGCAAACATCTGTCGGAAGACGGCATGATCGTCGTCATCATCGGCCTCAACATGTCCACCGGCGCCATTATTTACGGTCCGGATATCGTTTCGCGCGGATTTGTCTTTGAAGATGAAAGTCAGGAGTATCTGGAAGATGCCCGCAAGGTGGTGTTATTTGCCCTGGAAGAGATAAATGCAGAAATGCGCTGTGAAGCCGATGAAGTGAAGACTGCAGTGCATCAGGCGCTACGGCGTTTCTGTAAAAAAACAATCGAGCGGAGACCGGTGATTTTGCCGGTGATTATGGAGATGTAGCAGGACTTTTTACTTTAATAAACGAGAGCGGGACCGGCAATGCGCCGGTCCCGCTCTCGTTTTAACTGCGGCTATTTCGTCTACGAAACCACAATCCTCGCAAACCGGCGCTTGCCGATCTGGACGATATACTCCCCGGTTGCCGTCAGTTCCAGATTAGCATCACTGACCTTTTCACCATCCAACTTAACTCCGCCACCATCAATCGACCGACGTCCCTCGCCGTTTGATTTGGTCAGACCGGCTTCGGTCATAGCCCTGACCAGCAGAATGGCTCCGTCGGTCATGGTGAAATTTACCTGCGGCATATCCTCCGGAATCTCGTTTTCCTTGAAACGCTTGACGAAGTTCTCCTCGGCAATATCTCCGGCGCCGGCGCCGTGGAAGCGGGAAACCATCTCGCGACCCAGCCGTTTTTTGGCGGCCATCGGGTGCAGCGAATGATCTTTAAGATCACGCTTTAATGCCTCGATCTCGGCAAGCGTCATATCAGAGAGGAGTTCGTAATAGCGGAGCATCAAGTCATCAGAGATCGACATGATCTTGCCGAATATCTCGTCAGCCGGTTCGTTGATGCCAATGTAGTTGCCGAGCGACTTGGACATTTTGTTGATGCCGTCCAGCCCTTCCAGAAGCGGCATAGTCAGGACGCACTGTGGCGACTGGCCCCACTCGCGCTGCAGCTCGCGCCCCATCAACAGGTTGAATTTCTGGTCGGTTCCGCCCAGTTCAACGTCAGCTTTCATGGCTACTGAGTCATATCCCTGAATGAGTGGATAGAGAAATTCATGGATCGCAATTGGCTGCTGGCTGGCAAAGCGTTTGGAAAAGTCATCCCGTTCCAGCATACGGGCCATAGTACACTTTGAAGCCAGGGCGATCATGCCGCTTGACCCCAGTTCATTCAGCCAGGTGGAATTGAAGACAACCTTCGTTTTCACCGGATCAAGGATCTTAAACACCTGTTCTTTATAAGTTTCTGCGTTCCGGAGCACGTCTTCACGGGTTAATACCTTGCGCGTTTCTGATTTTCCGGTTGGATCGCCGATCATGCCGGTAAAGTCGCCGATCAAAAAATTTACGTCGTGACCTAACTGCTGAAACTGGCGCAATTTCTGGATCAGTACCGTGTGCCCCAAATGCAGGTCCGGTGCTGTCGGATCGAATCCGGCCTTTATTACCAACGGGACACCGGAAGAAAGGGACTTTGCCAGCTTTTCTTCCAGCTCCTTCTCGATGAGTACTTCAACGGTGCCGCGCTTAATGACGGCCATCTGTTCCGCTACGGACATACGTTCAACTCCTTGGAACCTAACAGGGAATATTTATGCGCTCAATACTGACCGCTTTGCCACTCTGTTCATCAACACCGATTACGACGGCATTCAAGCGGATGTCTTTCTTGGCCACTTCAAACTTGGATGGCAACTGGGTCAAAAAACGATGAATTGTTTCTTCTTTGCCCATTCCGATAACAGAATCAAAACTGCCGGTCATACCTGCGTCAGTCAGATAGGCGGTACCCTGGGTCAGAATCCGTTCGTCAGCGGTCTGTATGTGGGTATGCGTCCCGACAACGGCACTGACTCTGCCGTCCAGATACCACCCTAAAGCTGATTTCTCGGAGGTTGCTTCGGCATGGAAATCAACGAAGATAATCGACGTCTCTTTTTTCAGCCACTCGATCTCTTTGTCCGCCGTCAGAAACGGGCAATCCAGATTTTTCATGTAGACCCGCCCCTCAAGGTTGAGGACGCCGACCTTAATTCCACCGGGAGTGGTCAGAATGGCGCTTCCGGCACCCAGCGCCCCGTGCGGGTAATTGGCCGGGCGAATAATGCGTGAATCGGACAGAACCTGTTGAACCTGTTCTTTTTTATCCCAGATATGGTTACCGCTCGTCAGCAGGTGGATGCCCTGATTGAACAGTTCTTTGGCAACCTCAACCGTCAGGCCGAAACCTCCTGCGGCATTTTCACCATTGGCGATGACAATATCAACATTATGCCGGTCCACCAGACGATGCAGCTCGCGCGACAACGCCTGGCGACCCGGTTTTCCGATTATATCGCCAACAAATAATATATTAACGGGCATATTCTACTGAGCGTGTTTCGCGAATAACATTTACTTTAATTTGGCCTGGATAGGTCATTTCAGCTTCAATTTTCTTGGCAATATCACGAGCCATAACCACCGACTGATCATCGCTGACCTGATCGCTGGAAACCATGACGCGGATCTCGCGTCCGGCCTGAATCGCAAATGAAGACTGTACGCCGCTGAACGACGTTGCGATGCGCTCCAGATCTCCGAGGCGCTTGACATACGTTTCCATCATTTCGCGACGGGCACCGGGACGGGCACCGGAAAGGGCGTCGGCAGCCTGCACCAGAATTGCCAGCACCGAATTCGGTTTTTCATCTTCGTGATGCGCCATGATAGCGTGGACTATTTTTGGTGTTTCGCCGTATTTACGGGCCAGTTCGGCACCGATTACCGCATGGGAGCCTTCAACTTCATGGTCAACTGCTTTGCCCAGGTCGTGCAGGAGGCCGGCACGTTTTGCCTGTTTGACGTTGATTCCGAGTTCGGCGGCCATTATGCCGCAGAGGAATGCAACTTCAAGCGAATGGAGGTAAACATTCTGGGTGTAGGAGGTACGATATTTGAGGCGGCCGATCAACTTGAGGACTTCCGGGTGGATACCGTGAACGCCAAGGTCAAAAGCGGCCTGCTCGCCGGCTTCTTTTATTGAAAGTTCCACTTCTTCGGTTGATTTTGCCACGACCTCTTCAATGCGGCCGGGATGAATGCGGCCATCGGCCAGCAATTTTTCCAGTGATAAACGGGCAACTTCACGGCGCACCGGGTTAAACCCGGACAAAATTACCGCTTCAGGTGTATCATCTATGATCAGATCGATGCCGGTTGCTGCTTCCAGCGCACGAATATTCCGCCCTTCACGACCGATAATACGACCTTTCATCTCATCCGACGGCAGCGGCACAACCGACACGGTGCGCTCGGCAACGTATTCTCCGGCATAGCGCTGAATGGCAAGCGCCATGATTTCCTTGGCTTTTTTGTCACCTGTCTCACGGGCTTCGTCTTCTATAGCCCTGATGATTTTTGCGGCATCATGTTTAGCTTCGGTCTCCATTGCATTCATCAATTCTTTTTTTGCTTCACCGGCCGACATCCCTGAAATCTGTTCAAGCCGGGCACTTTGAATGTCAGCCGCCTTTTTCAGTTCTGCATCCCGCACGTCCAGAGCCTGTTCTTTTTGAGAAACAGTCTGCTCTTTTTTAAGAATATCCATCTCTTTTTGATCAATCAGACCGGCTTTTTTATCGAGATTTTCTTCCTTCTGAGTCAGTCTTTTTTCAAGTATCAGAAGATCCTTGTTTTTTTCGTCTGTTTTCCGCTCATGTTCTTCCTTGGCCTGAATGGCCAAATCCTTGGCTTTAAGCTGAGCTTCTTTCGTGATGGTATCGGCTTCGCGGCGGGCGTCGTCAAGCACCTTGCCGGCAAGCTCTTCGGCCTGCTTCAGAATCGATCCGGTGTCTTTCTTGTTGAGTTTGTTACCGGCTACATACGCACCGACAGCAACGATCAAGGCAATAACAACGGTAATCATTATGTCCATACTATCAACCTCCTCTATATAAATCCGGATTGCCTGGCAACTCCGGTTACTTCTTTATCTGGATTATCCGTTTATCGGTAACGATAATTTCCATCGGTATGTCATGAGTATCTACCGGAAGCGGATTATCAACCACCTGGAAGTCATGACAGAGACCAACCAGATGGGCCGTGCGACCGGGATGCTGCAAAAACCGGTCATAGAAGCCTTTCCCATAGCCGATCCGGTGACCGGACAGATCAAAAGCGACCCCCGGTACGATGATCAGATCAGCTTCATCGGCATGATGATCAACCCCGGTCGGGCAGGGTTCCAGAATGCCAAACGCCCCTTCCTGTAATTCTTCGATCCGTTCGACATGGCGAAGCACCATCCGGTGACCGCAGACAGCAGGATACAAAACCCGTTTCCCCGCTTGGACTGCTGCGGCCATAATTAATCGCGTATCGGTTTCATTATGGGCAGCGGCGTACAACGCTATGCATCCGGCGTTGGCATATTCTTCAAGCGAAAGCAGGTTATGTTGTGCCGCGTGACTGGACGAAAGCCACACTTCATGCTGAAGCGCACGACGATGTGCCAGCAACTGCGAACGGAGCGAACGCTTTGGCATACCACTACTTTCTATAACTCGTGCGGAATAGCCCCGAAGAGAATTCGGGAGGGTCAACCAGGGAGGACTGAAGAGGGAAAAAGGCTTGAGTGTCGTCAGGTAAATATACTAATTACTGTTCATGTCACTCAGAAGCACTTTTCCTTTCAGCGAGGATATATTCAACGGGCGTTCCATTATTTCAATCAGACGTGTTAACAGCAACGAATGACGAACCCGACCGGCAGTAACTATTATGCGAATATATGATCAAGTCTCCCTGAGAGACCATGTAAATTAAATCGTTTCCAGCCTGGTGAGAATTGAACTGATTCTGCTGTCTGTTTGAGCATCCTGCTCGTGCTGACTGCGCAGATCAAGCAATTCCTCCGAGGTATTCAGCAAGGCCAGCATCAGAACCAACTGAGCATCACCACTGTTAAGGGCGCTGCCGATTTCATGGAGCTTTCCGTTTACAAATGTTTCAACGGCCTTAACTTTCGCCTCGGGAGCAGAACTCCGAACCGAAAGTTCACGTCCGAGTATTGTCACTGCATGGCTTTTTTTCATACAATGACCTCGGTCACGAGTTAAATCCCGTCCAGCTTGCCAAGTATGGCATCAACGCGAGACTTGATACCCTCACGGTCATTTGAGAGCCGCTGGATTTCTTCGTTCAGTCGAGCGTTTTCCTCTTTGAGGGCGCTATACTTTTCGACGATGTCGCCAATTTTCTTTTCGAGTACTTCTATAAGTTCCTGATTCATGAGTTCTGTTTCCTTTCGAAGTGGCACACTATACGAAGCGGCAGGCACAAAGTCAAGCCCTAATTGATTGAAATCGCAGAGTTCCGTATCCTCTCGCCCCTTTCGGGAGCGTGTTTTTTCAGACCTGGAAGAGGGCATCCGTAAACTCCTGCGGATCAAAATCGCGCAGATCTTCAATTGATTCACCGACGCCGATATAACGAACCGGCAACGCAAATTCATGACTGACCGCCACGACGATGCCACCTTTGGCCGTACCATCGAGCTTGGTCAGGGCCAACCCGGTAACACCGGCAGCTTCTTTAAAGAGACGGGCCTGGGAAACCGCATTCTGACCGGTTGCGGCATCCAGCACCAACAGGGTCTCATGCGGAGCGCCCGGAATCTCACGATCAATGACGCGACGAATTTTTTTCATCTCCTCCATCAGGTTAACCTTGGTATGAAGACGACCGGCGGTATCAACAATCAGAACGTCAATATCACGCGCGACAGCAGCCTTGCAGGCATCAAAAACAACTGCCGACGGGTCGGCGCCCTCCTTATGACGAATGACATCCACCCCGGATCGATTCCCCCACGCGATTAACTGTTCGGCTGCGGCAGCCCGAAAAGTATCCGCCGCCGCCAGCAGTACCTTACTGCCGGAGGCGGAAAAACGTGAGGCAAGCTTGCCGATGGTGGTTGTTTTACCGACACCGTTAACGCCGATCACCAAAAGCACAAACGGTTTCCGACTTCTGATATCGAGCGGGCTATGGTGGGCGGTGAGCCTCAACAAAATCTCGTCTTTCAGTGCCGCACGCAACGCTTCGCCATCCTTCAACTCATTGCGCCCCAGACGCTGTTCCAGGGTGCGAATCAGCTCAACCGTGGTTTTAACACCGATGTCGGAGGTGATCAGAATTTCTTCCAACTCCTCCAGCGTATCGGCATCAATCGTTTTTTTGCCCAGCACCAGCGCATCGATACGACCGACGAGTCCATCCTTGGTCTTTTTCAGGCCTGATTTAAGACGCTCAAAAAAGCCTGGTTTCGACTGCGATACCGGCTCAGTTGAAACCTGAGCTGACGGCACCTGAATTGGTGTAGTTTCCGGGATCGTTACTTCGGGCAGTATCGGCGATGATTCTTCCGGCTCTCCGCCGGTAATTTTATCAATCAGCCCTCGAAAAAAGCCCTTCTTCTCTTGCAGTTCCATCAAATCTCCTTTTTCAATTCGGCAATCGCCGGGCGGAAATGATACAAAGCCTGCGCCACCAGGCAACTCCGCCCGACATTCATCACCAGCGAATAATCCTCATTGATGCACCCGATGAGCAAATGGCCGTTGCTGGAGGTAACAACAACATCCTCCACATCTCCTATTTGCGCAGCACACTGCATCTCCTTGAGACGCGCCAGTATGATGCCCTTATGAGCAGCCATGAAGCGCAGATCATAGGGTTCACAGTGGCAGAACTCCATGACCGCTTCGCCTTCCCAATCAACAAGAATGGCACCCACCGCCTGCGGCACCCTATCCACAAGATTTTTTAAAATTGTTTCCAATGCCATGACGACAAACTCCTGATTCAGGGGAAATATCAGCGTAAAAATCTACTATCGGTCTTCACTATGACTGACCAGCATCAGGCTCGAATGTATATCATAGTTTGCAGGCAAAATGGGAGAGGCGAAAGGGATACGAAGTGATTTTCTTTTCTTCTGTACCATTTGATTCAAACAAAGCTGCCCCACTCGGCTAAAAGCTTCACAGAAAGCATTCTGAGATACTGTTATCCCAATTTAAAGCTACGCTTAAATGCCGGAAATTACATTAATTAAATACGTTTATAAACTGAATATTAAAACATTAACTACTCACCAATTATTTTGAATATTCAAATACTATTTTATTTATTTTTATTCCGCTTTCATGGTATATTTTCAAAAGGTTATAAACGGCAATTTCAAATATACCGATGATTTATATGTTTACTTTTTGGCATTGACAATTGAAATAGTCAGAGCAAATCAATTAATTGCAATTATTGCATGCAGTTAAGACCATCCACAGCTGACTTAATATAAAAAGTCATTTTCATTAGTTTTACAGCACTCCCTGTCATTTAGTAAGTTTTCTGGTTCACAGAGCACCGGGTGTCGCGTTGACTGATTATAAAAACGCTAAAAACGCCGACAATGGATAGGATGTCGCTATGAATGATATCATCCGTAACACGAGCGGAAAAAAAACGCCAAACCGCACAAAAATCTTTTCCCCACGCCTGTTCACAAAGGTTTTCCTCAGTATAATCAGCCTTGTCTTAGGTCTTCTGCTGATAATCTATCTCGTCGCCATACCGCTGGTTGAATCGGCAATGCGCTCAGCCGAAGAGCGCGCAGGACTGACGATTATTAACAACGTCTTCAATCTCATTGAAATGGCTGATGAGGATGTTAAGCAATACCGTCTTGCGATGATCGATGAGCGCAAAAACAAGATGAAGGACATCATCACCCTGACGGAGATAACGTTTCGATTTAATTATAACGAAGCGCTTGCTGCCGGTAAGGGAAAAAAGACCGCCTTTATGCGGATGCCCGAAGTCGATGGTCTGGGGGCGACAAAACTGATCAGATCACTTGAATCCGGCAAGACGATTCCCATCATCGCCGTTACTGCCAGCGCCTTTGAGCATGAAAAAGACAGGATACTCGAAGCCGGCCTGAATGGATATATATCCAAGCCTTTCAAGCTGGATGAAATATTCAATGTATTACGTGAACACCTTAAAGTTGAATACGAATATGCTGACACAAGTGAAAAGAAGACCCGGAACTCTTCCGAAATAGACCCGCTGACAACCGAGGCAATTTCAATGATTCCGGGAGATATTCGGCAGAAAATATATATGGCTGCGGAACGGGCGGACATAGATGGCCTGATTATGGCTATCAGCAAAGTCGAAAACTATAATGCTTCTGTCGCCGGTGCACTCCTTGAACTTACCAGGCAATTTGACTTTGAAAGATTATTGGACATTTTCAACCAAAAAGAAGAGTGATGAACGGGCAATAGGCAGCTGAAATCAAGTACCGTCAACTTTCAATGGGGGTGAACCTATGAAAAAAGTCGCTTTGATATGCATCGTATTGATTATGGCACTGTTGCTGCCGGAAGCCGGACTGGCTGAGCAAAAGATAATATTTGCCTGGGAAGAATATCCTCCATACGAATATTATGAAAATGGCAAAATTGTCGGTTTCGAGGTGGACATAATCAGGGAGATCTGTAAAAAGCTTGGGGCTGAGCCGGTTTTTGAAGATGTGCCTTTGAAACGTGCCCTCATGCTTATCAAGGAAGGAAAGGTGGATGCTGTTTTTTCAATCATGAAAACGCCGGAGAGGCTGGGGTACCTGTACTATCCCGTCGAGCCGGTGTATTTCGAAACAAATGTTATCCTGGTAAAAAAAGGGAGCAAACTGAAAATAAAAACGCTTGATGACATGAAGGGGAAAAAAGTCGGCGTTGTAAAGGAATACAGCTACGGGACAAATTTTGACAGTTTGAAGGGTTCGATGGTCAGGGACGAAAGCGACAGCATTGAGCAGATGCTGAAAAAAATGGACGCCGGCCGTACGGATTATGCTGTCGGCAATGAGCAGGTATGCAGATTTCTTGCGAAAAAACTGGGCATCGCTATTGAAGTAATTCATGTGGTTTCGAAAGATCCTGCTTATGTAGTATTTTCAAAAGCGACCGGAGAGAGGGGCAAAAAACAGGCCATGAAATTCGGCCGGTTGCTGCGTCAGCTCAGAAATGACGGAACCATTGACAAAATTATGGCCAGATACTGATCAGGGGGCGGGCAAATAGCGCCCGAAGCTCAACATGATTCGAAACAGCATCCAGAAAAAATTAATATTGATCATCGTAGTGACGACCACGCTGGTGCTGAGCGGATATGTCATCGTTGACTTCATTATCTCCCAGTCGAGAATCCGGTCCAATCTGCACGACCTTACCAACAGCATATCCGAGCAGACATCTATCAGCCTTCAAGTGCCCTTATGGAATGTGGACGACAACTCCATTAAAGAAATCATTGACTCCCTCATGCTGGAAAAGCAAATATTTGCCATCAGCGTCAAGGGTGGGTATACCGGGATGACAGGCAGGATTCGGGATGACAAATGGAACCCCGTAAAGCTTGGAAAAGAGGTTCAAGGCAATTATTTCACCAAAACCAGAGATATCTTTCTGTACAAGCAAAATCTGGGCAGTGTGACCGTATATGTGACTCCCGCCTTTGCTGAAAAGGAGCTGAAAAACAAAACCATCGGTATGGTGTTGTCTATCGTGGTTTTGAATGTGATTTTGTCGGTGCTGCTCTTTTTCAGCATCCGGAAAACGATATTTTTCCCCATTCAGGATATTGCAAAAAACATTTCCGTCATGGCCTCGGGAAACCTTGATGAGTCGATCGTTCTTGACAGAAACGATGAGATCGGGATGCTGTCAAGCCAGGTGGATAATATGCGGCTGGCCATAAAGGGATTGACCGATGACCTCATATATAAAATCCTTGAGTTGGAGAGCACCACGGAAAAGCTGGAAGAGAGCGAAAGCGTTTACCGGGGCATCATTGAAAACATCCAGGTTGTCTATTATCGCAGTGACGCGACAGGCAATCTCACCATGGCAAGCCCCAGCATACTGACTTTGCTGGGATACGACACTCTGGAAGAATGTCTGGGCAGACCGATAGCGGAAACTTTTTACTATCTCCCGGAAGATCGCGCAAAATTCCTTACAGCCATTATGGAAACCGGTCATGTTTCAAACTACGAAATCATCCTGAAGAAGAAAAACGGACAACCGATGATCGCGGAAATCAACAGCCATGTGTATTTCGACAGCCATATCCGGGCGCATTCGTATGGAAGAGGCACTGATAACAAGCGAAACAAAATTCAGGTCTGTGTTTGAGAAAGCCTTTGATGCGATCATGCTGTTGACGGAAAAAGGTTTTTTTGACTGCA
>JANXZX010000104.1 GCA_025355325.1 Geobacteraceae bacterium
TGGGTGTTAAAGTTTGGGAGGGCGTTTCTATCGTGGATGGATTAACTTGCATAACTCACCACAATCGTAGAGTTGTCAGGCTACTGTTCTAAATGTCTCGGTAGATTTCTCGGCTCCACTTTCATTGACCTCCTGAGCAGCCGAATCGCCATCACTCTTCAGCATCTTTACAGCAGCAGAGGAAATCGTTACGGTGTCCGTTTTTGCTACCTTTGCAGTTTTTTGTGCGTCTTGAGCAGCCTGGGGTGTTGATGTGACCTGCTCCGCTCTTACCAGCGGATTTATGTCAGCTGGATTGGCAAGCACACTGTTGGGTGATAATTGGGCTATCGACATTAGAACCACCTCCAGCGGGATATTTAGATAACGCTAACCACTGTACGTCAATAATAGAACTTTATTGTCTGGTTGTATAGTGATTTTACCACATATTTGTGATAGTGCAATAATCCCCAATAGACCCTCCTTTATGTGGCAAAAAGTGTGTAAAAAGTTTACTATAAGGCGTAACTAGCTGACATTACTGACAGATCAAGGGAGTTTCTACGAGCAACCTTCACAGACACAGCGTTGCTTTTGGCCTGAAAATCAGCAAATCCGGGGTGATCTACATTCTGATCACGCTTCTGCTGGGTTTTGCAGCAGTCAATACCGGCAATAACCTGCTGTTTCTGGTCGTTGCCGGCTTGCTGGCGTTTATGTCGGTAACCGGCCTTGCCGGAATGTACAACATCAAGCAACTGATACCCGACCTGCTTCCTCCCAAAGAGATATATGCAGGAATCCCGGCTCCATTTGTTTTGTCTGTTCGCAACACCAAGCGCTATCTTCCCTCCTTTTTGATCCGTCTTGAATACTCCGCTGGTCAATCAATCGTGTTTCCGGTCATTCCAAAGAAATCTGAAAGTAAAGGGTCTGTTTTAATTATCTTTAGCCAGCGGGGACTGGTGTCACTGGGCACCGTAACAATCAGTTCACCTTATCCTGTCGGATTTTTTACCCGTTTCTGGAAATTCGAAATCAGGAGCAGGGTCACAGTCTTTCCCCGTCCGCTTGCGTCTAGTTTAAGCGGCATCGGAGACGAGTCTCCTGCTTTCGGCACCGGTCTGCGCCGGGAACGGGGAGTAAGCGGTGAATTGGAACGGATTTATCCGTATACCGCCTCGGAACCGCTCAGGATGATTCATTGGAAACATTCTGCCCGCAGTCACGATCTATTGGTAAAGGGATTTGGCAGAACGGTTGTTGCTCCGTTGGTGATTGATCCGGATACGATGCCGGGGCAGGGGATCGAAGAGCGCTTATCCAGGGCTGCCTGGTTGGTTCAGCGCTTTGTGCGTGAGCGCCCGGTCGGGCTCATACTCAGTGGCCGCGTTTTTCCCGCCGGCATCGGCAGTCTGCACGGTTTAAAGCTTCTAAAGGAACTGGCGCTGTATGATGGCAATTAGATCACTGGCAACAATTCTGACATATCTCATCGGCTTGTGCGGAATGATCCCGCTCTTTCCCTGGCTGACAAATTTCCCCCGGGTGATTCTGATCATCGGCCTGATCGCAGGACTCTGGCAGGATCGCAGAGGGAGCTGGCAGTTGAAACCATGGATGCAGAACGGAGCGATTGTCCCGGTTTTCATCTATTACCTGATGCAGTTCAGTCGCGCTAATCCTGTTCAGCCGGTGGTCAGTGCATTGGCAATCATGCTGGCAGTTCGGCTTGGTGGTGAAAAATCAGTTCGTCACAGCTTGCAGATTTATGTCATCGCAATTTTTTGTCTTGCCTCCTCTTCACTCTTTGATCTCAGCCCTCTCTTTTTGATGTATCTCGGCCTACTGCTGTTTATGGTCGCTCTCGCCCTGGTTCTACTGACCTTTCAGGATCAGGACTCTTCCATGACGGTGTCGATGCCGGAACTGAAAAAAATATTAATTTCTGCTTTGCTGATGCCGGTTATTGCAGTTCCGTTGCTGCTGATCTTTTTTCCGATAATGCCGCGAACCCAGTTTCCCCTCTGGAATTTTCTTAATCCAGCAAATGCACGTTCTTCAGGATATACCGATACTGTGGAGCCAGGCACACAAAGCAGCATATCCGAATCCAGAACGCTCGCATTTCGGGCGGAAATGCATCAGCTTGCTCCGACCCAGCTGTACTGGAGAGCTACTGTATTCAACCGTACGGACGGAAATAAATGGACTCGAAATACTCAGATTCCATCCGAACAGCCGAAAGTTGCCGGCCTGACGGTCAATCAGGCAATTTTTCCGGAACCGTCAGGCGTTAGAACCTTAATAGCTCTGGATCGCCCGGTTTCTCTTGATTTGCAACGCGTGGTTCGCTCTCCGGACGGAGTCTTCGAGTCTTCACGATATTCAGCAAGGCGATTAAGTTACAATGCTGCTTCTCAGATAAGTGGATCTGTTACCGTTCGCAATTCAATTAACCGATTATTTTATTTGCAACTCCCGGATCGGTTGCCGCCTCGAATTGTGGAGCTTGCGAAGAGAATTGCCGCAAATGGCGAAGATGATCGCGCTAGAGTCGGGTATCTTGAGAATTATTTCCGTAACGGTGGTTTTCGCTATGCAACGAAAGGACTTGCAACCGGCGACAGGGCAATTGAGCAGTTTCTTTTTGAAAAGAAACTGGGGCACTGTGAATTTTTTGCCTCTTCCTTTGCCTTGCTTCTGCGTGCTGCCGGTGTGCCCTGTCGCCTGGTTGGCGGGTATCTCGGGGGCGAATACAATCAGTTGGGGGGGTATTATCTTGTCTCAGACGATAAAGCGCATGTCTGGGTGGAAGCATATATTGAAGAGAGTGGCTGGGTAAGAATAGACCCAAGCGGTTTCGCAACTAACTCGGGCGAAGTCTTTCGCCCTCGCGATCCCAATAGCTTAAAACTTCGAATCAGTCTTGCGCTTGATTCACTTAATCACACGTGGAACCGGTCAGTTATTGCATATGACTTCGAGCGACAGATGAATATTGCCCATCATCTTGGTTCCCGCATACAGGAGTTCAATCCGTCAAAAACAGTGCAGAACTCTGTCCCGTACCTCGTAGGATGCTTGTTGCTTGTCGGCGTGTTATTTGCTGCCGGAAGACTTTCGCTGTTCCAGTCCCGGGAACAGCGCATTTTGAAGAAATTCATCAGAATTGTGGAACAGAAGTTTTCTGTTTCAATTGATAAGAGCGGGTCGGGATTGTTTGAGGCGGCTTCGTTACTAAACAATGAGTATGTCTCGGATTTTGTGACCGTGTACGCCAATGTGGTCTATCATGACCGCCGTTTGACGGATGAAGAATATCTACGCCTGCAACTGATACTCCGGAATATGAAGGGCATAAAATCATAAATGCCTTGACTTTTACACCTGCTTTAGGCTATTAAATCACCTCTTATATGGTGGCTATGGTGAAGCGGTTAACACATACGACTGTGACTCGTACATACGAGGGTTCAAATCCCTCTAGCCACCCCAACAACTCAAACTTGCTATAATTTGCAAGTTCTTATTATATACAGGCTTCTTCGTGTTTTTGTACTTAATCCGGTACACACGAAGGAGCCTGTTTTTTTATGCCCGCTCTTGTCAAATTAGGTAAGACGTATTACTTACGCAGGGTTTCGCTTCTTGGCTATTATGTCTTTTTCGTTTTTAACTCCGTTGGCTTTAAGTGTTTTTTGTCCAACGGCTTCTGATTATTGATGGTATTCCCATCATTGGGCTGGCAAACTGCACAATGCTCCTCAAATTCTTTCTTCCCGTAGATCTTTTCACCTTTTCTGGTGTCACTGAATCCGGTTGTGGCAGATAAACAGACAGTCAATAAAAATGTGGTTGTATTAAATGACTTGATCATTTCACTTTTCCCCTAGTTTTTTATACAGGATTTATTAGAGTTTCAAGCGCAATCTTCTCGCCACAAACAGCCGTGTTGGCCACATTCTGAAGCTATATTACCTTCAAAGTATAGTAGATTGACTAAGACATAATCGCACTTCTAAATTCAATGTATCTTACCAACGTATGACCAAATATCTGACAGTAAAATCAGACTGAAGAGCATCTTGGCGATTCATTTAGTTTGATACAATCTCCTTCAAAGTAGCTCAATAAATTCATTTGGAGGAAGTTATGACCTGTAATATTGAACAACATAAAATGCACATATGTGCCTTAAAGGCAGATAAGAACGAAGAGTGTATCAAAACACTCAATGACAAACCTACCGTTGTATGCGGTAACTGCGGAGCCAAGGCAAATAATCCGGAAAATCTCTGCGCTCCCGAAAAAATGCCGTGATTAATGTTGCCTGCTGCTGCTCACTGATGGAGATATTATTGGGTTAAGGAGCGTGGAGCAAAATGAAGAGGGTTGATAGATAACTGAAAAAGCGGGGCAAATACAATGCGGATTGTGGTTCTGCTGTTTGTGATAGGTTTACTCTCCTCCGGATGTGCTCATAAGTTTACACAACAAAAGGTCGAAACGAATCTTATCAAAGGGAAGACAACTCAACAAATGGTATTGGCAGTCTTTGGTGAACCGGACAGGAAATATATGACTCCAGGTATGAACATAGTTTCCGGAGGCAAGAGCCGTGTCATGCATAAACCATATGAAGTATGGCTGTATACTCTACACCAGTCAAAACTGATCAATTTTCTTAAACCTGAACAGCTACGTATAATATTTAATTCAGATAGAATAGTTTCGAACTACTATTATGAAGTTGGTAGCGATTAATAGCGGATTTGTCCATACCTCACACTGATGTGTCCAAAGTTGACAGGATGCCTCATCTGATTTGTGGTCTAAGTAGTCAGACATATATTTCTGTTTGCTGTAATAAACCAAACCACACAGAAAAGGAGAATACTATGAAAATACTGATGGTACTGACATCACACGACGAACTTGGATCAACGGGTAAAAAAACAGGTTTCTGGCTTGAGGAATTTGCAGCCCCGTACTATGTTTTTAAAGATGCCGGAGTTGAAATCACTCTGGCGTCGCCGAAAGGTGGACAACCGCCGCTTGATCCGAAGAGTGATGAAAAAGATTCTCAAACGGCTGCAACGACTCGATTCAAAGCAGACAAGGAAGCACAGAACGCTTTGGCACATACCAAAATCCTGAGAGATCTTTTTGCCGATGACTATGACGCGTTGTTTTATCCCGGTGGCCACGGGCCATTATGGGATTTGGCAGAGGACAGGGGCTCCATTGCTTTAATTGAGGCTATGTATGCTCAGGGCAAGACTGTTTCTGCAGTATGTCACGCGCCTGGGGTATTGCGCCATGCCAAGGCACCGGATGGTTCGCCGCTGGTTAAGGGAAAACAGGTCACCGGATTCTCCAACTCGGAAGAAGCTACAGTCGGATTGACTGATGTTGTACCGTTCCTCGTGGAAGATGAGTTGCGGAAAAACGGCGGCGACTACTGCAAAGCAGCTGACTGGCAATCATTTTCTATTCAGGATGGAAACCTGATTACCGGTCAGAACCCCGCTTCGTCGGAAGCGGTGGCAAAAAGGGTGTTGGAACAATTGTGATTGGCCGTTTATATAACCGGTTAGTAATGAAAAAATAAAAGCCCCTGCATTTCTACAGAGGCCTCGCTTCATTCGCCCGCCAATCATCATGACGGGCTAAATACTGCATCCCTCTTTGCAATGAGACACAGGACGAATACGAAATTTTTCAGTAAACATTGGTGTAATCTCCTTTCATTCACTTTAGTTGGTGCACCTTGAGTTTCATTATACACCGAATATGGAAACAATCAATCTCAATAAGATGATATTTGTCTTCATATCTTGACGGCGTACTTTCAATTTTCAGTGCCGCAAATTATTGATTCATTACACTTCAAAGAGAGTATAATGATCTGGTAGCATGGTTTGGTAATGGAGGTGGATATTGTGACTAACCATAGACAATTCAGAAGAATAAAATGTAGATCACGCTGCATACTTGAAATAAGTAACGGTAAAATGTATCAGGTTTTACTGGATGATATTTCTCTCGGTGGAGCACTGGTAGAGACGGATTACGATGCTCACTTCCAGGTTGGTGATAAGTGTAAATTAATGCTGAGTAGCTTTGCTGTCGTATTTCCTATAAAGCGTTCGGGAAAAGTTGTCAGGCGTGGATCAGGAAAATTAGGGGTGCACTTTCTGGCACCCATCAGGCTTAGTGAAAACCTGCACTCTGATGCACTGTCCTATAGCTGACCTTTACGATAACTATGAGGAGCATAAGGCTCATTCTGAGGTGTACCAAGAGAGGGGTTAAAATGGCATTCTAGCGGGGAAAGCATGCTCCTTAAGCGAATTACAACTTCATGACTTCTGAAACACATTGATCAATTGCAGCGAACAGCTTGGCATATTCTATTGGCTTAGTAATGTAGCCACAAATTTTACCTCCGGATTCAGCAAATTCCTTTTCGATTGTATTGTTATGAGCCGAAATCACGATGAACTTTATGTCAGCATCCATCGAGCAGATATCGCTGCTCAGCTCAATACCATTCTTGCCTGGCAAATTAACATCGGTAACGACTATCTTCGGATGGTGACTTGTAAAGCATTCCATTGCGCTTCTTTCATCGGAAGCTGCCAGAAAGTTAACTTCAGGGTACTTTAAGGTAAGTACCTGCATTAAAATCTCGCGGGCTTCCTCTTCATCCTCGACAATAAGTATGGATAGTGAAGAATTTGAAAATTCCATTTCAGACCTCTATTCTGAATTCCACTCCTACATCGTTGTTGCGTACGCTCAACTTGCCATTCATGTTTCTCTCGATAATATTTTTAGCCATAAAGAGTCCGATTCCGGTTCCTTGTGGTCCTTTTGTTGTAAAATGGGGATCAAATACCTTGAAGATTATGTTTTCGGGTATGCCGTCGGCATTGTCACTGATCGTTACTACTGACTTGCCATCTTCCATACACGAGGTAATTGTTACTTCAGGTTGATCAGTCTTGCTTGCCAGTAAAGCATCCTTCGCGTTGATCAAGATATTCAAGATGACCTGAGAATATTCATTCGGGTGTCCGTAGGCAATAGCCTCATCCGCGTAATTCACCCCGATTTTTATGTTACTGCTTTGGAAACTTGCCTCGACAAGACGAATTGCACTTTCGATAATTCTTGCAACTTTAAATTCTTCTTTTTCTTTGTCCGGCTTAAAGAAATCCCTGAAATCATCAATCGTTTTTGACATATACAGGACTAATGACATAGTGCTATTTACGGTTTTATCGAGAAATTCCTTGTCAATTTTGCCAGCTTCATAAAACATTGGCATGCTTTGGATTTTAAGCCCAAGAGTGTTCAACGGTTGCCTCCATTGATGGGCAATATTTTGGATCATCTCACCCATAGCCGCTAAACGGCTTTGTTGAATCAGTAGAATGTTTTTTTCTTGAATCTCCAGAGTCCTCACTTCAACAAGATGATCCAATTCTTCGTTCAACTTTATAAGTGCCTCTTCAGATGCTTGTATTTTTTTGGCATGTTTTTGTGACGACAACGCAAATAGAACCAAGATCAACATAGCAATGCCGAAAAAACATCCGTAGAAGACGGTATGTTCTCTCCAAATACTGAGAACGGACGTCATGCTCACACCGTAGATGATGAATGTATTGAACCTGTCGATCTTATGGAACCCAAAGATTCGCTCAGTGCCATCATGTACAGATTTGGAGATATAGGAACCTTCGTTGGCTTTCTTGATTTCCTGCATTGGTTGGGAATCAGCAGGGAGAGTCAAGCGATTCGGATCAATTCCAAGCGATCTGGATAGAACGGCACCATCGCTTCTGAGCAAGACAGCAGCGGAGTCTTTCCGTGACGTAACAGTATTCCAGAAATTGCTGAAATATTCAGGGACTGCTGTAACAATAATCAGCCCCCCAAACGTGCCATCCTTATCCACGCGACGATACGCAACATTGAAGTTTAGGGACTTCAAGACACGAGGCTTGATGAGATGACCAATGAAAAAATCGTCCGCATTGTTCTTGCGTAGAGCCTGAAAATAATCTCGATCTGAAACTTTTACTTGCGTATCAGGGAGCTTCACGCTTGCATTGCGGACAACACCTGATGAATCGGCAAGCCATATTGCACTAACTTGAGGATATTCTTTTCCAATATTATTGAGGTAGCTGCTGATATCGGTTGATCGCTCAATCTCTTCCCAGTTCATATTTTTAAGTCGATCATTTACACGTTCAGCAATGAGTTTATGTGTCTCAAATACATTTTGTGCATGCTGCTCAAATATCTTAACAGTTCGAGTAACGTCTTGTTGTGCATTACTTACGGTGGTTTTGTAGTCCTGCCATACAATGAGAGCGAAAAGGAGCACAGGTACAATCAAAGCTGCCAGGATCAGGAATATATGAACTGAAGAATGGTTTGATTTCATGAAGCAATACCTTCCCGAGGAGACAACATTTTGTTTCCGTAAGTTACTGCATTGATGTCAACATTACAGACAACTGAATGCAGCATGACTCAATACATGGTGTCCAATATTGACAGCACGTGTCAGGATGTCAGAGATACGCTGATATGGGTATTATGAGCTTCATGCGCGATATTTAAGCATCTTGTCTTCAGTATATAGTAAAATCCTTTTGTATAAAATATCGGGTATTATCTGAATTTGCCATCAGACAAACACTTATCCGATTTTGCAATTGGAAAGTAATCGCACAAAGTCCTCCCAAAGTACAATTACGGAAGGACTTCAGACAATCTGTCTGACCCGGTATCAGTCATTAGAAAACTGAGAAATGGTATGGGGGATAATTCTCTGTACCCATTTTTCTTTAGCCGATTGACTGCTTACGGTTCAAGGCTATTTCGGCTTTTCTTGTCAAAAATAGGACAAAATCCCACCTCAGGCATCATGCTCCCTTACCAAACCACATCCGGTTATCCGACAGCAAAATCAGACATACACTAATCGTTGTCATCAAAATAAATTGCTATCATTGCTGCATAATTCATCTTGAGAAACAGGAGGAACTTCCATGTCTTACACGGCTAAGGATTACACCAGGATTATCGGAACCGAAGGTTTCAGCGAGGCGTTGTTGAAAATCCATATTGCTCTGTATCAGGGGTATGTAACCAATACGAACAAGGTGCTGGATGCCCTGGAGCAGCTCCTGAAAGAAGAAAAAACGGCAACTCCCGAATATGCTGAGCTGAAGCGACGACTCGGATGGGAATTCAATGGTATGCAACTCCATGAATATTACTTTGATGCTTTCGGAGGAAATGGAGAGGTTGATGTTAATAGCCCCCTTGCTCTCAAAAAAATTGAAAATTTTGGCAGCATAGAAGCGTGGCTGAAAGATTTTAAGTCAGTAGGAACCATGCGCGGCATTGGCTGGGCAGTCCTCTATCATGACACCATCACCGGTAAACTCTTTAATTTGTGGATCAATGAGCATGATGGCGGGCATCCGGCGGGGTGTACTCCGATACTGGTCATGGACGTATTCGAACATGCATTCATGCTCGATTATGGTCTGAAAAGGGCTGAATACGTAGAGGCGTTTTTCAAAAAGATTAATTGGAAAATAGTAGAAGCCCGGCTTGCGTAGCTTTGGGTGGCGGGCATTGCATCAATAGTTAGTAAAGGAGATCTCCATGAAATTGTTTTTGTCAGCATACGTTTCCTATTGCTACGCACTGATGCGGATCGTTATCGGTTTTCTATTCCTGTGGCACGGTGTTCAGAAACTGTTCGGTTTCCCGAGTGGCATGCCCGCCGGAGTTCCCGCGTTCATTATCTACGTCGCCGGTCCGATTGAATTGCTAGGTGGCTTTCTGGTTATGATTGGACTGCTCACCCACTGGGCCGCCTTTATTACGTGCGGCCAAATGGCTTTTGCATACTGGATCGGGCATGGAACCAAGGCGTTGTTGCCGATTCAGAACAATGGCGAACTTGCTGTGCTGTACTGCTTCGTATTTCTGTTTATTGCCGCGCAGGGCGGGGGGGTATGGAGCATTGATGGTAGGGAAAAACATAAATTCGCAGGCCATTGAATAAAGACTACGACCGACTTTGAAACCAAGACCATAACGGGAGGCAGCATGTCAGGTGTATCCATTCAGGACCGGGCGGCGGGTGCCATTATGGGCGCTTTTATTGGTGATGCACTTGGTCTCGGACCGCATTGGTATTATGATCTTGCCGAGTTGCGCCGCGACTACGGTGACTGGATCAGCGATTATACCGATCCTCAGCCGGATCGCTACCATTCCGGCCAGAAGGCAGGGCAGCTTTCCCAAGCCGGTTTCATCCTGAAGCTGATGCTCTTTTCGCTGGTGGAATGTGGCGGTTATGACGAGATCGATTTCTGCCGTCGCATGGATGAAGAGCTGCTGCCGCTTCTGGATGGCACACCGATCAACGGTCCGGGTGGTTATACCAGCCAGTCGATTCGGGATCTGTGGCAGCGGCGGGTGAAGCAGAAACTGCCATGGGGACAAACCGGCGGCCATGCTGATACAACGGAAGCGATCGAGCGCACCCTGGCCCTGGCGGTGCGCTACGCTCTCGATCCAAACCGTTTGGCAGGCGCCATCTCCGGGAATACTCTCCTTACCCAGTCAGACTCAACGGTGGTTTCCATGACCGTGGCATACGGTGCAGTGCTGGGGATGCTTGTGCAGGGACACCCGCTGGACAGCAGGTTATCAGGTAAACTGATGAAACTTGTCCATAGCGGTTCGCTTCCATTTCACGCAGTTACCGGCGAAGATTTACAGCCGCCTCGTCCCGGTGATCCTGACCCGTCCCGCGCCGGGAAGTTTGCTTCTCCGGATGCCCTGTTGACTCCCTCGTACATGGCTGCAGCTGCCGTAGATCCGGATATCAGTATCGAACCGGCATGGAAGGTGTCGATCGTTTACGGTATGCCGTGTGCCATATACCACCAGCTGCCAGCGGCCTATTATCTGGCGGCTCGTTTTCACGACGATTTCGAATCTGCTCTGTTGCATGCAGTCAATGGCGGAGGCCAGAACCAGGCGCGCGCAATCCTGACCGGTGCCCTTGTGGGAGCCCAGATCGGCTACTCGCAAATTCCGGTGCGTTTTATAAGCGGTCTTGAAGATTCTGCTACCCTGTGCACATTGGCCGCCGGGCTTGCCGAGAGAGTTAAAGGCACTATCGCAGAACAATCCTGAACTCAGAGGCTGAAATGATCACAAAAAACATCACCTTTCTCAATGCCCATGGTGAACGGCTCGCCGCCCGACTGGATCTTCCCGAGGAAGAGCAGCCGCTGGCCTATGCCCTGTTTGCTCATTGCTTTACCTGTTCCAAAGACTATAAGGCGGTGGTCAATATTGCGCATGCCTTGAGCAGCAGGCGTATTGCCGTAATGCGTTTTGACTTTACCGGTCTGGGCGAGAGCGAAGGGGACTTCTCAGCGACAACTTTTTCCTCAGAAGTAAGCGACCTGCTCGCGGCCGCCCGCTTTCTGGAAAAGGAATATGAGGCGCCCCGCCTGCTCGTCGGCCATTCCCTTGGCGGTACAGCAGTGCTGAGCGCCGCCGCAGGAATCCCCTCGGTCGTTGCCGTAGTTACCATCGCCGCTCCGTTCAGCCCCGCAAGCCTGCGCGGGCTGCTGGGAGCGACCACAATAGATCAGATCGAACAGGCCGGTCAGGCCTCTGTAAACGTAGGAGGCCGTGAATTTACCATCCGCAAGAGCCTTCTGGACGATCTTGAATCACAGCAACCTTTGGAGACTCTGGGTAAACTTGCGGCAGCTCTATTGGTAATGCATTCTCCCCATGATGAGATAGTGGGCATTGAAAACGCTACCGCCATCTACCGGGCAGCGCCCCATCCGAAAAGTTTCATATCCCTTGATTCCGCCGGTCATCTGCTTTCAGACGCCCGCGACTCCCGATACGCAGGTGAAACAATCGCCACCTGGGCCGGTCGCTATCTGATGCTGCCCGATATTGCCGGTCAGCCACGCGTCCCACCCGAAGTAATCGACAGTAGGGTCACGGCTCGAACAGGAGTTGGTGGCTTTCGTACGGAACTGTTTGCCAACGGCTATCCGCTGGTTGCAGACGAGCCTGTGGACTATGGCGGCACCGATGAAGGTCCTTCTCCCTACGAGTATCTGTTGGCTGCTCTCGGCGCCTGTACCGGCATGACGCTTCGGATGTATGCGCTCAACAAGGAGTGGCCGCTCGAAGATGTGGTGGTGCGGCTCTCCCATGAAAAGGTCCATGCGGTGGACTGTCATGATTGCGACGGGAAAGATGGCCGGATTGACAGCATTGTTCGGGAAATAGAGATCAACGGTGAGCTGGATGAGTCACAGCGCCAGCGGTTGCTGGAAATTGCCGGGCGCTGCCCGGTGCACCGCACCCTGACAGGAGAAGTGCGAATTGGAACCGTCCTGCGACCCGTTTAACTTGATAAAGATCCCCATTCGAATTTGCTGTATTTAAGTGGCCTCTCATTCACAAATACTTCGTGATCTGGTCAGGCGTGATCCGGGTCGTATCCGCTACTGTGATGTGCATGATCCGGGAGTGTTGATCGATATGGATACGCCGGAGGATTACCGGCGTATCTGCGCTATTGTACAAGAATGAAACTAATTATCCTAAAATCGGCAATTCATGAACCACAGAGCAACTGAGCAACAGAGGAATCAAACAGTTACATCAAAAGCAGGCATAACCAAAATGGTGAATTATTATTTCTGGTTTAAACCTGAATTCTTCTTTATTTTTGCTCAGTTACTCAGTTGCTCTGTGTTTCAAATGCTTTTTTAGGATTATTTAATCGGCACAGCAGCTAAGAAGATCCTTTTGAGAAATTTCGCGGTTTCAGACCAAGAGTCACGATCTGCTTCCTTGTTGTATGCCATGGGAAGACTGAACTTTTTGGCATAGCCATCGGCTGCCGGATTGGTAAAGCTGTGCATTACTCCCGGATACCCGACATAACGGAACGAGGCTCCGGCATTGGTCATCTCCTCCTTAAAGGCAGCCACCTGTTCAGGAGGGATCATTTTGTCGGCCTCACCGTTGAATACCAGAACCTCGGCTTTCACAGCCCCCTTCCGAGCCGGGGTGTCTGTTGCCAGAACGCCATGAAAGCTTACTACCCCTTTAAGATCAGATCCCTGACGAGCCATATGCAAAACTACCCCGCCGCCGAAGCAATAGCCGATTGCGGCTATTCGCGATGGATCAACTGAAGGTTGCTCTTTGATGAAGTCAACCGCTGCATTGAAACGTGCTTCTTCGATAACCTTATTCTTCATTACTTCACCGGCAAATTTACCTGCATCATCTGGGTGCTGCGCCGTTTTGCCGTCACCATACATATCAACGGCAAGGGCGACATAACCCTGTTCGGCCAGCATCCTGGCTCTTTCACGAGCATACTCGTTATGCCCCCACCACTCATGTACAACCAAAACGGCGGGGCGCTTACCTTTCAATGCCGTATCGGAAGCAATATACCCTTTGAGGACAGTATCTCCGGACCGGTATTCGATTTCACGTCCGGATACTTTTGCATGAGCAGATGAGACGACAAGCAGCGTAAACACAACAAATGCCAACAGGCTGAAACGTGTGGACATGTGATCCCTCCAGATTTGTATTTTTTCTCTTCCGTTACTATTCAAAAACAGTAACGCCTCTATTCAGAAGACTAAAATTACTGTCAATTATAGATAATCAATAACATGTGAAGAGCAGACAAACTATCAGAGATATGCTGTTTTATTATTAAGAATAAATGCAGCCTAAATTAGGTATATGTCCTATAAAGGGAAAAGTTTCATACATCTCAACTGCGCAAAGATAAGATAACTTCTTACTAGAAAACACAGAAACTCCTAGTGGTAAATGAGACAGACTCCAATTGAGTACCACCTTAAAATTCAATATACTTTTTTCAATCATACTGCTGCAGAAGCCTGTTTTATGCGTAAACGGACATTATTCATGCAGTTTAAATGATGATTCTATACTAGAAGGAGGCTGTTATGAACATGGAAGTCCAAGAGGCCGTCAAACGCTCGATTCTGGTTGAAAAGCATGCTATGAATTTTTACCGGTACGGTGCTCAACACTTCAAAGATATTGATGCAAAGCGGACGTTTGAACTTCTGGCAAGGGAAGAACGCGAACACGCCGGTCATTTTCACCGGATCTATATGGGAAGCGATATACCTTCTCTTGATGATTTTCTTGATGATCAATCCGATTATGATACAAGCTGGCTTGCTACGGCAAAGACGCTGTCAGGGGACAAATTGTCCGAACAAAAAGCAATGGAAATTGCTATGGAGAAGGAGAAAAATCTTGAAGAATCCCTGCGTGCCATGGCAGAAAAATTAAATGATCCGGAAGTCCGGGCAGTCTACGAATTAAATGTACGCGAAACTCATAACCATTATTTGATGATTGAATCGGAATATGCCCGACTTATGAGAATGGTGCACGAATCAGATATGGATATCTATGTCAGGGAATAATTGTGAGGGACAGAAAGTGCCAGTCACCACCATTGATCTTTCATCAAAACATTGTAAAAGTTGTGAAGGAGGTGCTCCTCCTCTACAGAAAGACGACGCTGATTCTTTCCTGTCTACCGTGCCTGGCTGGTATTATGAATCGGGGT
This sequence comes from Geobacteraceae bacterium, assembly GCA_025355325.1. Lineage (GTDB taxonomy): Bacteria > Desulfobacterota > Desulfuromonadia > Geobacterales > Pseudopelobacteraceae > JACRCG01. The sequence goes on from JANXZX010000104.1 coordinate 14,711, forward strand.
GTATATCGAAAATTTTCAATTTTAAGAATTTTTATCATACGATGGCTTTTGTCAACGCAGTTGCCTGGATTGCACACTGTGAAAGTCATCATCCCGAAATGGAAATTTCATATAACACCTGCAGAATCAGTTACACAACCCATGCTGCAGGAGGCCTGACGGAAAATGACTTCATCTGCGCCGCCAAGGTCAATGCCCTGCAGCAGGGGACGTGAGCAAAATACCGGTTAGAACGGAAGGTGAGTATGCAGCTGACTGACGGAATTGAAAATCTGATAAACGAATTACCACAGGCCTCAAGCCAACGGATTGAAGAGATAGTTTCAATTTTAGAGGATGCACTTTCCGATGTTGAGTGCAAATATCCGACTGAAGATGACACCAATGAAGCATACGAATGTCAGTATATTCCTCAGGCGTTACATTTGATTGCACAGATCAAGGAATGGAATAAAAGTAAAAATGAAAGAATTGAGACATTATGCGAGCTGTCGGATGACTTAAAGACAATCTTGGAACAAATTCCCATTGTAAATAATGATAAATGTCAGGTTGTATGAAAACATTTGTACGGGAACTAATAAATATTCTGCTGATTGTACTGGGAATTCTTTCAGCAGGGATGGGAATTAAAGGTTTTTTGCTGTCCAGCCACTTCATTGATGGCGGTGTAACCGGCATTTCAATGTTGTTGTCCAGTGTCCTTGGTTACCCGCTGTCTATCCTGATACCACTTATTAATCTTCCGTTTATCGCGCTTGGATATCGTCAGATCGGCTGGCAATTCGCGCTTAAAAGCATAATTGCAATTGCCGGGCTGTCAGTATGTCTTGCGTTTGTAAACTATCCCGACGTCACCCCTGACAAACTCCTGACAGCAGTGTTTGGCGGCTTATTTATGGGGGCCGGAATCGGTCTTGCTATTCGAGGTGGTGCTGTTCTTGATGGTACCGAGATAGCTGCGTTAATAATCAGCAAAAGCAGCCATATACTAAAAGTTGGCGACGTAATTCTCATCCTGAATATTGTTATCTTTTCTGCCGCGGCATTTTTCCTTGGAATCGATTCTGCGCTTTATTCGGTTTTAACTTACATCGCGGCATCAAAGACCATCGACTTTCTTCTCCACGGAATTGAAGAATACAACGCCATCATTATTATGTCTGAAAAGAGTGACGAAATCAGGGAATCCATCGTACGGATCTTAAACCGTGGAGTAACTGTTTTTGATGGACGCGGTGGAAAAACCGGAAAGCAGATGGATATACTTTATTGTGTCGTAACAAGGCTGGAAATTGGCAGGGTCAAGAATGTTGTAAATGAAATAGATGAATCCGCTTTTACCCTGATTCACCCCTTGGCAGATGCTGTTGGAGGAATAATTAAAAAAACCGCCCTGCATTAAACGATACATAAGACAATGTCGCACATTCTTTTTCCGCAATTCTTACCAATTCCTACACGAAC
>JANXZX010000191.1 GCA_025355325.1 Geobacteraceae bacterium
CGCCTGAAGACGGCTGCTTCAGCCTCGGCAATATTTTCCTGTTCCCAGCGGTCCAGTTCAGAACGATTCGTGATATGGGTGAGTAACAATCCCGCCGCTTCGTCTGCATCAAGCGGAGTTGCGCCTTCCGGATAATCAAAATTCATGATTTCACACTCCAAAGCTCTTTCGGCATCTCCCGCACAAGATCATCTATCATCGATTGCAGCATTTTCTGGCGTTCCGGCTCTTGAAGCTGCTGATCTTCAAGTACCATCGTGTGGGTCGTGCGCTTCATTCGTTCGATGGCGATCTGCCGGACTTGCTCTCTGATGGTATTCTCCAGCGTAGAGCGTGGCACTAACGCATAGACAAATACGCAGTCAAGGGCTTCGGCAGCCTGTCGCATGGTCTTAATTGATACTGCACCGGATACTTCGTCTTTTTCCAAAACCGGGATGCGAGGCTGCCGGACACTCAGGCGCTCTGCCAACTGTTTCCCGGTCATTCCAAGTGCTTCGCGGATAGCGCGAATCCACCCCTTTGGCGGTGGAGAAACGTCTTGTACATTTTTGAAACGGGAAAGTGTCTTGTCCAGTTGCTCGACCATTATCCTTTTATAAGCTGGCTTCATAATAACCTCTGTATTATTTATTGACTCAATAAATATAATCTAAAAGTTATTATATGCAAACAATAAAATAATATGTGGATTATTTTATTGAACAACTGCCAAGATGAAAAACTATTCCCGTATATCCGCTGACGGACACACTGAGTGCTCGCAGGAGTCGTCTTCGTGCTCAGCGCATAAGCTTCTATCGGAGGTTTGAACTAAACCAGGTAGAGTAGAGAGCCGGTTTCACCCTGCCCTCCCTTATCAAGCCGTGCTTGCGACTTCCCCGCACACGGCTTTCCGATGTTCTTCACTATAAGCAAGAACATGGGCGGTTTTAACGTGACAGAAAAAGTGGCATCAAAAAAAGTGGTTACAACATTTCTGCTGTAACCACTTTTCTAAGCCGGATATGGAGGGAAGAGACGAACTACCCTTTAAGTACGTTCAATATCTTGTTGGCGACATCCTTGCCGCTGATGTTGTAGGAACCTTCTGCCAACTGCTGCCGGATGGCGTTCAGCCGCTCGCGGCGGGCTTCATCTTCAGCACGTTGAACGGCGGTCGGGGAAAGGGCTACTTCTGAAGGTGGAGTATCGGGGTTGACCTGCGTTCCTTGCGGCTGATCAGCAGGAGAAACCGGCTTGGCCGGCCGACTGTTCAGCAAAGCCATATATTCTGAAATCCGATCATCTATTTTCATGGCGGGCTCCGGTAATTTTATTACCCCTGTTTTCAGGAAACAATCAAATCCTTCTGATGACTAGCGCATCGGCAGAAACCCGAAAAACTTTAGTACATCAGAGGACAACGTGCCTCTGAAAATCAGCTCAACCCTTTTCTGATCTGATACAGCTCCTCAATGTCCAGGCCGTTTTTCTCGTAATATTCCCGTTCCAGCTCCTCAACGTAAAACCGGTCCAGGCCGGAGTTTTCAAGATAATCCTCGCGCAGGGCCACGTTGCGTTCCGCAATGATCTGCGGCAGCAGCGAATGCAGATACATGGCCTCTTTCTTGATAGTGAAAATGGTCTCGACAAAGAGATGATCCGGGATGTCGGCACTGATCTGCCTCTTTGTCCTCAATTCCTCGACAACCTCTCTCCGCAATGCTTCCTGGTCTGCTTTTGTCGTAAACTTGGAGTAAAAATTACGAATGCGGTCACGGACATGTTCCAGTAGCGCGATGGCAATTTTCTCCTCCTGATCGATTTCTACCAATTGCCGGTGCAGCTCTTCAATAGCCGACCGCCCTGCCGTAATTTCCGTCAGTCCCGCCATCAGGGTATGCACCTTGCGCCGGCCGAAGCTGCCGAGATAGGCATTATCAAACAGTTCACGAATAAACAGCTCCTGAAAACAACCCTCTTTCAGGTTGTCAAAGGCGGCCTTATGCTCCAGCAGGCTGCGCAGCATTTCTTCAGTGATGCCGACATTTTCCATGAAGGCCAGTAGGCTGATCAGGTTTGAAATGCTGTCAAAACGATCCAGATAGGTGACGACATAGGAAAAACCGTCCAGCAGCGAAGAGTCGGCCCCGTCGCGGATTTTTTCATCGCATTCCTTGCTGGCGTCAAGCATCAACTGGTCAAAGGTATGATCGCGGTTCTCCATGGCCGTTTTCTTGGCCGTGATAAGCTTGAGCATGTCATCGCGGTCAATGCGGCTTTCAATGTTAACCTCACGGAAAAAGATCCCTTGCAGGATTTCGCGGGTGGCAGCGATATAGTCACATTCGCGGTTGTTTGTGAGGGTTCGCCCTTTATTCAGCATCTCATCAAGGGTGTAAAAAAGGGCTCCCGGAATTTTGTTGCGCACCGACAGGGTTTTCAAACGCGTCAGGCGGGCATTGTCGAGAGTGCTGATTTCACCCCTGGCATAACACGCAAGCAGGATGGTACGGTACTCATCGACAATCCGCTTGTTGGCCGGACTGCGGTACATGGTGTCAATTCTGATGCGTTCCTGCTGATAACGGTCAATTTTATAGGTAGCGGCGAGATTGGTCAGACGGCTGAAATCTTCGTCGGAAATTTTCTTGTTCTTGAAATAGAGGCTGCGGAACAGGTTTCGGTACTCCTGATGGTAGCGGTTTACCAGCTTGACCACAAACAACTGGGCCGAGTCATCGCGCAGCAACGGGAACAATTCCGAGACCAGAGCATCTTCATCCTCGTCGCCGACCGCAACCGAACGCTTTATACATTTGCCGAGCCGTTTGACAAGCTCTTCCTGCTGGCTTTTCAGGGTGCGCGGCAGCAGGTTGGAATGGACAAAGCAGAAATAGTTGCAGATGGCATTCCCCTCGAAGAAGATCGTGTCGTATGTCTCCGAGGCTGCGGTACGGTCGCTGAAGCTGACAGCGCCATCTTCAGTCGAACGTGCTCCATACATAACCAGCCGGTTGATGATTTCCGGTTTGCCGAGATCGGCAGCGGGCTGATCGACCCCGAACATATATTCGCAGAAGTTGCCGCCGTTGCCGTTATATTTGATTCCACCCGGCGAAAGGATCATTTCATTGCCCGGGGTAAAAATGCGCAGGCGGTCATCCTCCTGAACGATGTTGAAGAAATAGCGCTGGTAGGAGTCGTTGCCCGCCACCATGACAAAATATTCCGTCTGGTTTCCCATCATGCCGTGCAGCCGGATGTCCTTATACATCAGCGTACTCCCGTAGATCGAACTCCATGCCATCATACGCGAATTCAACCCCGTCCGGCAATTTGGCTTCCTCGGAATAGGCGATTTGATGGGTAAGATGCGTCAGGATGGTGCGGGAGGCGCCTATCTGTCGGGCAGCGGCTATTGCCCCCTCGATATTGAAATGAAACGGATGTTCCGCCCAGCGAAGGCCGTCAATCACCAGCAGTTCCACCCCTTGCAGCAGTTCCAGCGAGAGTTCCGGAATGGCGCTGCAGTCGGTCAGGTACGCAAAATTTCCGATCCGGTAGCCGAGGGATGAGGTCCTGCCATGCAGCAGCGGTATCGGAATGATAGTTTGCCCGAACAGCTCAAACGGAGCGTCGATTTCGTGAGCGGTCATGAGCGGAAAATAGCCGGAACCTTCAAGTTCATCAAATATATAACTGAAGCTGTTGGACAGGATGTCAAGTGTTGTCCGGGAAGCAAAGCAGGGAATAATCTCGTGATGGAGGAAATGAAAGCCGCGCAGGTCATCAATACCGTTGACATGATCTGCGTGGGCGTGACTGAACAATACGGCGTCGATGCGCCGGATATGCTGACGCAGCGCCTGTTCTCTCAGGTCGGTGGAGGTATCGATCAGGACGGTACGGTCGTTATAGCTCAGCAGAAGTGATGCGCGGGTACGCTTGTCCCGTGGGTCGTGTGAGGTACAGACCGGACAGCTGCAGCCGACCATTGGCACTCCGGTGGAGGTGCCACATCCCATAATAGTGATCTTCATACCGATCTACCTTCTTTTAATGTACCCGTTACATAGCAGAATCGAATCATGCAGGCAAGGAGGTTTTCAGGCCGGTTTTCACTGTTTCACCGTGCAAGATCAACCAGTAAGGCTATATTCAGTCCGATGACAATCAGGCCGACCGTCCAGAGCACCGCACGCCCAAACCGGCGGTTGGCATAAACGCCCATAACCTTCTGCGACGAAGTCAGCAGAATCAGCGGAATAATGGTCAGCGGAAGCTGCAGGGAGAGAGCAACCTGGCTCCAGAGAATTCCTTTGAACGGGTCCGACAGCAGCATGATGGCGGCCAGAGCCCCCACCAGAGTGATTCCCAGGCCGATGCGGGAATGAGGATCGTTGATGTCGAACGGTTCGATAAAGATGCCGGCAAAAACGCTCCCGCCGGCCATGGCGGCGGTTACTGACGATGAGAGTCCGGCAAAGAGCAGCCCGAGCGCGAAAACGGCTGCGGAGGTCTTGCCGAAAATCGGCTCCAAAGTCAGCGTGACTTGCGGCAATTCGTTTACCACGATCCCGTGCTTGTAGAATACGGCTGCAGCCATGATAATCATGGCGCTGTTAATTGCCCATCCGGCTCCCATACCGGTCAATGTATCCATAAATTCATATTTAAGTTGTTTTTGAATTACATCATCGCCCTGGGCATTCCACTGGCGGCTCTGAATAACTTCGGAATGCAGAAATATGTTGTGCGGCATGACGACCGCGCCCAACACGCCCATTATGACGGTCAGCGAGCCGAGCGGGACCGTCGGCGTTACCCAACCGGTCATGGTCTGGGCCCAGGAAACATCGGCGAGCCATATTTCAAAAATGAACGCCGCGCCGATCACCGAAACAAAACCCATAATCCACTTTTCCAGCCGTTGGTAGTTTTTTGAAAAAAGCATCCACGCCGAAAAAACTGCCGACAGAACCGCCCCGATCACCAGCGGCAGGCCGGTCAGCATATTGAGGCCGATGGCCGCCCCCAGCAGCTCCGCCAGTGCGGTGGCGATGCAGGCTATCATGGCGCTTCCCAGCATCAGTACCCGCAGCCACGGCTTGAAAAACTTCGAGGCCGCCTCCGAGAGGCACAATCCGGTGACAATGCCGAGGTGGGCGGCGTTATGCTGGACGATGATCAAAATGATCGTGGAGAGCGATACCACCCAGAGCAGCTTATAACCAAACTGTGAGCCGGCCGCCACGTTGGTTACCCAGTTGCCCGGGTCGATAAAACCGACCGTGACAAAAAAACCGGGGCCGAGATAGCGGAACAGTTCCAGCGATGCCAGGCGCGAGGCCTGTTTGCCGATGTGGGAAAACCAGTTCATGTCTTGAGTTGCCCTTTTGATTCTGCCGATTTATGGCACATCAGCACCGCTGGCAATTGGTAATGCTTTCTTGTATGTCATCGATGTACTGCAGAGAATATTTCACATAGTTTCCGGCTGATTTTCCCAGCCACGCCACTTCATCCGGGGTCAGATCGCGTTTATACTTTGCCGGCGCGCCCACCCAGAGCGTATGCGGCGGGATAACCGTCCCTTCAGTCACCAGCGCCCGTGCACCTACCAGAGCCCCTTCGCCGACAACGGCATGATCCATTACCATGGCCTGCATCCCGATAAAACAGCCGTTCTGCAAAGTGCAGCCGTGCAGCGTCACGCTGTGGCCGATGGTGACGTCATCGCCGATAATCAGCGGAGCGCCGGGATCGTCGGCATGCTTTTTGTGGGTTACATGCAGCATGGAAAGATCCTGTACGTTGCTGCGGGCGCCGATACGGATATGATTGACATCACCCCGGACGACACAGTTGTACCAGACGCTTGATTGCGCCCCTATTTCAACTTCACCGATAATTACGGCAGTTTCGGCGATAAAGGCGGAGGGGTCAATGACGGGGTGGATACCTTGAAAAGTTTTGATCATGATGTAATCCTTGAAAGAAATTTGTGAATCAAGGCGGAGTATAACTGTTCGCCCATAACTTCGCAATCATGGCGTTTCCACACGGAAAAGCCGATTAAACTACTTGTTGCCGTGCTCTATTTTTGCTATGTTGGGCGATCAATATTAACCAGCAAGGGGACAAGTATACGATGAAATTCACCAAGATGCAGGGCGCCGGAAATGATTATGTCTATGTCAACTGTTTTGAGGAGACGGTCAGCGACCCGCAAAAAACGGCGATTCAGGTTTCAGACCGCAATTTCGGGATCGGTTCGGACGGGCTGATTCTGATCATGCCGTCGGATTGCGCCGATGTGCGGATGCGGATGTTCAATTCTGACGGATCCGAATCCGAGATGTGCGGCAACGGCATCCGCTGCGTAGCCAAGTATGCCTACGATCATGGCATAGTGTCAAAAACCGAGATCACCGCCGAAACCGGTGCCGGTATCCTTACGCTGCAGCTTGTTCCGGGCGCTGACGGGAAGATAGGGAAGGTGCGGGTCAACATGGGTCCGCCGCGCCTGACGCGCGCTGAAATCCCGATGACCGGCGATCCCGAGGCCAAAGTGATCGCTGAGGAACTGACCGTTCTGGATAAGACCTTCAAGATTACCTGTGCCTCAATGGGCAACCCGCACTGTGTCATCTTTGTCGATGATGTTGCTGCTTTTCCGGTCGCAACCTATGGGCCGCTGATCGAAAACAACGCGTTGTTTCCCCGGCGCACCAATGTGGAGTTCATCCAGATCATTTCGCGCACTGAAATCCGTCAGCGCACCTGGGAACGGGGCGCCGGCGAAACTCTGGCGTGTGGTACCGGCTCCAGCGCCGTGACTGCCGCCTGCGTATTGAACGGCCTGACGGAGAAAAAGATCCTCAACCATCTGTCCGGCGGTGATCTTGAAATGGAATGGGCTGACGACGGCAACATTTATATGACCGGCCCTGCGGTAGAGGTTTTCAACGGGGAAATCAATCTTTGAATCCCTGAACCGGCATCGTTGACACATCACAGGAATTTATGCAGCGCACGATCTCAATCATAAATATACTTCTCGGAATCGCCATCATTGCCCTGCTGGCAGGGATCACCGCCGAGCGCCTCGCAACGCGTCTCGGAAAGGAGTTTCTACCCAAAGGCGCCGCAACATCCGGAGTTCCGGCCTCAGCACCTTCCCGTACCGAGGAGCTTTCTTTTTTCGCCCCGATTTTGACAAACGGATTATTCGGTAAAGCGGCCCAAGGGCCGCTTACACCCATTACCACTGCAGTGGCAGGGACGCAGGCCGCCCCGACAACCGCCCCGTCCGAGCTGATGCTGCTTGGTACGGCGGTGGGATCATTCCGTGAAACATTCGCCCTGGTACGTCATACGACAAAACAGGAGGAACGGGTATTTCGCCTGGGGGATATGGTTTTTGATGCCGGGCGATTGACTGAAGTAAGCAAGGAGAAGGCCTTTATCGTCATCAACAACAAAAAAGTTGAATTGCTGACGCCCATGACACCACCGGCAACATCTCCGGCCGGTCAGCCAACTGCGGGGACCGTGCAGTCAGGCATAGCTGTGGCCAGCACGGGAGCGGGTAACTATGTCATTGATCAACGGGCTCTGAATTCCGCACTTGATAATCCGGCCCAGGCTATGAGTGACGCCCGACTGCTCCCCAGCCAGAAGGATGGTAAAGTCGAGGGTTTTCGCGCTTCCGAAGTCAAGCCGAACGGCCTTTTCTCGATGATCGGTATAAAAAATGGCGACGTGCTGCTGCGGCTGAATGATTTCCCGATGGATTCACCGGACAAAGCACTGCAATCATTCATCGCCCTCAAAGGGCAGAACCGTCTGAAGCTGGATCTTGTCCGCGACGGTCAGCCGCAGACGTTCAATTACGACATACGTTGAACCTCTTCCCTTCGACTCCGCTCAGGGAACAGAGAAAAGAAAATTGTCGGCTGAGCGGAGTCGAAGCCTGATGCATTTGAGACCGCAGCAACCCGGGAGGAACACTTGATACGTTATATATTTCGTACTCTTTGCACCGTTATTCTGATGAGCTCCCTGCTGGCTTCGCCGGTTCCGGCTGCCGGCGGAAAGGGAGTTGTTCTGAATTTCAACGAGGTTGATATCTCCACCATGGTGAAGTTTATCAGCGATCTGACCGGGAAAAACTTCATTCTTGATGATCGGGTCAAAGGGAAAATATCGGTATACTCCCCTTCAAAACTCTCGATTGAAGAAGCATATAATGTTTTTACCTCCGTTCTGGAGTTGAAGGGCTTCACCGTCGTACAGAGCGGCAAAGTCGCCAAGATTGTTCCTTCTTCCGCCGCCAAACAGTCGGGCTTCAAACTGCTGCCGCAGGGTGAACAGGCACCGGTCAACGAAAGCTACATCGCTCAGGTAACCAAGCTGGAATACATTACCGCTCAGGAAGCACTGACGTTTCTACAGCCAATGGTCTCCAAGGATGGGCACATCTCGGCATTCGGTCCGGGTAACCTGCTTTTGATGGTTGATTCATCGCTTAATATTCGCAAGCTGCACGGGATTCTGGAAACTATCGACACCGAGCGGACCCGCGAGGGACTTGAGATTATCTATCTGAAAAACGCCTCGGCGGAAAGTTCGGCTGCCACCATTCGTCAATGGATGTCAGGCTCTGACGGCAAGTCCGCTGCACCGGCTACCCCTTCCGGAGGAAGCGGAAGCGGCAGCGGCACGACGACGGTTATTGCCGATCAGCGCCTGAATGCGCTGTTGATTTTCGGCAACGAAACAACCAAGAAAGCAATCCGGGAGCTGGTTGCAAAGCTCGATGTCGCCCCCCCGGAGGCGAGCAGCAAGGTGAACGTCTATTATCTGGAAAACACCGATGCGACCGAGATGGCAAAAGTCCTGGATGGTGTCGTCAAGGGGATTTCCACCCAACAAACCGCTCAGCCTGCAGCCGGTGCACCGCAGACATCTCCGTTCGAAAGCGGCAAAGTCACCATTACAGCCGATAAGGGTTCCAATTCACTCGTGATCATGGCCTCCCCCAACGATTACGCCAACCTCGTTCAGGTCATAAAAAAACTGGATCGTCGCAGCAAGCAGGTCTTTGTGCAGGTGCTGATCGCCGAGGTGTCGCTTGATAAATCACGCGAGTTCGGGCTTCAAACCGGAGTACTCGGCGGCGGATCCCCGAACAGCACTCTCACGGCAGCAGGTATGTACGATCCACTTGGAACTCTCAGCTCCATAGGCGCCCTTCTTACCGCAGGCGGCACGTTAACTCCCAGTGTTACCGCAAGCCCGATTAATATAACGGCAGTACTTAAGGCTCTCGACAAGAACGGTCTTCTCAATATTCTCTCCACGCCCAACATCCTGACCTCCGACAATAAAGAGGCGGAGATAAATGTCGGCGAAAACGTGCCGTTTCAGGGGTCTGCAACACAGAGCACCATTGGAACCACTACGTCTGTCGAACGCAAGGATATCGGCATAAATCTTAAAATTAAACCGCAGATCAGCGAAGGCGATTATATCCGTATGGATATCAATCAGGAAATCTCAGCGGTAAAGGACAGCAAGGGGCAGGCCATCGACTTGATCACGACCAAGCGCTCGGCAAAAACGAGTGTTGTTGTCAAAGACAAGGAAACTGTCGTGATCGGGGGGCTGATTCAGGACTCCGAGGAGGAGACCATCAACAAAGTACCGCTGCTTGGCGATATTCCGTTCCTTGGCTGGCTGTTTAAATCAAAATCAAAGACCCGCAAGAAAACCAACCTGATGATCATGCTGACTCCGCATATTGTCAAGGACGCTGCTGATCTTGCCGAGATGACGCGAACCCAGCGCCAGTCGTTCGGGGAATCCGCAAAAAAGAGTGAAGCTGTTGACGTCCAAAAAGAGATTTCCGGCAAATGAGTACCGGCACCATGAGCTCATCTGATGAATTGGAAGTTACTGCCGATAAACTGGGAATACCGTGCCAGGCTGAAATTTCCATGGACGAGGTCGATTCCGGCCTGCTGAATCGCCTCCCCCTGACTTTTGCGCGCGCTAACGCCATTTTACCGTTGAACGAAGTGGATGGTGTTATCAGGGTGGCCATCTCTTCCGCTGTCGGAATTCTGCTGCTTGATGAACTCCGCCTGCTGTTCGGCAAGCCGGTTGAAGCGGTTCTGGTTCCAGCTCCGCTGCTGGCTGACGTCATAAACCATGTGTACGCCGGCGCCTCCGGGACCGCCCGTGAGGTTTTGCAGGAGTTGCAGGCAGAAGACCTCTCCACGGTCGCCACCGAACTGAACAATCCCACGGATCTCCTTGATCTGTCCGATGAAGCTCCGGTTATCCGCCTGCTCAACTCAATTCTTTCGGAAGCGGTTAAAGAACGGGTCAGCGACGTCCACATTGAACCGTACGAACGCGATCTTCTGATTCGCTTCCGCATCGACGGCATCCTGTACGAAAAACTTTCTCCCCCCAAAATTATTCAGGAAGCCCTGGTTTCACGCATCAAGATCATGTCCGGGCTCAATATCGCCGAAAAGCGCCTGCCGCAGGATGGCCGCATCCGCGTACTGGTCGCCGGACGCGATGTTGATATTCGTGTTTCGATCATTCCCACCTATTACGGCGAGCGGGCCGTGCTGCGTCTGCTGGACAAGAAAAAAGGCGTCCTTTCGCTGGCCGATATCGGCCTGGGAGAGCATGGCGTACGGACGATTGAGCGGATGCTGAACAGAACGAGCGGCATCATCCTCGTTACCGGCCCGACCGGCAGCGGTAAATCTACGACACTGTACGCCGCTCTAAACCGGGTTAACTCCAGCGAAAAGAATATCATCACCATTGAGGATCCGATCGAATACCAGATCAGAGGCATCGGCCAGATCCAGGTAAACCCGAAGATCGATCTGACCTTTGCCAGCGGTCTCCGCTCGATTCTGCGCCAGGACCCGGACATCATTATGGTGGGCGAAATCCGCGATGCCGAAACGGCAGAAATTGCCATACAGGCCAGCTTGACCGGCCATCTGGTGCTCTCGACTCTGCATACCAACGACGCCGCCACCGCCGTGACCCGACTTGTGGATATGGGCATCGAACCATTCATGATCGCATCATCCCTGTCCGCCGTTGTTGCCCAGCGTCTGGTGCGAGTTATCTGTCCGCACTGCCGCGAGGAATACCGTCCGGCAGAGTTGTACGCCGGAATAACCCTTCCGGACACATTGTATCGTGGGCGGGGATGTGATGCCTGCTTTGGCCTCGGCACTCTCGGGAGGACGGCAATCTATGAAATAATGCCGATTGATCAGGAACTCTGTTCCATGATCATTCGGCGTTCACACGCCGGTGAAATCAAGGAATATGCGGTTGCACACGGTATGAGGACTCTCCGCGACGACGGAATTGCCCGGGCTGCTGCGGGGATAACCACTATCGAAGAGGTATTACGCGTGACCCAGGAAGATTATGCCGACGTTCCGCTATAAAGCCTACAGTGCCACCGGATCATCGGTCTCCGGCACTGTCGAGGCCGATTCCGAACGACTGGCGATGCAGCAGCTCAAAGGCAGGGGACTGCTGCCTCGCGAAATAAAGGAAGAGGGTAACGATCAAAACAGCTCCGGATCATTCTCTTTCCGGAGAGGTGTTCCTGCCGATGAATTATCGCTTTTCACCAGGCGCCTTGCCACTCTGGTCGCGTCATCCGTACCACTCTTCGAAGCAATGGGGTCTCTCTGCGAGCAGGAGGAAGCCGGCCCTCTTCGTCAGGCTCTGCTTCGGGTAAAAGGGCGCATCGCCGAAGGAGCCTCCCTGTCGCGGGCGATGGCGGCAGATCCGAATATCTTCGGTGAAAGTTATGTAAGCATGGTGGCCGCCGGTGAAGCTGGCGGTGCTCTCGACGCGGTACTGGAACGGCTGGCGGATTTTCTTGAGGAGCAGGAGCAGGTGCGCAGCAAGGTAACGTCGGCTCTTGCCTATCCGATTCTGATGGTTCTGGTGGGCGGTGGAGTCATGCTCTTCCTGCTGACGGTCGTTATCCCCCGTATCGTGACCATATTTGAAGACAGTAAAGCCGCCCTGCCGCTGATCACCATCATCCTGATCAAAGTAAGCCACTTTCTGCAAGGATATTGGTGGATTCTCGTCTTGCTGGTGATCTCCCTGGTTCTCCTCTATCGCTCGGCCATGAAGCGTGAAGATTTCCGTCTTAAACGTGATTCCCTGTTGTTGCGCCTGCCGCTGGCAGGAACGATGCTTCAGGGCTTGATCCTCTCCCGGTTCGCCCGGGTGCTGGGACTGCTGCTTTCCAGCGGTGTGCCGATTATGCGGGCTCTTGAGATCACCGGCGAAGTCGTCGTCAACCGGGTGTACCGGGCGTTCCTGCGGGTTGTGATGGAGGAGGTTGCCCAGGGCGGAAGCCTGTCCGGAAGCCTGAAGAAGAGCCCGCTGTTCCCGCCGCTGCTGGTGCATCTTGCCGGAGTCGGGGAAAAGAGCGGCAATCTGGAAGGGATGCTGGTAAAGGCCGGGGTCGCTTATGAACGCGAATTCAGCACCCGCCTGGGACGCATGATGGGGTTGATGGAGCCGTTGCTGGTTCTGGCGATGGGAGTGGCGGTCGGCATCGTGGTGTTGGCGGTGCTGCTGCCGATTTTTGAGTTGAACCAGTTGATCAAGTAGGATGTAATTCCGATTCCAGATCAAGGATGATATCAAGGCGGCGAGGAATGAGGCAGTGAGGCGTACATTATTGTACGTTGAGCAGCCGAAGACGAGCCAACGAAGAGAGGGGGGCCTTGATATGGAATCGGTATAACCCGGAGAACGTATGACAGTAGCCGCAGACATCCGGCAGCAGGTCTTCAACCTTCTGTCAAGCGCTTCGAACGTCTCCTTTGTCACTGCGGACCAGGAGTCGGGCGGCTTAAGTGCGCTTGCCCCCGGGCAAAAGGTAAGCGCCGAAGTTCTTTCAACGCTGCCTAACAACCGGGTTCAGGTACAGATCGGCGGCGCGCAGTTCAATCTTGATCTGCCGATGGCGGTGCGCATCGGTCAGACCTTGGAGATGACCTTCGTCACCAGTGAACCGCGCTCTACTTTTGCCATTACCCGCCAGGCCGGCCCTGCTCCTCCGGTGGCTCTTTCTGATGCTTCGCGCCTGCTGAGCCTTCTGGTATCAGATGAGCAGGCGCTTGACCCTTCGTTTCGCTCGTCACTCCGGAATGTCAGCGATATGCTGCGACGTTCATCGGGAGAAACCGGCGTATTGGCCAACCTGATGGATGAGGCTCTGACCTATAGCGCAGTGAGTGATAAGAGCGGGGCGGCGCCCCGGCAACCGGTAGATTCCCTGCCCGGATCGGCACTCCCTGGAAACCGGATTCAGCAGAATGCTCAATTTGCCGCGTTTGAAGCCAACGCTTCGCAGCTTCTGCGTACAATCGCTCAAAATTCGCGCTTCGTACTGGTTGAGGCCGTCAATCAGCCGGCTTCACCGCTGCCGTTACTGCCGGGAGAGGAAGTCGAAGGCTCTGTTGTGGGCACTCTGCCCGGAGGCAGGACCTTTGTTCAAGTGGCCGGCACAACGGTGGAGATGGTTCTGCCGCGAACGGTCCCGAACGGGGAAATCCTGCGTCTGACCTATATCTCGTCAGAGCCGAAAGTCACATTTGCGATTCCCCGTGCCCTGCCCGACATCTCCTCCGGTGTTTTGAGCGAAGCCGGTCGATGGTTGAGTGTGCTGGAACATAGTGAGGGGGGAGTGTCGAATCAGCAGACGTACGTGCTGGATCGACTGAATACAGTGTTGAAAAGTCTGCCTCCCGATTCACCGGCATTTACCGCTATTCTGGATGAAGCGATCACCTACCAGACGGTCATACAGAGACAGGCTTCTGCCGGTCAGGCAGAAACGGCGGCAATTCCGCTCATGGCGGCTCCGCAGAATCCTGTCACCGCCGGAAACGGAATCGTTTTGAATGACGACATGGCAAAGCTTCTCCAGGCCGTAATCAAGGGTAACCGTCTGGCACTGCTTGAGGCACTCAATCAGCAGGCACAGCCGACCGGGCTTGCGCCGGGGCAACAGCTTAAGGGTGAGGTGCTGGCAGCTCTGGGGGGTGGCCGCTTTATGGTTCAGGTTGCCGGACAGAGTATGGAATTCATTCTGCCGAAGGGCGTTGCCCGTGGAGATTTCATCAACCTGTTTTTCATAACAGATGAGCCGCGACAGACTTTTTTGATGGTTCGCTTCGGTCGGCCCGGTGATTCACGGGTCAGCGACACCAGCCGCTGGTTAAGCGGTTTTTTGAGCGAGACATCAGGGCAGCCGACGGCCCAGGCCGCGCTCGGCATTCTGCGAACATTGCTGACCGAACCGACAACCGATGCGTCGCTGCTTGGCCAGATACTTAAGCAGGGGCTTCGCGAAAGCGGCCTCTTTTATGAATCTCATCTGGCCCGCTGGTTTGGCGGCGACTATCAGCTGGAAGAGCTCCTCAAGGAACCGCAGGGTCGCCTGTCTTCCCGCCTGTCTTCCCACCTGCCGCAGACGAATGATCTGCAAGGCGTTCCGCTTGACGGGCCTATGCAGGCCACCATCAAAAATAGCTCTGCCGAAGTCCTGGAAGCGATGTTTTATAAGGCCGGTACACGCGTGACACATGAGGGCATCGCTGATCAGCGGGTGCTGCCGATTGTCAGTGAGCAGCTCTCCTCACTGCAGAACAGCCAGCTGTTGTTTCGAGGCGATCTGTTTCCCGGTCAAAACCTTGAATGGACTGTTGCCGAACGCGAGGCACACCGCGACGAAGCGGGCGGACGCGAGCGAAGCTGGGAAACCAGCGTAACCATGGACTTGCCGAATCTCGGGCCGGTTACGGCACTGCTCAGGCTTGACGGGACAAATGTCACCATCAGGGTAAAAGCCGAAAATGAAACTTCCGTACCGGTTCTGGAGACCGGCAGAGCGCGTCTGATTGAGCAGTTGGAGGGCGCCGGACTGACACCGGCAGAGATGAACATCGGCCATGCCTCCTCGTAAAGACGAAGAACGCCGTGCGGCAGCGATTTCGTACAAGCAGGGCTACTACGCCCCGGTTGTCATCGCACGGGGAAAAGGCGTTGTTGCCGAGGCAATAATTGCCTGTGCGCGTGATGCGGGAGTATATGTCCACGAGTCACCGGAGCTGGTCAGCCTGTTGATGCAGGTTGACAGTGATCAGTTTATTCCACCCGAGCTGTACCGGGCGGTCGCAGAAGTGCTGGTATGGCTGCAGTGGCTGGAAAGTCAGCAAAACAAGTCCATGTGATAGGAGGGATGATGCAGATCAAGTTTGGTACTGATGGATGGAGAGGTGTTATTGCCCGGGATTTTACCTTTGAAAATCTTTCACTGGTAGCACAGGCCACCATGGATTATCTGAACCGCGAAGGATTGGGAAATAAAGGACTGGTAATCGGATATGATCGCCGTTTTATGTCTCGGGATTTCGCCCGGCGGGTGGCGGAAGTTGCTGTCGGCAATGGTATTCACGTCCGCCTGTCAGAGGACTATGCCCCGACTCCGGCAATTTCCTGGGCTGTACGCGAAACCGTCTCCGGTGCAGGGGTGATGATTACCGCCAGCCATAATCCGTCCGAATATAATGGCTTCAAGATCAAGGAGGCATTTGGCGGTTCTGCCCTCCCCGCGACAACCCGCATCCTTGAGGAAATTGTCGCATATAACCGGGAGAACGGCCGGCGTGTCGTATCGATTCCCTATGCTGAGGCTCTGGAAAAAGGAACTATCGTGCTCTTTGATCCGAGTGAAGGATATTTCCATCAGATAAGCCGCTATGTTGATCTTGACCTGATCAAAAAGGCCGGGATCCGGGCAGTAGTTGATCCGATGTTTGGAGCCGGCTGCGGGTTTATACCACGCCTCCTGCCCGGAGTTGATGAAATCCATAACATTGAAAACCCGGCATTCGGCGGACAGCCACCGGAACCGATTGGCCAACACCTGCGTGAATTATCGGCGCTTGTCAAAAGCGGGAAGTACCAGATAGGTCTGGCACTGGATGGCGATGCCGACCGGATCGGAGCGGTTGATGAAAACGGGGATTTCTTTTCATCGCACTGCATATTTACCGTTATTCTGAGACATCTGTTTGAATACAAAAAACTTACCGGTGCGGTGGTAAAGACCGTTTCAACCACCCGCATGGTGGATCTGCTGGCGGAAAAATTCGGGTTGGAGCTCTTTGAAACACCGATCGGTTTCAAGCATATCTGTGAGCTGATGCTGAGTCGCGATATTCTGATGGGTGGGGAAGAATCCGGAGGACTTGGGGTAAAGGGGCATATTCCTGAACGGGACGGTATTCTGCTTGGTTTGCTGTTGCTGGAAGCGGTCGCCGTCAGCGGCAAGGGTTTGCGACAACTGCTTGAAGAAACGATGAATGATATCGGGCATTTCTATTATCAACGGATTGACCGGCACATCGACGACACGGCAAAAGCTCAATTAATTTCGCGCCTGCAGTCAAATCCTCCGACAGTTATTGATGGCCGACATGTTGTGGCTACCAATTTCAGTGACGGTTTCAAATTTATTTTTGAAAATGGTGACTGGCTCCTTATCAGACCGTCCGGAACCGAGCCGGTTTTGCGTTTATACAGCGAAGCTGGATCGATTGATCAGGTCGAGCGCTTCCTGCGGCAGGCCGCTGCAATCGCCAGTTGCTGATATTTATTTCAACATTATAACTACACGGTTGCGTTGGCGAAAAAAACAGCTATAATCTCGGACGCTGTGCCGTATATCCTGTATACGTAAAAATGAATTTGACTTCATCCATATAAGCTATGGAAAATCACTAAAAGGAGCACTGCAATGGCAAACATTCTGATTGTTGATGATTCATCCACCATGCGTAAGATTATTTCGAGATCACTTCGTCAGGCAGGCCTTGTCGTTGATGAAATCTACGAAGCCGGTGACGGCATTGAAGGATTAGGGGTGATTGCATCCGGAAAATCCATTCAGTTGATTTTGTCAGATATCAATATGCCAAACATGGACGGCCTTGAATTTGTCAAAGCGGTACGGGCCAACGGCAACACAACCCCTATTGTTATGATCACTACGGAAGGCGGCGAGGAAATCATTGCAGAGGCGCTGTCGAGCGGCGCAAGTGACAGCATTAAAAAGCCGTTTACTCCCGACCAGCTTCAGGAAAAGCTGGGAGGCCTTATATGAGCCTTAACTCGGACATCTCCCGGTCAACAAGCTTTACCGAAGAGCAGGTAGCGGGTTATGTGATGGATGCGACCAAAGAAGTATTCTCTACCATGGTCATGATGGACGTGGTTGGCGATTTCCCACTCAAGGAACCGGTCAGCCGCTTTAAATGCAGCATTACCGGCATGGTCGGTTTTGCCGGAACCTACTCCGGAGTCATATCTATCCATTGTCCGGTTCAACTGGCATTGAAAATCACCTCCAATATGCTGGGCATTGAGTGTGACGAGATTAACGACGACCTGAATGATGCTATCGGAGAAATAGCCAACATGCTGGGCGGCAGTGTTAAACAGGTGCTTTCCAAGGGCGGTCTTGATGTGAAGCTGTCGATTCCGACCGTGATCTCCGGTGAGGATTATACCGTCAACTCCCTTTCAGACAATGATTGTGTCGTCGTCCCGTTTACCGTTGAAGACTACACCCTGCTGGTCGGGCTTACGCTGAAAAAAGAAGATTAGTACGCTGCATCGTATTCAACGACCCTGGCAACAGTCGTCACACTAAATCTACGCTGGAAGATACTATCTGATGGATGGTTATACAACACTATACGGGATGCTGGAAACAGCTCTGAAGCAGGCCGGCGAAGAAAGCGGCATGCTGCTGGGGCAGGAACTTTCCATTGATCTTTCAGACTCACTTTCGACAAATAAGACCTCCTATTTTGGTGGCCTTGACGATAGCTGCTTCGTTTTGGGGATAGATTCCGGCGAGGCTTACGGCGGGCAGTTCTATCTCGTGTTTCTGCTGCGTGATGCTATTGTCATGAGCAGCATTCTGCTTGGTATCCCCCCGGCACGTATTCAGGAAAAGAAGCGGCTCTCAATCTCGGAAAATGACGATATTGATGCTTTTTCCGAGATTGCCAATATGGTGAACGGAGCGCTCAATACCGTTTTCCAGGGGACACTTCCCAACAAGGTTCGCCTCAAGCTGCTGTCTCCCAAAAAATACATCCCGGATATTGACGAGCTGAGTTCTGAAGAACCGCTTCCGGATGGCGACTATCTGATGTTCCGCTCCAAGCTGGAAATGCCGGGGCAGGAACTGAATCATCTGGATGTTCTTATTCCGGTTGCTCTGGGAAATCTCTATGATCCGCAACCTGAGGAGGAAGTCGAAGAAGCGGCCGTCGTTACAGCAGAGACACCATCGGCTGATGGCAAAGCTGTGGAAGCCGACGGGGAGGAAAAGAGCGAGGGGGTAGCGGCTGAAGCCGCAGTTGCCGAGTCTCCGGGCGTCGACAGTATTGTTGTGTTGGAGGATAACGAGGAGCAGCGTCAACAGATGGTTGATCTTGTTTCATTTACCGGCTTCCAGATTGCTGAGGGCACGCTTAATGCGGACTTGAAAGAATTATTTGCCGGCAGAAACGTAAAACTGGTCATTATTGGCTCCCAGGATGCCGATGACCGAGAACTGGCAGTTTGTATAAAAGTTAACGCCATTCGTCAGGATTTTCCGTTACCGATCATAATGAGTGCTGAATGTTGGACGAGAACCGCAGTGTTGAAAGCTCTCAAGTACGGGGCAAGAGATATAATCATAAAGCCCTTCAATGGTGAGGACGTGACTTCAAAGGTCAGTCGCTACTGTAAAATAGCGCCGGTCTAGTTTTCCAGGTTTGATGATGGCTTATGCCCACTTCCCACAAGTAACCTCTGCGCATTTCTGTCGCCGGACTCTTCTGTTCGGCGCCTTGTTAATCACGCTTGTCTCCGCATTATTTCCCGGACAGGCTTCCGCCAGGATCCCCAACAACATTAATCGGATTGAAATTCGTCCTGAAAAAGATTTTACCCGTCTTACGGTGCGGATGTCCGATGCTCCGCAATACAGCTTATCAGCAATTCCCGGTAGTCGGCTGCGCCTTGTCATACAGGATGCAAATGGCACCCTGTTCAAAAAGTTTCGCCGCTATTCAGATAAAAACATCGGCGGGTTGCTTCTTAAAATACGGGGTGACAATCTGCTGGTGACTTTTCAGATTGCCCAGAGTGCCGGTTGGCGCGATATCACGCGCCCTGACATAAGTGCCATAACAGTTGATATTGGAGCTAGATTCAAGCCGGGAGTACCGACACCGGTTCGGACGGGACGTGAAAAAATCTGGAACGGTGTCGAAAAGCTTGTGCGTGATTTCGATCCGCCACTGAAGTCTGAAATTCCATTCACTCAAACAGATAATCAGATCCTGAAAAGTTTTCTTGCCGAAAATGAGCAGAAAACTTTTATGTCTGCTGAAGCTGCCCTCTACAAAGGGCAACTGACTGAAGCCGAGGAACTCTTTACCCGGTTCGCCTCTCGCCAGGCACCGATTCGGTCATTGGCACTCTATCGTCTTGGTGAAACCTGGTACAAACTACAAAAGTACCCACAAGCATTATCGGCTTTTCGTGAAGCGGAAAAACTGTGGCCGGCCTACCTTGGGCTGAATCCAGGCGTCACATTTTATTACGGTGACAGTATCGCCAGAAGTGGCGACTTGACAAACGCCCGGTCCTTGCTTGCCAGTCTGGTCGCACGGCTGGCCGACAAATCCTTTGCGCCTGCTTTACTTGTGAGGTTAGGCGACATCCTGACCCGCCAGGGGCATGATCAGGAAGCCCGGGCCATATACCAGAATGTTGCAGATAATTTCAAACAGAACAAGGCCCGCCAAATGGCGTTAATGCGCATTGCTGACGGCTCGTTTCTCCAGTCAACTCCCTGGGATTACCGATCCATCAGCGATGTATATCTGAACGCGACCCAACAGAGCGGCGACCTCGACATGCGTGAAGAGGCGCACTTCAAGTACGTTCTTCTTGATTCGATGCATGGTGAAGCGACACAGGCATTGCAATCGGTAATGGGCTTTCAGCGGAAGTTTCCGCGAGGTGTTTATGTCGCTGTAGTCAAAAATATCCGGGAGGTGCTGGTCGCAGAGGTTTTCCGCCGTACCACATGGGATAAAGATGCGTTGGCACTCGTACGTTTTATGGACGAACAACACGAGTATCTTGCCGGATGCGTCGGACAGCCGGGCTTTCTGGATAAAGTATCCCGTGCTTACAGCGAAGCCGGACGACCGATTGAGCTGCTAACATTACTGGCCGGTATGGCTGAACGATTGTGGGCGGCGCCTATAGCTCCGGAATTATTTGTGAGTATAGTTGACAACTCTGAGTTGCTCGGGGATACCGTTACCGCTGAGCGAACGGTTAAAACGTTTCTTCGGAAATTTCCTGCCGACCCGCGAGCGCATCTTATGACGGAACGGCTCGGTTCTATTTATTTTGCGGCGAATAAACATCAGCAGGTCAAGGAAACGCTGCTTTGGTTACTCAACAAAGGTGAGCGCGCTCAGCGCACAGAAAGTTATTATCTACTGGGCCGCTCTCTCTGGGAACTTCAGCTCTACTCACAGGCGGCCAGGTCGATGGACTTATTTTTAACTGCTCCCACCGGGCGTGATCCACGTCTCGTTCCGGATGCCTATTTTGTGGCCGGCTCGGCCCGGGAAAGCACCGGCGATAGAAAAGGAGCTTTGAAGTTATTTGAAACGGCGCTCAAACTGCCGGATAACAAGCGTAATGAAGAATTTATCTTCCGAACCGGTCAAATCAACCTCCGCGAAGGCAACACCCAGCGCGCAAAAGGATTATTCGATCAGCTTGTAAAAAATGGCAAGGATCCTGACTGGCAGAGACTTGCCAAGCAGGCCCTTCTGTCCATCGCATCACCTTCCTCGCCGTAAGCACTGCGCTAAAAGTCATTATTATGACACGGTCAAATTTATGGCATGCGCTACACCACACATTATCATTCACAGTCAGGGTGTAAATTTCTTCGATAGAAATTACCTTGCATGCGGTTTTCTCCCGATTTATGCAAAGATACGTGTATATATGCACAGTGGAAGATTGACGAAAACATGGAAAGGTTATAGAGTAGCCACTTATTTCCGTCATGGCTTCCGGAACCGGTTTTATCATATATTTTTAACAGTTAGCGTGTGACCGACTACCTTCACAGGTATAGCAGTCAGGATACCTGCCCGTGGTACGTTTTTTGCACAAAAGAATTTTGGAGGGCGCTTGATATGGAAATTAATGGTTTGTTCAGCTCCACTGTCGGCTTGCTGGGAAAAAGCATTGATCTTAGGGCTAAAAATCAGAATTTAATCTCATCCAACATTGCTAACGCCGAAACCCCGAATTTCACACCCAAGACACTGGCTTTTGAACAGGAATTGCAAGGCGCTCTGAAAAACCGTCAGGCGATACAACGTACTTCAACTCCCAATGCCCGGCACATCCCGGTGCGGAACAACGGAACAAACAGCGCGGTGCAATCAGTTACCGGCAACGTTCTTGAGACGCCTGCCAAGACACCTGGCAAGGATGGTAATGCCGTTGAACTTGAAGATGAAATGAGTAAAATGGCTGAGAACCAGATCTTGTTTAACGCATCGGTTCAAATGCTAAACAAAAAATTCGAAGGGTTACGAACTGCAATAAGGGGGACAATGTAAATGGATTTCTTTAGCTCAATGAATGTAAGTTCGTCAGCTCTTTCCGCCGGCAGAACACGCATGAACTTGATTTCAAGCAATCTTGCCAACGCCAATGCCACGAGAACCCCCGAGGGGGGACCATACAAAAGGAAGGACGCGGTCTATTCGGCAACTCCGTTAGAGAGCGGCTTTAATAGGGCCCTGGATGGTGCGACGGCAAAACAGGTAAGAAAAGTGGAAGTTGCCCAAATTGTCGAAGATCAGAACCCGCCGCGCCTTCAATATGACCCAAGTCACCCGGACGCAAACCCGCAAGGATACGTGGCAATGCCGAATGTCAACGTCGTAGAAGAGATGACGGACATGATCAGCGCCACACGATCTTATGAGGCAAACGTCACCGCTGTCCAGGCGGCAAAAAGTATGGCCATGAAAACGCTCGAAATCGGCAAGTAGCAATTTATTCGGGTACCAGGGAACGCAAAGCTGCATCAGAATTAATCACACGAGGTTATAACCATGGTTATTACAGGTATTGAAAGTGGAATCGGGATGGCAAAAGCCTTCCCTGAAATGAACAAAATCAGCTCGTCATCCCCCGCTGATGGCGCGGGAAAGTTTTTCAGTGAACTTGTCTCGAAGGTTAATGACATACAGGTGCAATCGGATAAATCAATTCAGGGACTTGCCAGCGGAGAAAACAAAAATCTCCATGAAGTCATGATAGAAGTTGAAAAAGCGAGCATCTCATTCCAGTTTATGTCACAGGTACGTAACAAGGCGCTTGAAGCGTATCAGGAAATTATGCGGATGCCGGTATAACGTCCCGGCAATATGTTATTCTCAGTTCTACAGCGCCCATCGAAAGGAATATAAACCCCACCAATGCCTGAAGGAATCCGACGTCTCATAGAACCTATTCTTGCGCTTTCTCCAGGCAAGCAGATGCTGGTTGCTGCTGTAGCTTTTTTGTCAGCAGCTGCATTCGCGATCCTGATTTTTGTTGCAAACCGCACCGATTATAAACCGCTTTTCACTAATCTGACTTCTGAGGATGCGGGTGAAATCGTCAAAAAGCTGAAGGAAGCTAAAACACCCTATCAGATCACATCCGACGGCAAAGGAGTTCTTGTGCCGTCTGACAAAGTCTACGAACTCCGTTTGACATTGGCCTCAGAGGGTATTCCCCAGGGTGGCGGAGTCGGTTTTGAGATATTTGACCGCAAAAATTTCGGCATGACCGAGTTCGTGCAAAAACTCAATTATCAGCGAGCCCTTCAAGGTGAGCTTTCCCGGACAATCTCCCAATTGAATGGTGTCGAACAGGCGCGTGTACATCTGGTTATTCCTGAAAAGTCCCTTTTTAAGGACAACGAAAAGCCTGCCACCGCTTCAATCATTCTTAAGATGAAATCAAGCCGTTCCCTGCGGGAATCAGAGGTGCAAGGTGTCGTCCATCTGGTATCAGCTTCTATAGAGGGGATGGCCCCTGAGCATGTCACCGTACTTGACAGTCGCGGCATAATTCTCAGCAAGGTTGGCAACAGTGATCCGACAAGCCGAGTGACTTCAGCAATGCAGGAAACACAGCGGTCATATGAAAAAAATGTTGAAGAGCGTATTCAATCATTGCTTGACCGTATTGTCGGCGGCGGAAAATCGGTAGCGCGCGTTACAGCCACATTCGATTTTAAGCAGGTTGAACGGATCGAAGAGAAATTCGACCCTGAATCAATTGCAGTCCGTAGCGAACAGAGAACTGAGGAAAAGGGAGCATCAACCACCGGCAGTACCGGCGTCCCCGGAGTACAAACCAATCTCGGAAAGACGACAGGCGGAGGTGCCGGGTCTTCAGGAGGCGGTTCCAAAAATGACGAAACTCTCAATTACGAAGTAAGCCGCTCATCTGCAAAAATTATAGAGCCGGTAGGCGCACTCAGTAAAATCTCAATTGCTGTTCTGGTTGATGGCAAGTATGAAGCCCCGGCTGCGGTTAAGGAAGGCCAGATTGCCAAGGCAAAATATACACCCCGCTCACCTGACGAGCTTCAGAAAATAGAAGCACTGGTAAAAAGCGCCGTTGGTTTTAATCCTGATCGTGGTGACCAGTTGAATGTTCAGAACATCCCCTTCCAGGAGACTGGCGAGGTAGGAACTGCTGAAGTTGCGAAGTGGTGGACAAACCCGTTCTTCATCTCTCTGGCCAAGAATCTTATGATTGGAATCGGATTCCTGGTGTTGATTCTCTTTGTAGTTCGTCCGCTTATCGTCTCACTGAGAGCGGGAAAGAAACCGGTTCTCGAGAGCTTCGAAGCGCTTTCAGGGGTTGAAGATCAGCTGACGACAGCAGAGCGGGCACTGTTAAATGCGCAGATGGCTGAACAAAAAGATTTGATTGAACAGGCGAAAAAAGATCCGTACCAGGTTGCCCAGATTTTGCAGAACTGGGTCTCAGAGGATAAATAAATTATTTGATCAGCGTAGCGGCTCAACGCTTATGCGCACTGATACAGGATTACTATGACCGGTTCCGAAAAAGCAGCAATCCTCCTCCTGTACCTTGGTAACGAAGTAACGTCCAGGGTTTATGAGCATATGGATGATAACGAGATAAAGAAAATCAGTAAGAGCATGGGTTCACTTGGTCATGTCCCCCGCGAAGCTATTATGACTGTTGTCGGTGAATTTACTGAAGTAATTGATCCGGAAGCGGGCTTATTTTCCCAGGGTGACGAATTTGTTTTTAAAATCCTTGAAAAGGCTCTCGGATCCGAAAAAGCCCTGATGCTGATGGAGGAATTACAAGCCTCCAACTACGGCGATCTGGTTGATATTCTGTCGAATATGGACTCCAAGAGTATCGCGAATTTTCTTTCACAGGAACATCCGCAAACTATTGCAGTTGTTCTGGCCAAACTCAAATCAAAGCAGACCAGTGAAATAATCAGTCTTCTGCCGCAAGAGTTACAGGCAGAAGTTGTGCTGCGAATTGCCGACGTTGAACAGGTATCACCGGAAATTCTCAAAGAAATTGATGACGTTCTGAAGCGTGAGTTGCAGGCCATGGGCGGGACCCAGCGTTATAAGGTTGGCGGCATTGATAAAGTTGTCGATATGTTCAACCATTTTGAACGGAGCAAGGAGAAACAGATACTCGACAAGCTGGATGTTCTCAGTCCACCGTTGTCTGAAATTATCCGCAAGCACCTCTTTACTTTTGACGATATTTTTGCGCTCGATGACCGCAGCATTCAGTCGGTAATGCGTGAGGTGTCAAATGACACACTTACACTGGCCATGAAGACCTCTTCGGATGAAGTCAAAGAGAAGATATTCAAAAATATTTCCAGCCGCGCTGCAGACATGATCAAGGAAGACCTGGAGGTAATGGGACCGGTTCGCCTTTCAGATGTCGAAAAAGCCCAGGGTGAGATTATAAAAATCGTTCGGAAGATGGAAGAGGAAGGAAAAATCGTGCTGTCAGGCCGGGGAAGCGAAGATGTCCTCGTCTAAGATCATAAAACATTCTGAATATGATAGTTTATGTGCTACAGAATTCAACTTGACAAATATCAGACAGACGAGAGCTGTAATCTCACCCGTTGTGCATACGCAAGGCTTTGTCCCTATGGGGCTGTTTCAGGATCTTGATAATGACTGTTCCGAACAGGAAGAGGTTGTTGATACCGGCCCGCCCCCAATTGAAATTTCCGAAGAAGAACTCGACCAGAAAATCAATGATGCATTTAATTCCGGCCTTAAAGAGGGCAAAGAACTCGCTGAACGCGGTCTTATTAATGTTTTCAGGGCATTACGGGCTTCCAGTGAATCGATACACAATTTAAGAGATAAAATACTCCGGGAGTCCGAAGACGAATTACTGAATCTGGTCATGCTTGTTGCCCGCAAAGTGATCATCCAGGAGACAACACAAGACCGCTCGATACTGGCAGGCATCGTTAAACACGCAATTGCCGGTTTGTCGCTTCGTGATGAAATAACCGTACGCATAAATCCCGATGACTATCAGCTGGTTACTTCCGGACGTGATCAATTGCTGCACGACGAGCTGGTAAATGAGCGGCTGCTGCTTAAACCGGACCCTTCAGTTTCTGCCGGATTCTGTCTTGTAGATACTGCTATGGGGACTATTGATGCGTCCCTGGACAGTCAGCTTGATCAGATTTTCAGAAGCCTCGTTGACCAGCGTACCGTTGCTGCTGTTGAAGAGCCATGAAGCGGTTTTGACACTCTATGCCTGAATCAAAGATCCATCTGAAGAAATACCGCTCGGCGATTACGTCCACAAAATCGGTCAGGCTTCATGGCAAAGTGACTCAGGTCGTCGGATTGGTGATTGAAGGATATTGTCCGGATACTTCCGTTGGTGCTATCTGTGAGATAAAGCCGATGGAAGGGGAGCCAATTCCGGCCGAGGTAGTTGGCTTTCGCAATAACAAAACACTGCTGATGCCGCTTGGTGAACTACGGGGGATTGGCCTTGACAGTTTGATTTCCGTCCGGCGCGATAATGCCACTCTTGGGGTAGGACCGCTCATGCTGGGTCGCGTTATTGACGGCCTGGGTAATCCGATCGACGATAAAGGCCCGATCCATACCGAGGAAGAATATCCGATCTATGCCCTGCCGGTGAATCCGATGTCACGTCCGCCGATCAGGAAACCTCTTGATCTGGGTATCCGCAGTATAAATGGCTTGCTTACCTGTGGGCAGGGGCAGCGGGTTGGCATAATGGCGGGATCCGGCGTAGGAAAATCTACCCTTCTCGGAATGATTGCCCGCTATACCGAAGCCGATGTGAATGTTATTGCTCTGATAGGTGAGCGTGGCCGCGAATTGCGGGAGTTTATTGAGAAGGATCTACAGGAACAAGGGCTGAAAAAATCCGTCGTGGTAGTGGCAACATCCGATCAACCCCCTCTGGTGAGGATGCGCGGCGCTTATATTGCGACTACGATAGCTGAGTACTTCAAAAATCAGGGGAAAAAAGTTCTGCTGATGATGGACTCAGCGACCCGTTTCGCTATGGCGATGCGTGAAGTCGGCCTCGCTATTGGCGAACCCCCTACCACAAAGGGATATACCCCTTCTGTTTTTGCTGCGTTGCCGAAACTGCTCGAACGTACCGGCAATTTTCCTGAAGGGAGCATTACGGCGCTTTACGCCGTGCTGGTTGAGGGAGACGACTTCAATGAACCGATTTCCGATGCCATGCGCAGTATTCTTGATGGGCATATTGTGTTGTCGCGTGATCTTGCGGCCCGCAATATCTATCCACCGATAGACGTTCTGGCGAGCGCCAGTCGTGTCATGAATGACGTAGCGGCGAGAGACCACATTGATGTTGCATCGAAATTCAAAGAAGTGCTGGCGACCTATCGCCAATCAGAGGATCTGATAAATATAGGCGCCTATAAATCAGGGAGCAATCCCGGCATAGATTATGCTGTAGCACATATTGATCAAATGCAGGCGTTCATGAAACAGGAAGTCCATGATCCGGTTATGCTGGAAGAAGCCGTACAGGTTTTGAAATCGATGTTTGCATCCTGATTCTGACTGATTGTCGGGGAGTAACAGGCGATGGCTGGCAAGACATTTGAACTGGAACGAGTATTGATCTATCGCCGCGATATGGAGAAACTCCGCAAGCAGGAGTTGGCAGCGGCAAAACAGAGACTTGAACAGGCCAATCTTGATTTGGAGCGTGAAGAGGAACTGGTTGAATTATTATCTCAAGAATTCCAAAAGTCCCAGCAGGATATCGGCAGTATTGATGAAATGCGGATGTATTCGGTTTTTTTTGCCCGCAAGCGTGACGAGATAAACCAGCAAAAGGAACGGATAAAGGATCTTGATCGAATCATGAATGAAAAAAGAGAGGACTTAATGGAAGCAAGTAAGGATAAAAAGGTCCTTGAGTCCTTAAAAGTGAAAAAGGCAGAAGAATTTCGCACGGAGATGGCTGCCAAGGAACGGAAATTTCTTGATGAGATTTCCATTCAGAAGAAGGTTAACGCGACGTGAATCTTAAACGAACATTGATAGTGTCATTTTTATTCGGGACCATGCTCTTTCTGTCTCAGAATCGGCTCACTGTTGTTGCTGCCAACGCAGCAGCCCCAAAAGAGGCCGCGCCCAAAGCTCCGGCAGATGGCAGTAAAGAAAATTCATCGACGAGTCAGCAGCCGCTCAATGCGACTCGTGCCGCGCGAGAAGAAAAAGCTCTTCAGGATGCCCGCCGACAGCAGCTGACCGAGAGAGAAGCCGCTTTGGCCGCCAAGGAGCAGGAACTCAGTAAATTGAGCGCAAAAATAGAAGCACAGATAAAAGCTCTCGAAGACAGCAAAAAGAGAATCGATGACTCTCTGAAAGCCAGGTCAGAAGCACAGAAAAAAGTGCAGGATGAAAAGATACAGAAAATGGTCAAGCTTTTTAAGACCATGAGAAGCGAGCAGGCCGGCAAGATGATTGATTCGCTGAAGGAAGATCTTGCCCTTTCGCTCTTAAGCAGAATGGACACCAAGACCGTCGCTAAGCTGGCTCCTTTTATCAGCCAGCCGCGGGTTGTTAAATGGGTGACTGACAACCTACAGTAAGCAATGACAACGATTTTATGGACAGCAGTTCTCGTCCACTCCATAAAAAATTCAACAGAGAGGAGGTGAGAAATTAATGACTAATGGACAAATTAATGCCGTATCAGTGCAGTCGGTAATACCGTTTGACCCTCAGGAACAGGCAGGATCCGTTGCGGCAACAGTGAACGGTGAGCAAAAAAACGGAGGGAATTTTGATGGGTTGCTGCGTGGGATTCAGAATCATACGCACGCAAAGATCACGTCCGGCAACGGACAAGCGGAGCAAACTCAGTCCCTGAATGGAACTGATCAGTTAGCCGGTGCTATTGTAATTGAGCAGCAAATCGTTGACCTGCTGGCAGTATTACAGACACCACCAGAAAGCACCCAGGCAGCGGGCTCCTCAACATTGCCGAAAAACCCGGAAAGTGCTGATCTCGCAGATACCGGGAAAAAAGGTGACGAACCATCCAACATCGCATCTCTGATGGCGCTGGCTGGTTATTTACAACCCGGCAGAATGCCGGAGATCAAGATTGCTGTTGCCGGGCTACAGAATGGAGCCACAACATCTGAACAACCTGCTGAAGATACGCTGATGCAACCCGTTCCAGTTAATGCAACTGCACGTGGTACGGAAGTAGTATTGAATGCAGTTGAAGGCCATATTCCAAAAGATATGGGCGAAAAGGCAGCGTCTGATCAGCCTGCGATTGTTTCTGTTGAACCAGTTGAAGGTCTCGTGAAGCAGTTTGCCACAGCGGCAGATCTATCTGCATCTGTAACGCAGCCTAAAAAGCCGGAACAGACGACCTTATTGGCTGTCCTGCCGGAAAAGACTCCGAATAAGCAGAAAATTACCGTTTCTACGGCGCCTACGGACAATCATCTGCAAAACGCATCATCAGCTGCAGAACGCAGTGGAGTTACTACCGTTACAGTTAATAAGATACAAATGGAGCATCCAATAGCCGAGCAGGCACTGTATGTGGCAACGAAGGCAAACCTGCTGTCACCGGCGGTACCGGCTGTTGTTCTGCCGGAAGTCGCGGCAAAGCCGGCTGAAGCCGATATTCCTGAAATATCTTCTGCGGAAGCCCGGCAAAAAGCTTTAACCGTACCTCAGAACGAGGTAACCACTGTTCCAACAATGAAGAAACAACCCGAGCAGATGGCGGCAAAGCCGGCAGTTGCAGAAATGGTTGCCGCTCAGCAGGTTGCGTCAGTAGCTGCTTTGGCAGGCATTCGTACAGCGGAGCAGGCACTTGAGACACATAGTGCCCGGCAACAGGTTGCTCTTGAACAGCACGCAGAAAACAATCGAAAAGAAAGTACTCAAAGCAGTGTCAAAGAAATGGCAGAGGCCTTTAAGACTACTGCTTCCACGGCAGAATCCATGTCGAATCTGGACGTTTCACTCGGTAGTGACGGTAATCAAGGGCAGTCAGATCTTGCCTCAAACAACCAAATGTTTGATCAGCAGATACGAGCACACGCAGGTTCCGGACAACAGAATATCTCGTCACCCTCGGCAAAGCCGGTTTTTCCCGAACTTGCCCGGCAGGACATTCCGGAACAGCAGATCATGCAGCAGATGAAGGAACGCCTGGTGCAACACGACGTAAAACCGGGAAATCAGCAGATCACGCTGACTTTGTCACCGGACAGCCTCGGTGAACTAAAAATGAACCTGAATCTTCAGGGACAAAAGCTTTCCGTTGAAATTATTACGGAGAACAGAGCCGTACGTGATGTTATTGTTCAGCACACGGATGCGCTCAAGGAATCGTTGGCACGTCAGAATATCACGATGGAGTCATTCGATGTTACCACCGGCGGAAAAGGCTCAGGCAACACCGGACAGAACCAGCATGCCTGGCGGGAACTGGCGAAACAACAGCAACAACAGCAGTTTTTGACATCAGCGCGCGGCTATCTCACCGCTCAGGCTGATCTGCCTTCTGGTCATGCAGTGTACCGGAAGCAACATGGGCAATCGATGCTCGACATTCATTATTAATTCGAGGTGAAACATGGTAAGTACCGTTACCGCAACAACCGATACAACCGCAGCGTCAGCCGCCATGAAAAAATCACTTGGAATGAACAAGGATGATTTCATGAAGCTGTTCATTGCTCAACTTCAGTACCAGGACCCTTTAAAGCCGCAGGACCCGTCTGCCATGCTGGATCAGCTATCGCAGCTTTCTCTGGTTGAGCAGTCATACAACAGCAATACATCACTTAACAACTTGTTGGCAGCACAAAACAACGCTATCAGCCTGACAGCCGTATCGTTCATCGGCAAGGACGTCAAGGCAAACGGCAACTCCGCCACTTTCGACGGCAGCACTTCAACATCTCTGGAGTTTAGTTTACCGCTATCGGCATCATCTGCACAGATTTCAATACTTGATGGAGCGGGCAGAACCGTCCGAACTGCCACTCTTGGATCTTGTAATGCGGGTGACAACAGTTTTACCTGGGATGGCCGCGATAGCAGCGGCGCACTACTACCTGCCGGGGCATATACATTTGGCATTGCTGCTACCGCAGCAAATGGCGCTTCTATCTCGGCAACGACCTACACAACGGGACGAATCGACGGCATCGATCTTTCCGGCACTACGCCACGCCTGACTATAGGCGCATCTTCCGTAGCTCTGGGTGATGTCATCGGTATGGGGGTGTAGCATGATTGACCAGATATTTTTACCGAATCCGATTCAACCGGGCAGAATCGACCGACCGCAGCAGCAGAAACCGACATCCGGTCAAACTTCTGACTCGCCGTTTGCCCGGGTTCTGGACCAAAAGCTTCCCGCACAGGGGGTCAAGTTTTCACAGCACGCTCAGGATCGACTCAAGGCACGCAACATTACCTTTTCCGCCGCAGAACTTGCCAATCTTGAAGGCGCCGTCAACAGTGTGGCACAAAAAGGTGGTAAGGAATCTCTGGTTATGATGGGTGATTCGGCACTGGTTGTCAGTGTCAAAAACCGTACCGTGGTTACTGCCATGGACCGGACTCAAATGAAGGGCAATGTTTTTACCAACATCGACTCAGCGGTAATTATTTAACAACGCAACAGGGCTGGTCCTCCGAGAGGAAGCCCCGAAACGCCGACCGATTGACGCGTTTCACGAAATTCAACTCTCACACTTAACAAGGAGGCAACACAATGAGTTTAACATCCGCAATGTTTTCCGGC
Organism: Geobacteraceae bacterium; assembly: GCA_025355325.1. Taxonomy (GTDB): domain Bacteria; phylum Desulfobacterota; class Desulfuromonadia; order Geobacterales; family Pseudopelobacteraceae; genus JACRCG01. The sequence goes on from JANXZX010000191.1 coordinate 31,594, forward strand.
GTATCCGGACTTTTGGGCAATGCAGAAGGCATCAACGTCATCGGCAACAATCTCGCCAACGTAAACACGGTTGGCTTTAAAGACAGTCGCGTACTCTTTTCTGATGTGCTATCCGCCAATATCGGCAACGGATCACAGGTTGGTAAAGGTACCCAGATTCAGAGAGTCGACAACCTGTTTAGCCAGGGTACTTTTGAAACAACGACCAGTGTCACTGACCTGGCAATTCAGGGTAACAGCTTTTTTGCAGTTATGGATCCCAATGCAACTGCTCCCGTCAATCAAAATAGTGCCATGTTGACCAGAGCAGGGGCCTTTCGTCTGGATAGCAACCTGACTCTGGTGAATGCAGACGGCTACCAGGTACTGGATACTGCGGGAAATCCGATAAAATTCAGCGACAACGCTGCTGCTATTTCAGCCCTTAACACGGCTCTCGCTGCCCAGGCTGCTATACCGGCTGCCACTATAAATACTTTGGTAGCGGCTCAGGTTCCTCGTGCTACGACATTTGCAAATGCAGTCCTAGCTGCGGCAGCAACTGCATACAGTACACAGGCAACCGCTATTGTAGGTTTCGGTCCGCCAGCTACCGGTGCAACCGCCTTTAATGCGGCTGCATTTGCAGCTGCAAATCCTGTAGCTCCAGCACTTCCTACAGCAAGTGCTGCAGAAGCAGCTGCCGCCTTTGCAATTCTAACAGCTGCCCAAACTGCCCAAACTGCTGCTGCAGCAGCAGCTCTCAATCCGACAGCGACCAACATATCCGCTGCTCAATCTGCATTCACTGCGCTGAACACCACAGCGAATACCAGTACGTTCACCTCCACGGCAATGGTTTCGGCCTTCAACACTTTCAAGACCTCGCTGACCGCAATGAATACGGCAATTAATACGAATGCCCCTACAGGTGAAATCAATGCGGCACTCGCAATCCAGACGGCTGCCAATACAGCTCAGTCCGCAGCCACAACAGCTATTACAACTCCTAATGCTTCCACCCTTGCAGGAGTTCAATCTGCTTTTAATGCGTTGACCACCTTAACCAATAACAGCAGTTTTTCACCTGCCGCATTTGTTACACCTTATGTAGTATTCCAAGGTTTTCAGAATACAGCTAACACAGCAGTAAATGCCGCTATTACAACAGCTTCACCCGCAATTACGGCTGCTACCAACCAGCTGGCAGCCGCAAACGGCCTGGCTTTCGGCAAGATTACCAGTATTGATCCAAGCGGGTTAATTACCTATCTGGGAAAAGACGGTGTTACCCTGAACTATTATAATACTTCAGGAATGGTTGGCCTTTCTGCCAATGCTGCCAATGCTGCAACAGTACAGCGACTGGCTGTAGTGACGGTCGCAAATCCAAACGGCCTTGAAAAAGTCGGCGGTACACTGTTTAGACCAACGACCGCTTCCGGAATTTCATCAAATGCATTTAGTTTGGCAAGCAACTCTGCAAATGGCAGCAGTGAAAAGATCCTCACCAATAATCTGGAGCAGAGCACCGTGGATATGGCTGCCCAATTCGTCAAGATGATCCTGACCCAGCGAGCTTATTCGGCCAACTCAAAGACCATCACGACGGCAGATGAAATGACGCAGGAAGTAATTAACCTCAAACGATAATAGAAGCAGCTCATAAGTAAGACAGAGGCGGTTCCTGAACCAATAATTCAGGATCCGCCTCCGCAGGCTTTTAAATGTTGCAAAAACAACTGATTCGTTTTACATAATGCAGTCAATAAATAATCCATTGAATTCATTATCCATTCGCGGAGGATTGGCACATGGCCAAAGACGAACAGGCACCGACGGAAGCTGTAGAAGAAGGCGGCAGCAAAAAGAAGATGTTCATCATTATTGGCGCGGCGGTTGCCGTCGCACTGATTCTGGGAGTTGTTGCCTTCATGATGATGGGTAGTGGCGACAAAAAAACAAAAAAAGAGGGTGACGCGGCGCAAGCCGAAGGCGCAGCAGCTGGCGGCCATGGTGCTCCGGCAGCGGCCCCTGCGGCTGGCGGTCATGGCGGCGCTCCGGCGGCAGCTGGCGCGGCGGCAGGCCCTGCAGCAAACATATTTCCGCTGGACCCTTTCATCGTAAATATTTATGACGGTCAGGAACTGCGCTATCTCAAGGTAAAGATTGAGTTGGAAATGGTAAGTCCGGCCATAAAAGCTGAAATTGACGGGAAGATTGCTCCGATTCGTGATTCTATCCTGATCTTACTCAGTGCAAAAACACTTCGTGATATTGAGGATGTTCAGGGGAAGAACGCACTCAAGGATGAAATACTCGGGGCAATTAACAAAAGTATTCCTCCCGGCAAAATTGCCAAAATATATTTTACCGATTTTGTAGTTCAATAGGTACCGCAGTGGCTGCAATGGAAAAGATCCTTACAAAAGCCGAAATCGAAGCGCTGCTTAATGCAGTCTTTGAAGGTCGCATAGAGCCCGAAAAGGAACTCTCGAAAGCGGAGGGGGCCGTTGAAGTATATGATCTGGTTAATGCGGATTCCCACAAGGGCTTTGTTCCGAATCTGGACATAATTTATGACAGCTTTATCCGCTACAACCGCGTCACTCTTTCCAATCGCCTGCGCAAATCAGTCGAAATTAAAAAGATCGGCGCGCGTTCCTACAAGTTTGATGACTTTCTCCAGACGCTGCCATCACCTGCCTGCATGGGCATTTTTAAAATTGAACCACTCAAGGGTGCCGCGCTGATCTCTTTTGACAGTACCCTGGTACTGTCACTGGTAGACAGTCTTCTTGGAGGAACAGGCAACGCGAAGGTTTCCCTTGCAAACCGCATGTTCACCTCCATTGAAATGCGCCTGATGGAAAAAATTGTCGGCGATGCCCTGCAGGACCTGGAAAAAGCCTGGGCACCGCTATATGCAACCCACATGAGCCTGTTGCGTATGGAGATGAATCCACGTTTGGTAAACATCGTACCACCCGAGTATCAGATCGTAACAATGACACTCAAGATCCAGATTGATGATGTATCCGGCAATATGATGTTTGCCGTTCCGTTCATGACTATTGATCCGATTCGGGACAAACTCAAAACCGGTATGCAGTTTGACCTGATGGCTATCGATCCGCAGTGGTCGTTCCGGCTCTCCTCTGAACTGATGGAAGCTCCGATGGAAACTACGGTAGAGATGGGCAATGCCAGCATTACCCTGCGAGAGTTGCTCGACCTGGCCCCGGGAGACACCATAATGCTTGACAAGGCATGTTCAAGTGAAATGATTGTTAAAGTTGAAGGAATACCCAAATATTTCGGTATTCCTGGTCAAACTCACGGCAACAAAGCAATTCAGATCAGCAAGATTTACAAGCATTAGGGGGCAATAGTGAGTGATATTCCGGAGATAATTGAATCGTCGATTGACAAGAAGAATCTTGACTTCATCCTGGATATTCCCTTGCAGGTAACTGTAGAGTTGGGAAGAACCAAAATGTTGGTCAAGGATATACTGCAACTCAATCAGGGCGCAGTTGTAGAGTTGACGAAACTGGCAGGTGAACCGCTGGATATTTTTGTCAACTCCAAGCTGGTTGCACGAGGTGAAGCCGTTGTTGTCAATGAAAAGTTTGGTGTTAGACTTGTAGATATTGTCACTCCTAACGAACGGGTGGAGAAAATTTTGTGAAAGGTGCGGCTTCCGCACTCCTTCTCTTCCTACCCTCCATAGTGTCTGCTGCTGACAGCTCCGGACAGGAGTTCAGTTTTCTTGCAAGCTTTTTACAAATGATCGCGGCCTTGGCCCTGGTTGTCGGACTTATTCTGATTATCTGGCACTATTCCAGCAAACTCATGAAAGGTCTGCCGGGCGGCCACCAACTGATCTCAAAACATATCCGCCTGATTGAGACCCGCTATCTCGGCCCAAAAAAAGCTCTTTTGCTGGTTGAGGTTGAGGGGGAATACCTGCTGTTATCCAGCACGGACACCAGCCTGACGCTCATCAAACAGATTGATATGCTGGAAGAGATCGACATAATTGAAGAAAATCCGGAGCAGAGCCGTTTCGCCACACTACTGACGCGCTTGAGACAGACACCATGATCACCCGGCACCTTACAAAACGCTTCCTGATTTTTAGTTTGACCGCTCTGCTGCTGGCGGCAGGCGTCGTGGCGTATGCTGAGCCGATCGCTATTCCATCCCTTAATATCGGGGTAGGTACCGCTACCAAACCCAATGATGTAGCGGTTACAGTTCAGATCTTCCTGCTGATGACGGTCATCTCGCTTGCGCCCGGCTTGTTGATCATGACGACCTCCTTCACCCGCATCTCGGTAGTGCTCTCATTTTTGCGTACCGCCATGGGTACGCAATCAGCTCCTTCCAACCAGATCATTTTGTCATTGTCGATGTTTTTGACTTTCTTCATCATGACGCCGGTATGGCAGCAGATCAACAAAGAGGCGTATCAACCATGGAAAGCCCAGCAGATCAGCCAGGAGCAGGCCATGGAACGTGCCGTCAAACCGGTGCGCATGTTCATGCTCTCCCAAACACGAGAAAAAGATCTGTCGCTGTTTGTGAGCCTCTCAAAATTGCAGCGGCCGAAAAATGCCGCCGACATTCCGACGCTCACCATCATTCCGGCGTTCATGATTTCAGAACTGCGCACAGCATTTCAAATCGGATTTTTGATCTATATTCCCTTTATCGTTGTTGATATGGTCGTTGCATCCGTTCTGATGTCGATGGGTATGATGATGTTGCCCCCTGTCATGATTTCGCTTCCGTTCAAAATTCTGCTCTTTGTTTTGGTGGATGGCTGGGGACTGGTGATTAGCTCACTGGTAAAAAGTTTTGGGTAGGTGATAAAAAAATGACACCCGAATTAGTCATACAGCTTGCCCGCCGCACCTTTGAGACGACACTTTTGCTGTCAGCGCCACTTTTGATTGCAAGTCTTGTGGTTGGTCTGCTCATCAGTGTATTCCAGGCGGTTACCTCAATCAATGAGGCGACGCTTGCCTTTGCCCCGAAAATTATTGCCGTTATGGTTGCCATTATCATTTTTTTTCCCTGGATGATGACCTACATGAGTGACTTTACCCGTGAAATATACTCATTCATTGCATTAATGCGGCGTTAGCCTCGCATGATCCCGCTCCTCCCCTTTCCAACAATTCGCGAAGTCATATGCTTCATGCTGGTATTAAGTCGAGTAGCCGGTATATTTGCTGCGATACCGGTATTTGGCGGTCACGGGGTGTCGACCCGCATCAAAGTATTTGCAGTCTTTATGATAACGCTGGTCTGCTTTCCGACGCTCTCAGTTGCACTTCCTCAAGTGCCGTCCGATGCTTTCAGTTTTGCCCTGCTAATATTGTGCGAAGTTGCTGTCGGCCTCTCTCTGGGTTTCATTACCCAAATATTATTTGCCGCCGTAGAATTCAGCGGCCAGATCATCGGGATGCAGATGGGACTGACCATATCATCAATTATAGATCCCACCCGAGGCATTCAAATTCAAATTATGTCCGTAGTGCAGACCCTGTTTGCGACCTTGGCGTTTCTGTCGTTCAATATCCATCATCTGTTTATCCGCGCCGTTGTGGATAGCTTTAAAGTGATACCGCTTGGAGGGTGGCATATGAGCGGCGAATTGGTGAATTTCTTTGTCACACGCACGGCAGATATTTTTATTATCGGAATCCGCCTGGCCGCACCGGTAATGGTGTCATTGCTCCTCGCCACCGTGGCGCTCGGCGTTATGGCGCGGGCATTCCCGCAGATGAATATTTTTATGATCAGCCTGCCGCTCAATATCGGCTTGGGACTGCTCATTTTGGGAATGACCCTGACCATCTTTTTTCACGTTCTTCAAGTATCATTCGGACATATGTCCGGGCAAATTGACACACTCTACCGTCTCATGACAAAGGGGGGATGACCTACGGCTGAAGATGTAGATAAACACTCCAAGACAGAACAACCGACCGGTCAAAAACTCGGAAAGGCCCGTGAAGAGGGACCACCACCGATGAGCCAGTTGCTGACGACCTCTCTTACTCTGCTTGCGGGTATTGTCAGCCTGTACATCTTTGGCAATTTCATGATGGACGGCCTCAAGCAGAGTACCGTCAAAATTCTGTCCTCAATAAGCAGCTTCCAGATGACGGAAGCAAATATCTATCTCCTTATCCTCAAACAGTTCGGAACCGTCATACTCCTGCTGACACCAATCCTGGTAATCATTACGGCCACAGCCGTACTCTCGAAAATGGTCCAGGACAACGGCAATTTTGAGTTTCAGTGGTCGCGGATGAAAGTAAGTTTCAACAAGCTGAATCCATTAAGCGGCTTCAAGCGGCTGTTTAATAAAGATGCGCTTGTCGAGATGCTGAAATCACTGCTCAAACTTTTGATTGTTGGCTGGATTTCCTACAGCGTAGTACGTGACGAAATGCAAAATATCACTTTTCTTGCAGAAGCTGATATTCAGACTATTTTTAATTTTGTAGGACACCTCGCATTCAAAATCGTGACCCACACATGCGGGATCATGATTATTCTCGGCCTTCTTGACATGCTCTATGTCAAATGGCGCTATATTGAAAATCTCAAAATGACCAAACAGGAAGTTAAGGACGAAGCCAAAGACGCCGAAGGAAATCCGGAAGTAAAGAGTAAAATAAAGAAGATGCAGTTTCAGATGGCCCGTCGCCGCATGATAAAAATAATTCCCTTGGCTGATGTGGTCATCACCAACCCGACTCATTTTGCGGTCGCTCTCAAATATGACCGACAAAAAATGATTGCGCCGATCGTTCTTGCCAAGGGGATGGATATCATGGCCGAAGCGATCAAAAAGATCGCCCGTGAAAACAGCATTACCTTAGTTGAAAACCGTTTTCTTGCACGGGAACTATACGACCAGGTCAAGGAGAACGAACCGATTCCTGAGGCTCTTTATGCTGCCGTGGCAGAAGTATTGGCGTACGTATACAAACTGAAGGGAAAAGTTTAATTTCCTGAGATTACTCCAGTCAATTTAGGCTTGACAGCACGAATCAGGATGCTACTGTCTCATTAAAATGAGAGATAAAGGTACGTTGCCGCTGATTCCTGAGATTAACCGTGCTGCAGAATACCGGACAAGGGAGAAATGGATCATGAAACGTGGAACTTTGGTAAGTATGATCATCATGACTCTGCTGTCAACCGGTTGTTCTGACAAGAAACCGATTAAAATCGGGTATCTCGGCAGCATAACCGGCAAACACAGCGACCTTGGCGTTGCCGCCCGGGATGCCGCCATGCTCGCTGTTGAACAGCTAAATGGCCAGGGAGGTTTGAATGGTCGAAAGCTTGAGCTCGTCGTGCGTGATGACACCCTTGATCCCAAAGTAGCTGCACAGAAGGCAGAAGAGCTTGTAAAGGAAGGGGTTGCGGCTATTGTGGGGCCTGTTGCCAGTTCTATGTCCAAAGCGGCCCTGCCGGTTGTCGAAAAAGCGCGGATTGTTATGGTCAGTCCGACTTCCAGCTCAAATGAGTTGAGTGGCAAAGACGATTATTTCTTCCGCGTAATGGAGCCTAATTCCAAATTTGCCGGACATCTGGCTGAAAGTGCCCTCAAGCTTGGCGTCAAACGCCTGGCCGTTATCTACGACACCAACAACCGTCCATACACCGTTGACATCTTCCAGGTTTTCCGTGAGGCCTTTATCAAAGGCGGCGGAACTGTTACCAACGAAGTCACCTTTGATTCGACTCAAAAAAACTCCTTTCAGTCGCTTGTCAAGCAACTGGACATCAACAAGGCCGATGGAATCATGATGCTGGCCAACAGTGTCGATTCAATTGTCATCGCCCAGCAGATTCGCAAAGAAGGTTCAAACGTTCCCATCCTCTCCGGAGCATGCGGTATTGCCCAGCGCGACCTTCTACAGCTGGCTGGCAAATCGTCGGAAGGTTTTATTTTCACTCTGCCGGTAAACAGCCAATCCACCGTGCCCGCTTATATTGCTTTCAAGGATGCATTCACCAAGCGGTACAACTACCCGCCCACATTTACAGCTGTACTGGCCTACGATGCCACTCAGGTGGTACTGACGTCGCTGAAAAAGAATGCCGACATTCAGGCCCTTCGTCAGACAATCAAGTCGATTCCAAAATTTGATGGCCTACAGGGGCCGATCATTCTGGATGCATTTGGCGACCCTAATCGTCATCTGTTTGTGCTGCGTTATCGCGACGGTCTCGAAGAAGTGTTAAACGCCCCTCCCCCATGAAATTCGGAATCAAGCGTATCCTCTTTTTTACCACGTTTCTTTCGGCAGCTCTGCCGATGCTTCTGGTGGGAATAGTCTCGCTCTACATGCTTAAAACGCAATTGCGCAATGAAATGGAACGCGCAAGCGTAGCAGTTTCCCTCTCAATAGCCGAGCAGATCCGATCATACCTCCGGCAACCGGTCAGAGTTCTTTCGCTTGCAAGAGACCATATTGAAAATCAATCCTACCTTGACCCCAGCGTTGAGCAATATTTTGATGATGTTCTTCGAACTCATGACTACTTCGAGTCCATCTACCATCTCGACCGTTCAGGATTAGTCCGTCAAATCAGTAACAACTCTGATTCAGAAAGCAAATCGGATTTGCACGGTATGGACTTCTCTTCCCTGCAATCCTTTCAGGAGGCGATACGTGACAAACATCCGAGTTGGTCAAGCAGTCAGACGCTCTCAGGTGGAGAGCCGACCATAGCACTCTGTCTGGCGGCCCGGGATGGCGTTATCATGGCCAATCTTCGTCTGGTTGAGCTGTCGCGCATAATCAATGAGGCTAGCCAGAATCACTTCTACACCGCATTCATCGTCGATAAGGGAGGGCGCATTATCGCCCATCCGAACAACAGCCTTGTTGAACGGCGCGAAAATATCGGTAATCTACCCCTGTTGCGGGAAACTTCACAAAATGTCGGCAGCGGTTTGTTTGACTTTCAGAATACACGCTACCATGCCACGGTTGTTCCAATCATCGAGACTCAGTGGAAGCTGGTTGTCGCCAAACGACTGGAAGACGCAGAGCAGCCGATTTACTACTTTGAAAGAACATTTCTGTGCGGGATCGGCATTATGTTTTTGCTGGTGTCGTTCGGTGCAGTAATAGGAAACCGCATCATCAGCAAACCATTCCGGCAGATGGAACACCAATCCAGACTGGTAGCCGAAGGGCGCTTTGATGAAGTAGCTTCGGTCGAATCCCGCTGTTATGAGATTGCTTTGCTTTCTGACACCATCAGTGCCATGGCTATGGAGGTACAGCAGCGGGAGTCCAAACTGCACGATCAGAATGACGAACTTCAGGTTACCGAGGAAATGCTGCGTTCCCAGATAGACGAATACCATGAGACCCATAATCAGCTGTTGGCGACCGAGGAAATGCTGAGGGTACAGTTGAGTGTATCCGAATCTAACCAGAGCCTTCTGGAAGAATCCAACCGCAAACTGGAAACGATGATCGACGCATCGCCACTTGCCATCATCAGCCTCAATCAGGATGGCATTATCAGCCTCTGGAACCACTCCGCCGCTACGCTGTTCGGTTGCTCTGCGGGGGATTTAGACCACACCCTGAAAAAGCTGTTTACATCAGAAAAGGGCTATGCTGATTTTATCAGCCGTCTGCAAAACGAACAGCACCTGAGACTCCCGGAAATCCTGCTCAACTCCTTTGATGGCCGCCCTCTGGTTGTTTCGCTTATTTCTGCGCCACTTTCAACTATTCCCCTCAAGGCTGAATTTATCCTGATGGTTGAGGATGTTACCCAGCGGGCCCAGCTTGAGGAGCAACTGCGCCAGGCGCAGAAAATGGATATTGTCGGACAGTTGGCTGGCGGCATTGCCCACGATTTCAACAATATGTTGACCGGAATCATGGCGTCCGCAGAACTGATGAAACATCGCATGTCTGATGATGACCGTAACATGAAGATGGTGAACACCATTCTCAATGCGGCCGCCCGTTCGGCTCACCTGACCCGTGACCTTCTGACTTTTTCGCGCAAAGGAGTAAAGGAAAGCACCCTGGTTGCCGTTAATGACACGATATCCGCCGTCATTGGCCTTCTTGAACGCACAATTGACAAAAACATCCACCTTGTAACCAGCCTGTCAGCTGACGATCCGATTGTAATGGGTGATCAGGCCCTGCTGCAGAATGCCCTGCTTAACCTTGGTGTCAATGCCAGGGATGCCATGCCGAATGGCGGAACGCTGACCTATGACACATCAGTTACCATTCTTGATGCTGTCGCATGCCGGCTTAGCCAGATCCCGTGCAGCCCCGGGACGTACCTTCGTATTGCAGTTTCCGATACCGGAGCCGGGATCCCCAGGGAAATAATGGCGAGGATATTTGAGCCGTTTTTCACCACCAAAGAACAGGGAAAAGGGACCGGCCTTGGCTTGGCAGCGGTGTATGGGACAGTTCGCGATCACAAAGGGGGACTCACTGTCATCAGCGAACCGAGGCAGGGGACCACTTTCCACTTATTTTTGCCACTTTGCCCGGTTACCGGTAATGCCGCAGAACCGGGCGATACTATCATCAGGGGTAAAGGAGGCATCCTTCTGGTGGATGACGAGGAAATTCTCCGCCATACCGGCTGCGATCTACTGGAGGAACTCGGCTACACCGTGTTTGTGGCGGAAGATGGTGAAGATGCTCTGAGGCAGTATGTCCAACTCAGAAGCTCTATCGATCTGGTTCTGCTCGACATGGTTATGCCAAAATTAAACGGAAAAGAGACGTTTTTTCGCTTAAGAGAGATGAACCCGGAGGTACGGGTACTCTTCTGTTCCGGTTTCAACCGCGAAGGAAACGCCAACGAGCTCGCTCAGCTTGGGGCAAAAGGCCTCATACGGAAACCATACAGCATGAATGATCTAGGGAAAGCGATATCAGACGCCATCGTCGCTTGATTTCAGAGACGTCTGCTATCGCAATCGCTTTATTTCGAGGGTTTCTGAGGCTCCGCAACCATATGAGCAGGTATTAATATTTCCAGTTAAGAAGTTAAAACCCATCCCCTATAACCTGACGTTATATCAATAACTATAGGTTATAAATATATTCAACCTGCTGTAATATCGGCATTAAATCAACCAATACATCCACAATCATAACCGGTGGTTATGATTGCTTCCAGCCAAACTTCCTTACACTCACCATAATTTATTAATAATTACAGCAATTTAAAGCCTTTCCGGACATTTGGCATGCTCCATGCTCAAGTGATGCTGAGTGTTGAAAAGAAATTCCACTTAAATTCGCAGACCATATCAAACATTTGGAATAGTAGATTAATAAGTGACAAGTGCCACAGATCATTTTTGACACTCATTTTCCGGGTGATACACTTCAAGTGGAGAATGTTTTAAGGGACAAACGCAGCAAAAAAATGAAGGAGGTTTAAAATCATGGACTACATCATTGTGCTCGAATTTATGGTTATCATCGCATGTCTGCTGGCAGGTGCCCGTTACGGTGGTTACGGTCTCGGTCTGATCAGCGGCCTGGGTCTGCTGGTGTTTGCCTTTGTCTTTCATCTCGCACCCGGCAAACCGCCAGTGGATGTGCTGCTCACCATCATGGCCGTCATTGGCTGTGCCTCGGTGCTGCAAACAGCCGGAGGCCTCAACGTGATGATGCGCATCGCCGAAAGAATCCTGCGCCGGAACCCAAAATACGTAACCTTACTCGCGCCTATCACGACCTGGTCTCTCACGGTCATGTGCGGTACCGGCCATGTAGTCTACACGATGTTCCCCATCATTTATGATATCGCAATCAAAGAAGGGGTTCGCCCCGAACGCCCCATGGCGGCGGCATCTGTTGCATCCCAGATGGGGATCTGCGCTTCTCCCGTATCCGTGGCTGTCGTTTCCATGGTTGCCATCCTGTCAAAATCCACTCATCCGGTCAGCTTGTTGCAGCTGTTGAGCATCAGCATTCCCGCCACATTCTGTGGTGTAATCGTAGCAGCACTCTGGAGCCTCAAGCGGGGTAAAGACCTGGAAAACGATCCGGCGTTCCAGGCAAAAATACAGGATCCTGCCCAAAAGAATTATATTTACGGTGAATCCACCACCCTGCTGGACAAGGTATTCCCCAAAGAAGCCTACTGGTCCGCCTGGATTTTTTTCGCTGCCATCGGAGTTGTCGTTCTTCTCGGCGCATTCCCCGAACTGCGCCCGGTCTTCGGAGCTGTCGGCAAAGCAAAACCGCTCTCCATGAACATAGCCATCCAGATCATGATGCTGTCAGCCGGTGCGATCATTCTTATGGTCTGCTGCAAGGGCAAGATACAGGAAATCACCAATGGCACCGTTTTTAAGGCCGGCATGGTTGCCGTCATATCCATCTTCGGCGTCGCCTGGATGGCCGACACCTTCTTTGAAGCACATTTTGAATTATTGAAAGCGACCCTTGCCGGGGTTGTGGCAACCAAGCCATGGACCTATGCCATCGTCCTGTTTATCGTTTCCAAGTTCGTCAACAGCCAGGCTGCGGCTGTCGCAGCAATGGCGCCCCTGGGTGTCAGTCTCGGCGTAGATCCCTTGATAATGGTTGCCTTCTTCTCCGCCAGCTACGGATACTTTATTCTGCCGACATACGCCAGCGATTTGGCCTGCATCGGCTTTGACCGCTCCGGCACCACTCGCATCGGCAAATTCATTATCAATCACAGCTTTATCATTCCCGGCCTGATCGGTGTCGGCACCGGCTGTGCCGTGGGCTATCTTCTGGTAAAATTAATTTACTAGCTGAGAGCCACACCAACACTCACTATTGAAATGGCGGCCACTTGGGTCGCCATTTCAATTTCATGATTTGCCGATTCGTATGGTAGAATTATTGCTATTTTATTCAGGGAACGGTCCATGCCATCTTCAGATAACAACTCTTCTATTCGTTCATCTTTAATTATCCGGATCAGCATACTGCTGTTACTGCCGCTGCTGTTTCTGGCCAGTCCGGTGTCGCTCCCGGCTGCCCAGCCGCAGAAGCAGGAACCAAAGGTGATCGTGATCGGCGGCGACCGCGATTATCCTCCCTATGAATTCATCGACAAAGACGGTCGTCCGAACGGGTATAATGTTGATTTGACCCGTGCCATTGCTGACGTCATGGGGATGAAGGTCGAGATTCGCCTGGGTGGGTGGGCCGAGATGCGCAGTGCCCTGCAAGACGGCACCATCGATGCGCTGGAGGGGATGTCCTGGTCGGAGGAACGGACCGGAGAGGTGGACTTTTCCATTCCCCATGCCATTGTCAATCACGCCGTTTTTGCCCGCAAGGATTCTCCGGCAGCAACAACTCTTGATGAGCTGGCGGGGCGGACGGTGGCCGTTCACCGCCTGGGAATCATGCATGATTATCTGGTCAAAAGCGGCTCCAAAGCGCAGTTGGTGCTTACCGACACTCCGGCGGATGCCATGCGCCTGGTCGCTGCCGGCAAAACCGATTTTGCCGTGGTGGCCATCGTACCGGGGATGTACCTGATCCGCGAACTGAAGCTCACCAACCTGATACCGGTGGTGCGCAACGTGGCGACTCACCGCTACTGTTACGCCGTGGACAAGGGGGACGCCGACCTGCTCTCACGGTTGAACGAAGGGCTGGCGATCCTCAAGAAGACCGGCCAGTATGAAAAAATCTACAACAAATGGCTGGGGGTTTTGGAACCGCAGCCGGTCGATCTGCGCACCATTGCCAAATATGCCGCCGTGGTGGTTGTGCCGCTGCTGCTCTTGCTCAGCGGTTTTGCCCTCTGGTCGCGCACCCTGCACCGACAGGTAGCTCTGCGCACCGCCGACCTGACCAGAGAGATATCCGAACGCCTCCATGCCGAAGAGGAACTGCTTCTCAATCAGCAGCAGCTGGTTCAGGCCGACAAGATGGCAGCGCTGGGAATCCTCGTTTCCGGTGTCGCCCACGAAATCAACAACCCGACCGGACTGATCCTGCTTGAAGCGCCGACGCTGAAGCGTTTCTTTACCGATGCCTCCATCATTCTGGAACGGTACTACCGCGACAACGGCGATTTCACCTGTGGCGGTCTCCCTTATTCGCGCATGCGCGAGGAGATTCCGCGCAGCCTGGACAAGCTCCAGGAGGCCGGCAAACGGATCAAGCGCATTGTTGACGACCTGAAGGACTTTGCCCGTCAGGGAGATATTACCTGCAGTGAGATCGTTGATCTGAACAGCGTCGCCCAAGCTGCCGTGGGGGGGGGGGTACCCACC
>JANXZX010000217.1 GCA_025355325.1 Geobacteraceae bacterium
GCCATGCTGACCCGGTCGTTGCGCGCTGATCTCGGGGTAATGATTTCGGCCTCGCATAATCCGTTCGAAGACAACGGCATCAAGCTGTTCCAGCCCGACGGGTTCAAGCTTTCCGACGAGACCGAGGCGCGGATCGAGGATTTGATCGAGAGCGACATGAGCGAACGCCTGGCGCGTGGTCGCGACATCGGGCGCGCCTATCGAGATGATGAGGCGCGAACGCGCTACATCGAGTTCGCCAAGGCAACGCTGCCGCGCAACACCGATCTTGCGGGCCTTCGAGTGGTGCTCGATTGCGCCAATGGCGCGGCCTACAAAGTGGCCCCGATAGCGCTCTGGGAGTTGGGCGCCGAGGTGTTCACGATCGGGGTCGAGCCCGACGGCTTCAACATCAACGACAAGGTCGGCTCGACCGCGCCCGAGGCGCTCCGCGCCAAGGTCAAGGAGCATCGCGCCGATATCGGCATTGCGCTCGATGGTGATGCTGATCGCGTGATCGTATGTGACGAGTTCGGCAATGAAGTTGATGGTGATCATATTATGGCAATCTGTGCCAGCGATATGCTGAAGCGCAAATTGCTCAAGAAGAAGACGCTCGTGGCGACAGTGATGAGTAACATGGGGCTCGATATTGCTCTTCGCAAATGCGGCGGTAAAATTATCAAGACAGATGTTGGTGATCGCTATGTTGTGGAAACCATGCGTAAGGGGGGGTACAATTTAGGTGGCGAGCAGTCCGGGCATATGATTTTTCTGGATTATAACACCACTGGCGACGGAATTCTTTCTGCCCTGCAACTATTGGCTGTTATGCGGCGGGAGGGGAAAACACTTTCCGAACTTGCAGAAATAATGATTCCGCTGCCGCAGGTGCTTTGCAATACGCGTGTTCGTCAAAAAGTGGATATTTATTCCATTGAGGACGTTGCCGCCAAGATCAAGGATGTTGAGGAAAAACTTGGCAATGAAGGGCGGGTGCTGATCCGTTATTCCGGCACCGAGCCACTGCTCAGGGTTATGATTGAGGGGCAGGATAAGTATGAGATTACGACGTGGGCTAATGAGATTTGTGATCTTGTGAAGAAACATATTGGAGAAAAATGATGGCAAAACTCGGACTTAATGTCGATCATATCGCTACCGTACGCCAGGCTCGCGGCGGTGTTGAGCCCGATCCGGTAACTGCCGCCGCCATAGGCGAAATGGCCGGAGCCGAGGGCATCACAATTCATCTGCGTGAGGATCGTCGTCATATTCAGGATCGCGACCTTGAAATTCTGCGCCGCACGGTGAAGAGCAAACTCAACCTTGAGATGGCTGCCACTCAGGAGATGGTGCGGATTGCGCTTTCGGTAAAGCCTGAACAAGTAACGCTGGTGCCGGAAAAACGCCAGGAGCTGACCACTGAAGGGGGGCTTGACGTTATTGTTAATACCAAGCAGATCGCCGATACGGTCAAGCGCCTGAAAGATGGCGGCATCGTCGTCAGCCTGTTTGTAGATCCGAATCAGGAGCAGATCAAGGCGGCCAAAAAAACCGGTACCGATTATATCGAAATTCATACCGGCTCGTATGCCGATGCGCTTACCTGGGAGGAAAAACAGCACGAACTTGAAAATATCGACACCGCGATTAAACTGGCGCGCAAGGTAGGTATGGGCGTGAATGCCGGACACGGGCTGAATTACGTCAACATCAAGGCAGTTACCGCTCTGGGCGGCATTGAGGAGTATAATATCGGACACTCAATAATTGCCCGTGCCATGCTGGTTGGCTTGGATCGGGCAGTGCGGGACATGGTGGAGCTGCTTAAGTACGCATGATTTACGGAATCGGCACGGACATTGTTGCTGTTGAGCGTTTTCAGCGATTTATTGATACCGGCTCAGCCGTTATTGATCGACTCTTCACTCCGGCCGAACAGTTACGATGCAGGAGCAGGAAAGATGCCGCATCCTGTATGGCAGCCAGGTTCGCAGCGAAGGAAGCTTTTTTGAAGGCTCTTGGAACCGGCCTGAGGGACGGCATTTCGTGGCTGGATATGGAAGTTTCCAATGATAGTCTGGGAAAGCCGGAGTTGACGTTGTCCGGAGCGGCGGCGGAGCAATTCCAGGTGAACGGGTTGAACCGGATTCATTTGTCCCTGTCACATGATGGTGGAAAAGCTATTGCGATGGTGGTTCTGGAGTCAAAATGAAAGTTGTGACCGCGCAGACCATGCAGGAAACAGACAAACGGGCAATCAACGAGTTTGGTATTGCCGGCCTTCAACTCATGGAAAATGCCGGACAAAGTTGTGTTGACGAGATCATTGCCCAGTTCGGACCGGGTGGTCGTGCTGTCGTTATGGCCGGCAAGGGCAACAACGGGGGCGATGGCTATGTCATTGCCCGTCTGTTGAGTCAGAAAGGGTGGCAGGTCTTTGTTGTTATCCTTGCGGACCGCGAACAGATCAGCGGTGATGCAGCGGTTAATCTGGCAATGCTTCCTGGGGAGATGCTTTCTTTTTGTATTCAAGAAGATCAATTGTCCGCTTTGCACAGGGACAAAATCATTCAGTCTGACGTGATTGTTGATGCGCTACTCGGCACTGGGTTATGCAGCACTATCGGCGGTATCTACCGTGAGGCGATTGAGCTGATGAATGGCTCCGGTCGGCCCGTAGTTGCGGTTGATATCCCGTCCGGCATTCACGGCTCTACCGGTTGTGTGCTGGGAAACGCTGTCAAGGCTGATTTAACCGTTACCTTTGCTTTTGCCAAACTGGGGCATGTTCTTTATCCCGGGGCGGAGCATGCCGGACGATTGGTGGTGACTGACATCGGCATTCCACCGCAAGTGATGGAAAACGCCCCCGGTTACGAATTTCTGAATGCGGATGGGGTACGTCCGTTACTGAACAGACGCGACCGCCTGGCCCATAAGGGGACGTTCGGCCATTGTCTGATTATTGCCGGGTCCACCGGTAAAACCGGCGCAGCGGCGCTGTCGGCAAACAGTGCCGTGAGAGCCGGTTCCGGACTGGTTACGCTGGCGGTTGCCGAGAGCATTCACAGCATACTTGAAATTAAAACAACAGAGACGATGACCGTTCCTCTGCCGGACAGCGGTAATGGATACGTGACGTGTGATGCGTTTCCGGCGATTGAAACGTTGCTGACCGGCAAGTCTGCCGTTGCGGTCGGCCCAGGACTTGGCAGTCATCCGGGTACCGGCGCTCTGGTTCAAAAACTGGTGGAAGAAGTGCAATTGCCGTTGGTGATTGATGCGGATGGTCTGAATGCTCTGGCAGAAGACGTGTCTTTTCTGCATCGGAAAAAATCACAGCAGATCGTTCTGACTCCGCATCCCGGGGAAATGTCTCGCCTTTTGGGGTCTTCAGTTCCGGGCATTGAAGAGGCCCGTATTTCTGTCGCCCTTGAATTTGCCAGAACCTACGGTGTTTATGTGATACTTAAGGGAGCCCGTACTATCATTGCTTCTCCCGACGGTTTCGCAGCCATCAACGGCAGTGGTAATCCGGGTATGGCCTCCGGCGGCATGGGTGATGTTCTGACCGGCATTATTGCATCTCTGCTCGGACAAGGGTACACTGCATGGGACGCCTGTCGTTTGGGGGTGTTCCTGCATGGGTTTGCCGCAGATCTGGTCGCTGAGGATAAAGGGGAGATAGGAATAAATGCCTCTGATGTCCTCGAAAGGCTGCCGAACGCCTGTAATACATTAGTAAAAACACCCTGCTGTCGAACCTGAAGATGTTCGGTGAGCTCTGAAAAAAGGAGAATTTTTATGCTGACCGTAGCTGATATTATGACTAAAGATGTTGTTTCAATTAGCGGAACCACAACTGTTCGAGAATTGGCCGGTATTTTCGAATCCAAAAATTTCGGTACACTCCCGATTGTTGATGGTGCCGGAAATTTGACCGGTATTGTAACTGCGTCAGATCTGGTAGAACAGGACCGTCCTCTCCATATCCCGACTGTTATATCTCTTTTTGACTGGGTCATTCCGCTGGAAGGTGAAAATGCCCTGCAGAGAAATCTGGATAAAATAACCGCACAAACCGCTTCAGAGTTGGCGTCGTCGGATGTTGTCACGGTTTCACCCACCGATACCGTCAGCAGCGTTGCCGAAATCATGAGCAATAAGAAACTGCACGCGCTTCCCGTTGTAGAAGGAAAAAAACTGGTCGGTATGGTGTCCCGGATCGATATCATCCGCTCTATGAACCGGTAGTGAACGTGCTACAGGTTACAACCGGCGCACCGGAAGAAACGGAAGCGCTGGGACTTCTGATCGGATCGCTGCTCCCGCCCGGTTCGTTTTTGGCCTTACGGGGTGATCTTGGCGGCGGGAAAACCTGCCTGACCCGTGGAGTGGTAGCAGCGCTGGCTCCTCAAAGTGCACATCTGGTGGCAAGTCCCACTTATGCAATCATGAATAACTATCCGGGTACGATTCCGGTGTATCACTTTGATTTTTACCGGTTGCCGGGTGATGACGATATTGCCGAGCTTGGCTTTGAAGAGTTCTTTTATGGTGACGGGGTTTGTGTTGTTGAATGGTCCGAACGTCTTGTGGAGCTGATGCCGGCTGATGTATTAACCCTGCTGTTCGAATATGCCGGGGATGACAGGCGGCTGATAACCATAACCGGTTCCGGGCAAAAATCGGAAAATCTTCTTGAACTGTTGACCAAACGGTACCATCAGCAAGAAAAGCTTTGACCTGTCGGTAAGTTATCTGTTATAGAGAAAAATCTAATCGGTTCAACTTTTTTACCAATCCCCAACAAGGAGAGCAGTATGGCGCTAGTGGTTCAGAAGTACGGTGGCACCTCGGTCGGCTCACCCGATCGAATCAAAAATGTTGCCAAACGCATCATAAAAACCTACGACGCCGGAAATGATGTGATTGTTGTCGTTTCCGCCATGTCGGGCGAAACCAATAAGCTGGTTGCGCTTGCTAACGAAATGTGTGAGATCCCTGACGGTCGCGAATATGACGTGTTGGTCGCAACCGGCGAGCAGGTTACTATCGGACTTCTGTCCATGTATCTGAAGTCTCAGGGCTATAAGGCAAAGTCGTATCAAGGGTGGCAGGTTCCCATTGTTACGGATTCAACCGCAACCAAGGCCCGTATCGAGAGCATTGATGACAAAAATATTCGTGCCGATCTGAAAGAAGGCACCATTATTGTGCTGGCAGGCTTTCAAGGCGTTGATGCTGACAACAATGTAACTACATTGGGTCGCGGCGGTTCCGATACTTCAGCCGTTGCTATTGCAGCAGCTCTCAAGGCCGACGTGTGCGAGATTTACACCGATGTTGACGGCGTCTACACTACCGATCCAAATGTCTGTAGAGAAGCTCGCAAGATTGAAAAGATCTCGTACGACGAAATGCTGGAGCTGGCGAGTCTGGGTGCTAAAGTGCTTCAGATCCGCTCGGTTGAGTTTGCTAAAAAATATAACGTGGACGTGCATGTCCGCTCAAGCCTTAATGAAAATACCGGTACAATGGTTACCAAGGAGGACAAGGAAATGGAAGGAATACTTGTTTCAGGAGTAGCATACGATAAAAACGAGGCTAAGATTGCTGTTATGGGAGTTCCTGACAAGCCTGGCATTGCCGCAAAAATTCTTACTCCGCTTTCAGATGCTGCCATTTCGGTAGACATGATTGTCCAGAATGTTGGCGACCACGGCATGACTGACTTCACCTTTACCGTGACGAAGGCCGACCTTAAACAGGCTCTTATGATTACAAACGAAGTTGCGAAGGAAATTCAAGCAAGGCAGGTTCAGTCCGATGAAAATATCAGCAAGATATCGATTGTTGGTCTCGGAATGCGGAGCCACGCCGGTGTAGCGACACAGATGTTCAGTGCGCTTTCCCAAAACGGCATCAATATCCAGATGATCTCAACTTCGGAAATTAAAATTTCGGTAGTTATTGACGAAAAATATACCGAGCTGGCAGTTCGCGTCATGCACGAAACATTTGGCCTGGCCAACTGATATTTTTGCGGTAATAATCTGATTACATTTTGGGGGGAGAACAATTTATGTTCTCCCCTTTTTCAATGGGTACTATGAAACGGAATACGCATAAATATAAGTTTTTTACCTGTCGCGGCGATTTAATGCAGCCAACCGAATCAGCCGTCGTCCATGAATATCCGTTACAGTTGATCGTTAACGGGCGTGAGATTGCGACTCTGATTGGCTCTCCTCACGATCTGCGCTATCTGGTTGCCGGTTTTCTCCGGTTGCAGGGGTTCGTGGCGTCGCTGAATGATTTCGAAATGTTCAGTGTCTGTGAAGAGTTCGGCACTGCCAATGTCAAAATAAAGGGGGAGCTGCCTGAACGCTTGAAGCCGGTGCTAACCTCCGGATGCGGGACCGGTATAACCTTTACGCTTCCCACGGTGCAATCGCCTGAACTGCTAACACGGATACCTCTTATGCCGCGACCGCCCCGGCAGATCTTTGCGCTGATGAATGAATTGGCTGAAAAGGCCGCTCACTACCGTTCGCATGGCGGTATCCATTCTGCTGCAATCGGTCGAAACGGTTCGATCCTTTTGTATGCGGAAGATCTTGGCAGGCATAACACTTTTGACCGGATCGCCGGTGAAGCTCTTTTTAAAGGCATCGATCTTGCCGGGACAGAACTCGTGACGTCGGGGAGGGTTTCGACCGAAATGGTCGCCAAAGCGGCATTGATGGGTATCAGCGTGATAGCTTCGCGTACGTCCCCTACCGACATGGCGATCAAACTGTGTGATCAGGCCGAAATTTGCTTGATCGGTTATGTACGGGGCGGTTCGTTTACCATTTACAGCCACCCGGAGGCTATAGAAAACTATTGGGGAAATGACAAGATCGAAGGCGTTACCGGGGTGATCCTGGCTGGCGGGGCATCAAGCCGCATGGGTACTAACAAAGCGTTACTGGAAGTTGATGGTACTCCTATTATCACCCGAACGTATCAGATATTGGCCCGGCTTTTCCACGATGTATTAATCGTAACAAATTCGCCCGATGATTATAATTTCCTTCCCTGTCGCAAAGTTCCCGATATCTACCCCGGCTATGGATCAATCGCCGGGCTTCACTCGGCCCTGACACACAGCAGTACTGCTCACTCATTCGTAACCGCCAGTGATTTACCATTTCTCGATCCGGAAATTATTCGTCACTTGTGTGATCTACGCACAGAAAACTGCGATGTGGTGGTTCCTTACAGCGAAGGAGGGCAGGAACCGCTCCATGCGGTCTATGCGACGTCATGCCAACGTGTTATTGAGAATGCGATCCGGCAGGGCGAGCGAAAAATTCTCGATATTCTGGGCAGGATGGATATTCGAACGGTGACCTGTGACGAAGTACGGCAGGTGGCCGGCGGCAGGACGACGTCATTTTGCAACGTGAATACGCCTGAAGAGTATGAGCGGATCAGGTAGTCCGCTCCTCCCGTTTCCGTTTGCGCAAATCGCCAAAGAAGCGGCGTAATAATTCAGAGCATTCGCTTTCAAGAACACGCGGTACCAGCTCGACCTGATGATTGAGGCGGGGATCGCAGGAGAGATCGAAAAGTGAGCCGGCCGCTCCTCCCTTCGGATCGTAACAGCTGAATATGACCGTTGGAATACGGGCCAGTATGATGGCTCCCATGCACATCGTGCATGGTTCGAGTGTGACATACAGAGCCGTGTCAAGCAGCCGCCAGGAACCGAGCTTCCGGGCGGCTTTTCTGATGGCGATCAACTCGGCATGACCCGCTGGATCCTGCGACGTTTCGCGCAGGTTATGGCCGCGGGCGATGATTCTGCCGCCCTGCACGATAACGCAGCCGAT
>JANXZX010000240.1 GCA_025355325.1 Geobacteraceae bacterium
AACCGATTTTGGTGATATAACGCTTCTTTCCGCTTACTTTCCATCAGGTACAAGTGGCGATTTGCGACAAATGTTTAAAATGAAATTTCTTGAGCATTTTACAAATTATATAATTGAACTCCGAACATATTTAACCGTACACGTGCTCTTCCAGCATTCCCCCCTTTCCATGGAAATCTTCCAGATCCTGCCAATTTCAAAATTAATATATTTAATTTCGTGTTTTTGCGGTTTCCTACAATAGACAAAGGCAGCAAACAACGTTTAAAATCCTAACTCAGGCATTATCTAAATATAATATCAGCTGGTTGATTTACAGAGGGTACTTGTTTTGAGCTTAGAGAGCACAAGCTGTAGCCATTGCGGAAGGGTGTTTCAACCAGACAGCAGAGACAATATATATTCCGTAACAACTTGCGAGGACGACTGTTCTATAGAAATAGTGACAGGGATATTGATACCTGAAGCTAACCACTATTGCTCTGATGTTTGCATGTTTGAGCGAGAAGAGGGAATTGTTTCATACAGCCATTTATGCGCCAGTACACCTTTTCTATAACACATATTCCGAAGCTTGAATGTCCTTATTGAATGGCACAGACTTTAGAGCCCGATATTAAAGAGTAAGTTGAGGAGGCAGCATCTTCGGATGTGGCCTTTTTTTATATTTAAAGCAAGGATCTGAACGAGAAGACGATGCTCAAGACAAGTCAGGATCTCTCATAATCTGTTGCTGCCATGGCATCTATGAAATCTTGAAATATAAGAAGACCCCGACCATCCGCACAAGCCCAACCTTGTAAGCCTCCTCTGTAATCTAAAATAATTTGTAATAACCGTCATTTAATAGGCCTACTGGCCTCACACAATTTAAATTACTGCTTGTATTAAAGCAACTTACAGCGTATACAAAACTAATTAAAAGGTACAGCATGGGCAATCATGAGTCACAAAGCAACTATCCGGGTAATTAATTGGATCGTGTCCGATGGTACTATTTTGCACTGTAAGAGAGATGTTTGGCTCCATAACCGGGAATATGTCGTTTTTAAGGGGGGCACGGTGAAACACAACTCTCATTGTTTTTCCGTTGGGACAAAAGTTGAAATCAAGATTCCCGTTTCAAATGCAAAGAAATTTAGCGATTGGGCTGTCATCAATGAAATAGACGGCAATCATGTTGTAGTGCAGTTGTCACGCACTGTATTACCGGAGGGTGTCACCATACGTGTGGGGCAGGTAATCGAATGCCATGTTCTCAACGATAGAAAAGGTGTCTCGTATCAGGCTATTGTTCGAAGTAAGGGCGTTTTGCAGGAACTCAAGCTTGATTTTATAAACGAAATATCGAGTGATGAAAGACGTGAGTTTTTCCGTGTCGATGTTTTCCTGCCCGTTAAATATCATATTAACAAAGCAAAAAAGTCTTTTAGCATTATTAAGCAATGGAAAGTGCAGATCAAACAGCATAAAGCCGAGGAAGACGCCTACAAGAAAAAACATTTGGAAGATCTTGCCAAGAAACAGAATTCGACAACGGAGACTTCTGCTGGCACACAAATCCAAAACAAAATGAGAAAATCAGATTTCGTTCCCTATGACTCATCGTGGGATGACGTTATCCCTATGGCTGTTAATATAAGCGGAGGCGGCATCAGCCTTGTCACGAATCACGAGTTTGAAATAAATGAGCTGGTTTTGTTGGAAATATTCATACCTTCACGTCACAGAGTTGTAGATATTGTCTCCCAGATTTTGTTTGTTAATAGGAGTAGCTCCGCAGGAGATGATCAACAATACTTCTACACCGGCATGCAGTTTATCTTTATTGATGAGCAAGACCGCACCGCCATCGTTCACTACATATCTCAAATTCAGTCTAAACGCCTGCGCCAGATGAACGATCTTGTAGACATGCCTTTATATAAAGAACCGGACGAATCTCAATTGGACAAATGTTTTTCCCCGACCGAAGACTTCAGTGTCAGTAAAGTCAATAAACCACCAATACCATTTAACTGGATAGGTATCTTATTGGTTATTCTCACGTTTTTAGTGAGTAGCTCAAGTGTGACGTTTTTGTTGAGACTGCTGCCATCGCATAGTGATGCCGCAAATGAGATGGAGCAGAACATTGGAAAAAAAATCGACAACTTCAGGAATACTTTCCAGCAGAAACAAAAATAAAATATTTTTCTTCAATATAAGTTTAGCCAAACCGGTTGAAATCCTTCTGAGGTGGTGTACAATTCTACACATAAAATGACGTTTTTTGCTGCTCGGATATCAGTTTGCTTGAGGTAATTCTATATGGAGAACCAAAAGAGACGGTTCGAAAGGATCAAGCCTGATACACGTTATACCGTCAGAACACTGATGCAGCATAACGGTATCATCTATAATGCTCAAATTGAGGATATCTCTTACTCTGGTGCGTTTATCAGAATACCTGACGGAGTGCCACAGGACTTGAATGTTGGGGACAAGTGTTACTTTGTTTCATTGAGTGAATATGATTCAAGTTCAACAAATCGTTTATGCAAGGTAATCAGACGGGACTCGGAATGTATGGGGTTGGACTTTCTGTCTTGAACAAGGTGTGATCGATAATGCAAAACTGAAGTAAGCTAATCTTCATCCTTCCAGTAATGTGCAGCCGGCCTTAATGCGAATAAAAGTGCGCATATTATAATCACCCAGGTATATTTCACGACAACCTCGTGAAAGTAAGCCCCGAGAGCTATACCTATAAGTAGCGCACTCCATTTTAGTAATGCGATATCACGCCAATTCCATGTCTTAGTGATAAAAAATCTCATGGAATCAAATCGAAGGAACCATACCCAATTCAAGTTCGATGTCGTCGCCGTTTATCAGAGTCACCATACCCTTAACCTCTTCAGTGCGAATCAACCCGTCTTCCATCCACTTTTGGATCTGCCTGGTGGAAAGACCGTACTTGGATGAAGCTTCATCAATGGTGTACCAGCTTTTGGTCAATGACATGGGTGCCCTCCCCTGGAACAGTATAATCTGGATAGATTATACCACATCAAGATGAATAAGCATTTCAAGAATGAGGTATCGCTACACACTCATAATAGCAGCTACTTCCTGATCCAGGTCTCCTATTCTATCCATGAAATCTTTGAGTTCGTTGAGTTCGATCTGACCTGTTCCGATACCGTCCGGATTGAGGTTGGCAGATTCTTTGGGCTTGCCGGATGCATGAGCAATTATATTGGAAAGATAGACTATCTCGACCAAACCTCTGTGTTTTACCGCTAGTTCAGGCTGGTGGTGATACAGGATGGATTCTTGAATGTCCTCGCTGAAATTCCATTTCTTGGCAAGCAGATGGCCAACTTCAGCATGATGCTCCTCGATCAACTGAACCTGAGCATCATACGGCAATACATAGTCATCAAACATTTCCAGCATGATGGTTTTTCCGACATTATGCATGAGACCACAGATAAAAGCCTGATCACTGTTACTCTGCATGTCCTTCGCAAGCTGTCGAGCTATTATGCCGCATTGCAGGCTGTGTTGAAGTACCTTTTTAATTTCTGTCGAATTTTTGGGGCTGAATTGGCTTAACGCATGAACCGCTATGATACTTATCAGCGATTTTAAACCAATGAACAGCACGGCCTCTTTGAGCGTTTCTACCGTGCCGATTTGCCGGTAATACGGAGAATTGCAAATTTTGAGAATCTTTGAAATGAGCAATTGATCCGTTATGCATTCGATAATTTCATCCATGGAAGAGGAAGGATTTTCGACCTTCTCCATGACTTTCAGCATAACATCGGGAATGGGAGGCAGTTCGATGGCGTTTTGTGAAATTCGGCTTCTTATTTCATCGACAATTGCTTTTGTATCTACATTATTTGAAAACTGGCCTTCATCAAAGATCCTCACCGATTCCATCATCACTTGAGACAAACTCAGTTTTACCGGCCCGTTCAGAACAAGTGCCGGGAGTTCATCGGTGAACACGAATGTTCCGGCCCCCCATTGCAGGGCATCTGTTAAAGCGATTTGTGATATTCTGAACAGAATATCCTCCAGCCGGTCTACCTTAACGATTCCCTTTGAAAGAACATACCCGAATAAAGATAAATCCAGGGACTTGGAGGCATGGAGAATTTCAGAAAAATCTTTCTGATTCAGGTTCGATTCGAACTGCAAAAAGTCGATGAGGCGCTCTCCCTCGCACTCCGACCAAATAAAGATTATTTTGCCATTTTGAATATAAAATCTTTTCTCCTGGTTCTGTAATGTCAGAAGAAGAGTACCGGATCGCTTACAGCTTTCTCCCCACTGCAGGATATCCATAACAGACATCAAGCTTAGATTTCCGCTGATTTGTCTCATTTTTCACCCTTTTGCATTATTTACATTTGAAATAAATATCAGGTAAAAAAACCATCAATTAACATTGAAAAATCAGTTCATAACCACGAAGACGCGAAGTTTACTAAGAATTCGCAAAGTTATAAAACATTCTGCCAGCACCTTTTGGGTGAAAAGGTATTTAATATATCTTACTGTTTTACTTTGCGTTCTTCGCGTCTTCGTGGTTCCAAATGCCACTATTGATTAATATTACAAAAAGACAAAACCTGCCCCTGCCAAAATTCGGCAACAAGAGCAGGTTTTATATAAATTCAATCAATCACGATGACAACCCATCAATATCAGTGGGATAGAGCTACAGGGAACCCGGCTTTACGATTGTATCCTGTCGCCAGCAAATTTTCGTGTACAGTGAACTTATGTATACAAAATGTCAATGGGTCTGTTCAGACATCCACTGCTGCTGTATTAATACCCAGAATATCCCGAATATATGCGAACAGCTTGGTGGGTAACATCGGTTTATGAATAAAATTAAGATTTTCAATACCTCCTAGTGACTCAGATGATAAACCACTCATTAAAACGATCTTTGAAGCCGGGTCAAGTTTCTTAATTTCTTTATAGGCAACGACTCCATCTTTGCGAGGCATCATTACATCCATGAGAACCATGTCAATGCGGTCGATATTTTCTCTGTATGTATCCACCGCATCCTGGCCATCTACTGCCGTAATGATGGTGTACCCTTGGCCCACTAATAAACCGGACAGGAAGGAGCATAATTCCTCCTCGTCTTCTACGAGCAATATTGTACCTGTGCCAAAGAGGCTTTCATCAACAGTATCAAGATTGCCCCCATAATGTGTCCATAGCCCGGCAAAATCGACATGTTGGGATTCATCTACACAGATTTTGGTGCCATTAAGAGACATCAGCAGCTCTATTTCAGCAACTATTTGTGAAGCATGTACATTCAACGCGGTGGCAAGCGTAAACAGAGTGATAAGAGTGGGTTGCTGCTTACCCCGTTCAAGTCGGGAAATGAATCCCCTGTCCAGTGCGCTGATCGAAGAAAGCTCATCCTGGGAGATAAGATGCTTTAGCCTTAACCTGCGAACTACAATTCCGAATGCCTGTTCGAATGTAATAAAGGCTCCTCAAAACGTTAATGTTTATTCAATAGCATATTGGTATTAAACCGTCTGTAGCCTAAAAGCTCCTTTCAAAAGCTTCCCCGCCAAAGCACTAATGGTAGCGCCTTGATTCCTATAAGCTACAAAAGTTATCCACTTTGTAAACATTACAAACTATTTCTCAACTCTTGATGTATCAAACATTTTTCTAAAAAATAAAAATAACTATTGACACGTAATATCGGATAGTTACAACAGCTGATTATTCAATGTGCAAAACGATGAATATAGCGAAATCACGTCACAATTTTGTTCTATATATATTTCATCAACAGGTTATCAACAGTTTTTGTTGACGCATTTGGCGGGTGGTTTTTCAAGTAAGAAAGCTACAGCCAATTCATTGATCATTATTTTCGCAGACGCTGTCAAGACTTGTCACGTCCCATATTAATTCCAATAGACTCGGCACATTTGACGAGCTGGGAATCGACCGGTACACGTCTGACTACACCTGCCAAATCTTCCAGCGGCACCAGTTCAATGTCGGGCGTATTCAGAGCAACCATAGTACCGAACTTGCCTTCTGCCGCCGCCTGGACGGCGTGGCTACCGAGCCTTGTCCCCAATACACGATCAAAAGCTGTGGGAGTTCCGCCCCGTTGAATGTGCCCCAGCACGGTGCAGCGAACTTCCAGTTCGATGCGATTTTTGATTTCATTGGCCAGGTAAAAACCGATGCCTCCTAATTGGGGCACTCCCTGTAGACGAGTGGTTGCTGATTCCTGAGTGACAACATCTCCGCCAATAGGTTTAGCCCCTTCCGCCACCATTATGACACTGTAGGGACTTCCCCCCTTGGCTCTAAGCCTGATTTTTTCAACTACACTTTCAATATCGTACGGAATTTCAGGAATCAGGATAATGTGAGCCCCGCCGGCAATCCCCGCTTCAAGAGCAATCCATCCGGCAGTGCGCCCCATTACTTCGAGTATCATAACCCTTTGATGGCTGCGGCCTGTTGTAGTGAGCCTGTCGAGCGCTTCGCACGCGACGTGCACGGCGGTCTGGTAACCGAACGTATAATCAGTTTTGTCGAGGTCGTTATCGATGGTCTTGGGAATGCCGATGACGGGAACACCAATTTTCTGAAACTTGTAGCCAATTTCAAGTGTGCCTTCTCCACCGACAACAAAAAGGCAATCGAGTTCCAGGTCTCGAACAGTTTGCAGGGCTTTATCAGAGTGGTCATGAACATGAATGGTGCCATCATGGTCCTGTTCACGCCATTCAAAAGGGTTCCCCTTGTTGGTGGTACCAAGAATGGTTCCTCCGAGTGTCAAAATATCTCTGGTGCTCTTTATGGTAAGTTCCTGGGTATGATTAAAGACCAGGCCCTCAAAGCCACTCTCAATGCCAATGACTTTTGCCCCGTGTTCGATGATGGCGGATCTGGTAACAGCACGGATAACAGCGTTAAGGCCGGAGCAATCTCCTCCTCCGGTCAGAATACCGACTTTTTTCAGGCCCATGATTACCTCCGTACAAGAAAATATCTGTTACTTTTCAATAAAGGTTCATGATGCACAGGCTGCAATAAGAGCCTGCAATACCTCATCGGCCTGGCTATATGGCACCTGACAGGTTCCGACCTTCTTATGGCCCCCACCGCCGTATTTGAGCATCAGTGAGCCGACATCAACAGTAGCTGTCCGGTTAAGAATACTATAGCCGACTGAAATGGCAACAAACTCTTTCCCTCGCCCGTCAATCAACCTGATTGAGATATTGGTATCGGGAAAAAGCGAATAGATGAGAAATCTGTTGGAAGGTGGAATTTCGGCAGCGCCACGGCCATCCGTAATTAAAACTGGACCTGCGACCTTGGAATGTTGGATGAGGAACTCCCGGGCTGATTTATCATTGTCCCTATAGCGATCAATTCGCTCGCGGGTATCCGGGAGAGCAAGAATTTCATCAATAGATTTTGTTCGTATGTGGTCAACCAGGTCGTTCATGAATGCCAGGTTGCTGATACGATACTCCTTGTGATAGCCAAGGCCGGTTCTGGGATCACAGATAAAGCCCAGCAGAATCCATCCTTGCGGATCCAGGATTTCCTGCTCCGTCAACTGGCCGGAGTCAACCCTGTCAACGTATTCAAGCATTTCCTTGAAGCGCCCGAACTTTTCCGCGCCATAATAATCACTGATAACCCGGGCGGCACTCGGCGATGTCGTGCTGCGTCCCTCGTACCTGCCTTCAAGCTCCTGGCGTTCATGCTCGCTGGAATGATGGTCGAACCAGAGTCCGCACCCCTGGACAAAGGGAACATTGGCAAGAATATCATTATTATCTACAGGCACCTTGCCGTCCTGCAAATCTTTCGGATGCGCATACACCATTTCATCCATAAGTCCCATTTCCTTCAGCAGTACGGCGCAACAAATACCATCAAAATCCGAGCGTGTTAACAGTCGCATAGCATTTCTCCTTTATTTAATGTTGTTTATTACATAGCCTTATTGCTGTCTGTCTGCCGCAAAAAGTGAATTCAGCAGGTCTTTCAATTCTGCCCTGAATGCGATAAGTGCCGCTTTCTCTTCACCGTGGCACTGTTTTATGTCATCCGTAAGCAGTGAATGCAGTTGCAGCAGCTTTGTTCGATCATCAGTATATCTTCTCATTCTATTTCTTAACTCTTCAACCTTGGCGCTATCAATATGTTTAACTGCCGCTGTTGGTGAGGCCTTTTCCTCAGTAACATTTTCCGGAAGACCGGCGTCTGACATAATGCTCAAAAATCCGTCAAAAACTTCCGGATCAAAAAGTTTTCTTTCGCTTTTCAATGTCTTCAAAGCTTCTTCGGGACTGGACGCGCTTTTATACGGCCTGTGCATGGTCAAGGCGCAGTATATGTCACAAATCGATACCAGCGTGGCATACTTTGGTATGCTATCTCCATGGAGTCCTCTCGGATACCCGCTGCCGTCAAA
This sequence comes from Geobacteraceae bacterium, assembly GCA_025355325.1. Classification (GTDB taxonomy): domain Bacteria; phylum Desulfobacterota; class Desulfuromonadia; order Geobacterales; family Pseudopelobacteraceae; genus JACRCG01. Next base: position 8,495 of record JANXZX010000240.1, read on the forward strand.
TCGTTCATGATGGCTGAACGTAATTTCAAGCGCCACCTGCTCGTTAAATCCAACGTTATTCAGCAATTCGCAGCCATGTTTGGGATGAAGCTTGACTCTGTGATACTCATTCTCGGAAAGAACATCGGTTTTTCCCGTTATATCGCTTGCAATGTACAACATGCCGATATCATGCAGCATGGCTCCGACACCAATATCAACCAGTTCATCATTATCGGCATTGAATAACTCTTCATACAGATACATCGATAAAATAGTTACCTGGGCCGAGTGAGTAATAAGGTATTTATCGAAATTACGTTCAAGCTTGGCAAAGAAGCTGATCAGTTCATGCCGGTCTGCAAATTTTAGTGAGACCTGTTTTAGAACCATGCGACATTTTTGGAACGCCACCGCCATATCGGGATGCCTGAAAATATCACTGATACAGCTGATAATTATCTGGCTGCAAATCAGATTTTTTGAAAGCTGTGACAACGTATTGACAATACCAATGCTGTCAAGCCGTTGTTCAATATGTGCCTGTACCTCTTCTGAATTCATGCTGTTGATGTAGACAAATTCGGTGCCGTTCTCGCGCAGTCGTTCGATGTTGTGAATGGTAAGTTTAGTTTCTGCCGGTTTGTAAAGGGTGTATGTATTGTCATTCTTTACATACAGTTCAACCTTGGGAAAACTGTCATGATTAATAGACTCAAGAACAATCGGTGAATAATCTAATGGCATTACGTCTCTCTATCCTCAAAGTGGTGAACTTAGAATTGGCAGGTATATTTTGCAGCATGGCCGACTGAAAACTCTAAACCGGCCTAAATATTTCCCCCATACAGCGGAGGTTTGTCAGGAAATCACAGTCTCCGTACCGTCTATTGAGCTCCTGATCTGACTAAGAAATTCCACAGGCGTAAAAGGTTTACGAATAATTTTCGGGTTGCCCGGTATCGCAATATTTTTGATACTGCCTGTTATAAATAATACTGCCGCATCCTTATTTATTTGCATTATTTCATTGTATGCTGCTATGCCATCTTTACGTGACATGATAATGTCCATAACTACCAGCTTTATATCAGAAATATTATTTTGATACATATCAACGGCTTCCTGCCCATCAAGCGCAGTTATAACCGTATAGCCTCCGTTTCTGACCGTTCGGGCCATTATATCAAGTAAATTCGGATCATCATCAGCAATCAGTACGGTTTCATTCCCTTTTAAATCATCGTTGTTTCCACCCATTTAATTCCCCATTCACCGCGTAATTAAATTCAGCTAATTGATATACTACATATTGTTCTTAATGACCATACGAATTCCGTTGCATGAATTACCTGTGGACTTGAGGAGGATATCCCGTTATCCGGTTATGGTCGGAGACGATTGTACTCGCACCGCCAGTTTTCAATCAAGACTTTTACTTAAAATAAATTGTGAAATGTCACTATTCAGCAATTCATCACAACATTTTCCGTTGAATAAGTCGATGTTGCGTCGTTTTCCCCTGGACTTTCATATTAATTGGATACCAAATGGTAAAAACGAACCTACCCTTATCCTGCAAAACTGGTCGCCGGCAAATTTTGTGAGGACGAAAAAATAAAGATCAATGGAATGCCTTGAAAGGCCGACAGGGAAAGAATTAACGATGGGATTTGTATCGAACCGGCAGAATATGTGCGGTGAATTGAGGCTGGTACTGATTGCAAGAAGTATCAAGTTTCATTTTTTACGGCTTTAGTACCCCGGCTTACGATTGAGCCATTTGCGATTATTCCTCACGGAGATTACCGGCTAAACGCCTCCGCTTTATCTCATGCTCAACCCTGGCGGGTTCCGGGTCCGAAGATAAAGCTTCCATCAACTGTGCCAAACGACCCTCGGTATCAGCCTTATAGGAAACGAACTTTACTCCCGCCATTGCAAAAGAAACACATACCACCTCAACATCCAGTTGCAATGGGGTGCTTTCGTCATTGATAAAAACCGTCAAGTCGAATTCGCTGCCTTGAGGCAAATAAGTTCCATGTTCAAGACGAATCAGAGCGCCATTCATGGAAATATTTTCCAATTGGCCGGTAAGGGTGACTTCGTCATGGCTCAGGATGGATTTCGTTGAAAGTCTGATCCGATGAGAATTTCTTTTTTCTATCATATCTTCCTCAGAGGGTAACATCTACCCCATCTGCACCCCTTTAATGGTGTTGCCCCCCTCTTCACGGGCAATGCAAAGATTCCGGTCGGCGGTTTCAAGCAAAATATCTGCGGTAAATCCCAACTTTTCCTGATTTGCCGCAAAACCCGAGACTCCGAAACTGGCCGATACCTTTACATCCATGTCATGTAACTCCAGCACCATCGATGCAATCCTGATCCGTAACCGTTTGGCAACAATCATAGCCTCGGCCAGACCGGTTTCAGGAAGTACCGCAGCAAAGGTATCCTGCCCATACCGGGCAATCCAGTCTACATCCTTACGCACCGACTCAATAAGGCTTTCAGCGCATTTTTTGGCAATAACATCCCCTGCATAGTGTCCATGCTTGACAACAACCTCCTCAAACAGATTGATTCCTATCAGAATAACCGAAAGAGGACGTTCATAACGATATGCGCGCTTGATTTCCTGCTGAATACGATCATCCATATAGCGACGGCAAAAAACACCGGTAACCGGATCAACCAAAGAGAGACTTTTTATAGTCTCAATATACCGCTGCTGAGACATTTCCAAGTCCAGAATACGTCTGGCACTTTTCAGACGTGCCGTCAATTCGGCCTGATTGACCGGCTTGACCAGATACTCGTCAGCGCCGGCATCAAGCCCCACGATAATGTCATTTTTTGAATCCAGCGACGTTAACATGATGATAAATGTGTAGCGCCCCGAGTCATCCTTTCTGATTGCGCGGCACAAATCCAGCCCGTTCATTTCCGGCATAACCCAGTCAGTCATCACTATCGGAAAATAACCTTTGCGAAATATTTCAAGTGCCTCTCTACCGTTTTCAGCGGAGACAACTTCATACCCGGCTGTTTTCAGATGTGCTTCGAGGACACTCCGTTGAAGACGGTTGTCATCGGCGATAAGGATCTTGAACGTGTTTTGATCAATCGAAGCAGAGTTACTCATTGGCAAGCTCCAGCAGATATTTTCAAATAGGTCCGGTCATATCATTCAGAAACAAGTGCTTCAAGCTTCCACGGCAGGTGCATCTGATTCTGTGCCGCTTTCTTCCGTTACTTCATCACCAGGGAGTGGCTCGCTTTTGCGTGCCTTCTTTTCCTCTTTTTTCTTCTGACGATCCAGCTCCTTCTTGCGTTTTTCAAACGAATAATTTGGCTTGGCCATGGTTATTTCTCCTGTTGTTCCAAATCCGGTGAAGTGTATTACTGCAAAATACCACCTGCAGCCAAGCTATGACTCTTTATTTTACCGCTCCCGCTAATGCCGACAACGTACCATTCTGCCGGGTCTCCGGTCAACATCATTACCAATAAAATTCTCTTACAAAAGCATCCTGCCGAAATCAATGCTGACCCTCTTTCGCTCTTTCTGAAGCACAAAGCCGCGTTTGAGAATATCCACTTCAATCCCTTTCATATGTAGGGCGCCCCAGGGAATTATGACGGTGTCATAATGTTCAAGCGCTTTGTCCAGACGGCTGAGCACACATAAATTCCTGCGATCCAGAATATCGTCCATGATGATAGTGCTTATTTCCGGGGTTATGTTCTTCTTCGACCAGTCATTGAGTGCCAGAAAACCCTTCAGGAAAGAAGGACTGTTCTGCATGCGTTCACCTATGGCGTTAAGAAAAAGGACGGTTTGAGGTTTAAAATCGCTGATATCCATATCGGCTCTGAAAATATCAGGTGGTTCCGGCTGTAGCTGTTTATTTGACCCGGAAGTGCGCGGCCCTGGCGACTCGAACTCTTCCTCGTCAATGAGTCTTCCCCGGAACAACAGCTTCTCCTGAGACTTCAGCCCGAGAAAACCGGCCACTTTACCGTAATCGATCCTGTTACGCATCAGCTGTTCGTCGTCGCTGACGCCTTCGGCCAGAACGATGCTCCGGCCCGGTTCAGCCGAATTGGCTATCCCGTCATAATATCCCTTGTCGCCGACGTGGATCATTGCCGCCAACCGGATCGTTCGGTTGCCGCGCGTGTAGATCCGTTCCGTCATCGTGAGTCCTCCGGGAGTAAGGTTCACGAAGCCGGAGGTAAAATGGGCCATGTATGCGCTCGATACGGTGAGAGTGAGTAGCAGCAGAACAACAGGAATAACGAACACATTTGCAGCACAGAAAGCCACAGTATTCCTGAGACTGAAAAACGGCACGGCAAACTGCGGCGGCGACATTGTCAGGCAGCGCTCATTGCCGTTCCGGTTGAGGAAGAACGGGAGCATCCCGATCACAACCTGCAGTGCGGCCATAAGGAGGCCGTACACCCTCATTCCGACTAGAGCAGGAAACAGCCAGGTGGATATAATCGACCATAAAATAAAAACAATCAGAGGGAGAAATATCCGCTTGGGCAGCCGCCGGTCGATACCGAGGCTGAGGTAGACCGGAACACTCATGAAAATGACAACAATTGCCAGAAGGTTCCGCAATGCGGTAAAGGGCATCAGCGGAGTCAACAGGAAGACAAGCTCGTCAACAAGGGAGAAACCCCCATCGGCAAGAAACAGAATCAGGAACAGGTTAGCAAAAACTCTCATCGGTTATATTCCTGAACTTGTAAAAAATATCGAAGGCAATGACCCTGGAAAAAGCATTTGAAACACAGAGCAACAGAGCAACTGAGCAAAAACAAAGATGATTTCAGGTTAAACCAAAAAAAGTCACTCACCATTCTGGTTATACATGTTGTTGATGTAACAGTATAATTTCTCTGTTGCTCAGTTACTCTGTGGTTCATTAACTGCCGTTTTTGATGATTCTGACAAAAGCATGTCATGGGGAGTGTGACAAAAATTCACGGACCAACCTGTTCCAGAAGTGTCGCCAGCATTTCCACCCGGTGCATGGCAACACCCAGATTTTGGCCGGATTCAAGAGGTTTCCTGAAAATAGCTGTTGTCTCCATTTGCCTCCCCTCTTCCCGGTCTATGAGCATGGAAGGCTTGTAAACACCCATATTGTCGGTAAACAGCAGCATATCCTCTGCGTACTTTTCAGCTATTGGTGTTGAAAGCTTCTGAGTATTTGCAGCGCGAATTACCTCTAACATGATTTGACGGATAAGGCTTCGAGTATGTGATACTGCCAGTAAACGGTCGACCGTCTGCAAAAGCAAGGCGCAAAGTCCGTTAAACGGAATGTTCCAAACCAGTTTCTCCCAACGCGCTTTTTTGATGTCATCGGTTATCCGGCAATCAATCCCGCAAAGATTGAAAACCGAAGCAAGCATTTTCAGCCTGTCCTGATCGCCACACACATATTCGCCGATGATTATGCGCCCCGCCCCAAGATGATGAACCTCTCCCGGTTCACCTCGATTTGAACAGAGAAACGCTACTCCGCCAATTATGCGTTCGCCGCCAAACAGTTCTGCCAGGGTTTCTTCGTTACCCAGTCCATTCTGTAACGTAAGAATATTGGTTCCTTTCCCGATCAGAGGGCTGACAAGTTCACGCAACACGTCGTTGGCAAAGGTTTTCAATCCTACCAACACCAGATCAACCGGACCGATGTCTTCGCTGCGACGATACCCCTGAACTGTCGGCAATTCAAAATCTCCATTGATGGAGAATATCTTCAGCCCATTTTTCGATACGGCATCATAATCACGTCGTAGCAGGAAATGGATATCCTCCCCTCCCCTCTGTAGCAAAGCGCCATAATAGAGACCCAGGGCACCTGAACCAACAACGGCAATTTTCATAAAAGACCTCGAACCAAGAATAAAGAATCCGGTTCATATCTTGTGATGAGATCCTCAACACAACCGATGAACTCAATACAACGATTTTAAAACAGACTCATCTGTTCAGACGATAATTCCTTCCGGACTGTAACAATTCCGGATTTATGCTTTGGTGCTTTTACAGGCTTCTGACTTTTTGATTGTTGAATTTTAGCTGACGGCTTGCGCTCTGTTTTGGCTTTTGCATCCGTAACTGCGTTACGTTTTTCTTTCGCCTTTCGGGATGGTATAGATATGGAGCCGTTCATAACCAGCAACTCAACAAGCCCCGCCTGTGATGCACAATTGTGTACCTTCATCAACTCTGCCAGCCTTTCCAACACCTCCGGCACTACTGCAACATTCAGGCGGCGAAGACCGGCGGCTTTTTCCCTGCTGCGCTTTGCTGCCATGCGTTTACCTGCTGTTGTATCGCGTCCCATAGCCCCTCTTCCGTAATACAGTTACGGCGTAACTTAATAACACACACCACTTTCTTTACCAGAAATACCGGGTCGAAGCAATCTCTTCGGTCTCACAGCGAATAATCCAAAAACGGCATTTTGAACCGCGAAGACGCGAAGAACGCAAAGTAAAACAATAAGATATATTTAAATGCCTACTCACCCAAAAGGTGATTGCAGAAAGTTTTATAACTTTGCGAATTCTTAGTGAACTTCGCGTCTTCGTGGTTATGAGCTGATTTTCAAGTATAATAATATTTTAGGAAGAATGAGAAGAAGCGTGGAGATTTATTCAACGGAATGTCACATCTCAGGATTAGTGGTATAATGTCTGGTAAACAGCATTATTGACCGGATTATTGGTGAGATCCGTGAGAATCAGATCGGAGGCATACATGAAATGGCTTTTTGTGTTCATTATTATACTATTTCCCCTCCATTCTACTGCAGACTCTCTGGCGGTACATTCCGGCTACACTCAAGCTAACGGATGGCTTCGCTCGAATCATCTCATACCGACTGTCGGCAAGGGGAGCAGTGATATTGTTGCATCATATATGCAGGGGCACATCATCGTTGCAGGTGAAGCCGGCGGCAACCCTAACCACAAAAGCAAAGCTCAAAGCCGGTTGGGTGCAGAGCGTGCGGCCGAGATAGTCGCACGTAAAAATCTGCTGGACTATCTTTCGGGATATGCCCTTGCCGGTAATAGTTCGCTCCGAGATGCTGGTGCAATACACTTTGAGAAAGATATTCTCAGGATGATCGATGTTAAAGTGATCGAATATTCAGAGGAAACCGACTCAGCTATAGCTTTGTTGCAGATACCGATGACCGGTAAAGACGGTTTGTTACCGTTCCTGTTTGAGTTTGTTTATAGTACGCCCGCCGTAAAAAAAATGGTTGAAAGCAGCCGGAACGCCTATGGAGCCAAACAAAAACTGCCGGATGTACACTATGACGGACTCATTATAGATACCGCTGATTTACATATTCGTCCCGCCCTCTTCAATCGCATCTTTACCACCAATAACGAAATTCTCTTTTCACCTCTTGAAGTTCCATATGAAACGTTGGTAAGCAACGGTGGGATAGCATTTGTAAATACAGTGGCAAAAGCTAAAACCGCCCTTGCCAGGCGGGGAGTTCACAATCCGCTGGTTGTTCATGCAGCCGGTAAAATCAACTCCGGCGATATAATGGTTTCCGAGAATGACGCTCTGGTTATTTTTGCTGCAAACAGCAATTCCCGTTTTCTTGAAAAAGCATCGCTGGCTTTAGTAATAAAATAGCTTTTATCCGGGGGCCATACGACAGTTGATATATGGCACTATTTTTTAGAATCGGAGCCTTTTCCGGTTATATACGTGGGAGACTTCTTTTGCTTTCATCTCGCGGGCAAAATCATGGAAAAGGTTCCAGTAGGTCTCGTCCAGGGTCAGGTTGGCCCAGAAATCCTTACTCTCCGAACATTTAACGGTATAATAGCCAAACATATAGTGAGCCAGTTCCGTACGAATAAGTCCGGAATTCGTCATTAGTGCAACTTCCTCCAGCAGCCCGATAAAATCTCGCTTGTCCTGGGCATCGACATCAGCCAGCCGTGGATCATCTGCAAACATCAAAGAACATATTTCCTTGAATATGGGGTTTTCTTTCAAACGACGCCGCAGCAGGGTGAAGTGCTCTACCCGTTTTTGTGCCCCTTGACGCCGGTATTCCAGCAGTCCGTTAGCAAAGGCGATAATGGTAATCAAGCCGCCGATAATTATTGAAAAGTCTTTGAGTGCCGTTATCATCATAAGATGCGCTCCTTGCCTGTAATCATAATTTCACGTTGAGGAGTTTTCGGCATTACCCCTGCAACTTCATCTTCTGCATAAATTCGGGTACTTTTTTCTTCGGTATCCTGCCCAATTGCTGCATAAGGCCAAACGGAACCGACTGAAGTCCATACATGATCCGGATATCTTCAATCATTCGAAGCCACAAATGCGCAGTCATCTCCGCATCAGCAAGAGCCCTGTGGTGGACACCGTCCGTTTTCAGGTTCTTATAGCGCACCAGAGTTTCAAGCTTGTGATTGGGAGCATCAGGATACAATCGTCTGGATGACAGCATGGAACAGGCAAATTCGTTCTGACGCTTGTGGTTAATTCGTTCAAGTTCAGCATCAAGGAACCGTGAATCGAAGGATGCGTTGTGAGCGACCAGATGATGCCGGGCAAGGAAGATCTTCAGTTTATGCATCACCTCTGTGATGCCGGGCGCCGCAGACAACATCCGGTTTGTTATGCCGGTATACTCTTCGATGAAGCTCGATATTCTCTTCTCAGGATTCATCAGACTTTGGAACCGGTCTATAATCTGCCGGTTGGATATCAGTACCGCACCTACTTCAATCGTTCTGTCTCCATATCCGGGAGAAAGACCGGTGGTTTCAAAGTCGATGATGATGGTTGTGTAGTTTCCCATGATGAGACCTATTTGGATACACCCGGCAAAAAATGGAAGTGTTCCGGTGTACCGGTTTAACTGGGTACCAACCTCGATCCCAGCTTATTGCCGCCACCCCTGTCAATTATAACTCTTTTGGGAACCCGAATCCGGGCTATATCACTCGCAGCATTAACATTATGCATATTCGTAATGTTTGTTAAAAAATCAACTATATCTTCAAAGACATGAGGTTGATCCTTTATTTTTCTAATGGCACCCAATAACCCCTCTTCCCAGTTTTCAAGCTGCCTGGTGTCAGGAACTTCAAACAGAATCAGATATTTGGCACCGCCCAATTTTTCTATTGCTTTCAGTATCTCTGAATGAGAAAAGTCGAGGAACTTCATAACTAATGCCATTGAAAGCGGGTGCACAGGCTTAACTCTGTCATTAAAGCACCGGTCGACCGCAACAGCATTCAGGTGCTTACTCAAACCGCTATCGTTGAGAAAATCTTCCACATCAGTATATTTACTTTTCAATAATCGGGAATGGATAGTTTTCTGTAATGCAATCTGATAGTTAAGGATCTCCTTTTCAGACATGATTCCTCCGGACTAAAATACTATTTATTATCAGCAGGTATCACTACGCCACCGGAAACCACAAATTTTATCGCATCCTCAACTGTCATACCGCTATCAAAAACCTCATTCTCCCTGAACCAGAGTGCAAACCCGGACGTCGGATTCGGCATGGTCGGAATGTAGACGACCACGATAGCTTCGCCATCACGCTCAAGCTCCGCCGTTACAAACCCGACAGCCCGTACACCGGGACGGGGCCACTCGACAAATACCGCGCGTCGGTAAGACGAGCCGCTGTCTTTAAAGACCTTTATCAGCTGTTTGCTTGAGGTGTAGATTGATTTGACCAGCGGTATGCGCGTTATCAGATCATCACCAAACTTCAGGAGCCGGTTGCCAAGTACGTTAGTAGCCACTAGTCCCGCCAGGTAGATTACTGCTGCTCCTGTTATCATACCGATTCCGGGGATATAGCCGCGATGGCCGAACAGCTCCATCACGCGGGCAAGATGACTTCCCAGAATCCCGTCAGCAAAATCGAAGAGAAATTTGAAGATAAATATTGTTATTCCGATCGGGATAACGACGAAAATCCCTGCCAGAAATGTTCCCTTAAGATGCTTGACCAGAGTGTTCATACGGCAACTCCCGTTCTTGTCAGATAATCTAAACACGGCATTTTGAACCACGAAGACGCGAAGAACTCAAAGAAAAACAATAAGATAGTTTAAAATACCTTCTCACCCAAAACCGGACGGAAACTATTTCACAAAATGGACTCCGGCCGGCTCATGCTGTGTTGTTCGGGAAAAATGCACCGCAGGCTTTCCGAACGCCATCGCATACCCTACGACATGATCTTCGGGAATACCCAACCTGGTTTTAAATTCAGGCAGCAAATCACTGATAATAAATTTGGCCAATCCGTCCCAGACCGTTCCGATACCGATGGTTTGTGCATACATCTCAAATGTTGCCAACGCTATCAGACAATCCTCTACCGGAGTGACTACACTTCTCGGGGCAGAAACAACCACAAAGTGCGGAGCGCCACGAAAAACAAAATCTGATCCGTCTTTTTCCCACTGCTGGACGTAACTGGAGAAGAACTCCATCCCTGCGGGGAACCCGGTTTCACGCGAAATTTTCACGAGTTTCGCCATTATTTCATCCCTGATCTCAATCAGCTTTGCTCGATTATCAACCACCGTAAATCTAACCTGTCTGGTATTTCTTCCGGTTGGAGCATAACAAGCCACATCCAGAAGCTTTTTCAGGACATCTGCATCAAGGTTTTCAGGCTGGTACTGTCTGACGGCCCTGCGGCCTTTTATAAGGAGTTCCATCTGATCGGAATCAGGCAGTTTACCTTTTAACGACAAGCTGTTTTTCGGGTTATAGCCAAGTATCGAAATTGAAGCTGTGGGACAGATGGACAGGCAATGCTGGCATTGGTAACAATTAGCTTCATTTTCCTGGGTAATGGCAGGGTATCCACTTTCCATAGAGATGATTCGGGCAGGACATTCAGTGGAACACTGGCCACATTTCGTACATGTTTCCCGGTTTACCTTGAAATCAATCATGTATATCTCCTCTCACTTTAACTCTGATTTATCACTAGTCGTAGTTGCAGCATCAACAGCCTTACTCTTCGTTTCCACTTGAGTTGGAGCGGATGCCTGAGTTGGAGCAGATGCCTGATTTGCCGGTGTTGCCGGAGTCTCTGCCGGAGCAGCGACCTTTGATTCGCCTTCCGTTGCAGCCACGGTTCCTGTAGTTGCGCCCCCTTCCGGGACGGGAGACTCTGTTTTTGTGCCGTAGCCGTCACCGAACCATCCGGCACCCTTGAGGCTGAATGATACTGCGGACACCAGCTTGCGGACAGGCCCGCCACATTTTGGGCACCGGTCTGCGGGTGGATCGGAAAACTTCTGGCGAAGATCAAATTGATTGTTACAGGAATCACAACGATATTCGTAAACTGGCATTAACTCATCCTTGAAATTTATTTACTAGTTCAGACTAAAGATCCTTGAGATCTTTACCGGCAGCAAACGCATCTTATACCACCTTGACGTAAATATTTATATAGTTTCCATCCGGAGCATTTCTGTTCCCGGACGACTTTTGTGATTGTTTTTGTGATATGCTGAGGCACAGCAAATGCCGGAATGTGTTCGAGACAGGGAGGATATTGATGATCATCAAAGCGGGAGGAAAGAATAAGGTCCAACGTTTCGGCGTTGAGAAAACTCCTGTCGAAGGCGGCAAAACCACTAACAGTGGTGAACATGAGCTGTCGGAATTCGATGAAAAAGCAGCCTTAACCCAAAACGCTATTTTAGATGATTCCACGGCGGGCGTAACTTACGGCAACCGTCAAAGTCAATCAAATATGGCAAGTGTAAAGTTTATGATCACCATGCAGGATGAAGAAGGGCTTCGCAAACTCGGCTACAGTCAGGCACAGATCGATAAAATCAAACCACAGGAAGCAATGGATATTCTTCAGTCCGGTATGAAGTTTGAGGCAGGCAATAAAAAGTAGGTTTGCCTGACTGACAGATCTCTGCGAGAACTCTCCTCTAATTACTCATCAGATTGTCCACTTTTTCGGCCTTCCGAGATATCCAGCAACTGCCTTATTTCATTCAGAAGTGTTGCCGGTTTCAGGGGTTTGGACAGAAATGCCACATTACCTTGCGGGAAAGTTGCATCCTCCATAATTTCAGCGGAGTATCCGCTTATAAAAATTGTCGGAATAATCCCATGAATACTGCTGATTTCCTTATGGAGTTCCAATCCGTTCTTCTTGGGCATTATGATGTCGGTTATCAGTATGTGAATCTTTTCCGGATGGTCCTTGAACATTGTGAGAGCTGATTCGCCATTTTCAGTAGCAAGTACCGTATAGCCTGAAATTTCAAGATACGAGGTCACAATCTTTCGAACCTGAGCATCATCATCCACCAGCAGTACGGTTTCATTCCCCTTTGGGGTGGTTTTGCCCTGCAGTTCAGGCAGTCGCTCTCCCTTCTGTGACTGGTGCTGAATCGGCAGATAGATACTGAAGGTTGTCCCATGCCCCTCTTCGCTCGACACGCAGATCTTACCCGAATGCTTTGTTATGATTCCGTTAACTATGGAAAGCCCCAAACCGGTACCCTTATTGGTCTCCTTGGTCGTAAAGAATGGCTCGAAGATACGTTCCAGCGTATCGCGGTTCATTCCAAGGCCGGTATCCGAAACAGTAATCACGCAATACTCGCCCGGCAAAATCTCTGCACCCTGCCAGATTTCCCCGTCGTTTACTTCTTTGATTGATGAGGTGATTGACAGAGTACCGCCGTGAGGCATGGCATCTCTCGCGTTGACTACCAGATTGATCAACACCTGTTCAAGCTGCCCTTTGTCAGCTATGACGGGAGTGGGATCCTCCGTGAGAGCGCATCTGAAATCAATATCCTCCCGAATGAGCCTTCTCAGAGTTTTTTCAAGTGCCGATATTGTCCTGTTGAGATCCTCCGGCATCATTTTAAGTGGTTCTTTTCTGCTGAAAGCAAGCAGGCTACGCGTCATTTCCGAAGCACGATCAACGGATGCAGAAATCTCCCCTGCCATGCCGGCTTCTCTGCTCCCGCTTTCCAGATGCATGGCAAGCAACGAGGCATATCCCGCTATAACGGTAAGAATGTTATTAAAATCATGGGCCATGCCGCCCGCCAACGTTCCGATTGCCTCCATTTTCTGGGCGTGGAGAAGCTGGGCTTCAACCGTGCGCTGTTCCGTTACATCGATGCATACCGAAAGCAGCCTCGTATTTCCATCCATCGGGAAAGACTCGCCGTAATAACGGGTTGCGAGCTGTCTTCCATCTTTGGTGCGTACGTTCAGCTCCATATCGGCAACCCGTCCGTGCCGCTGCCACTCCTCAATAATATAATTCCGGTCTGCTTCGCTGATCCAGCCAAGCTCCAGGGATGTCCGACCGATAATTTCTTCACGGCTGTAACCGGATAATTCGACAAATTTGTCATTGATGTCCAGAAAAGTGCCGTCATCAATGTTCGTAATTGCCATAATCAGAGGAGCCCTCCGGAAGGATTTGGAAAATTTTTCCTCGCTCTGACTTGTCGCTGCTTCGGCCTGGGTGCGCTCTGAAATCTCTTCTTCCAGCATAACCGCCTGTTCCTGAAGAGCCTCCTGAGCCATCTGACGCTCCCCGATTTCCTCTTCGAGCAACGCCGCCTGCTCCTGCAACTGGTCCTGAGCCATCTGTCGTTCAGTGATTTCCTCTGCAAGCAGAGTGTTCTTTACACGGAGAGTCACCTCATTATTGTACAACCTCCGGGAGGCAAACCCGATCATGCCGATTCCCAATACCCATATCAGGCCATGAGTGGCAGCCGTGCCGGTAATGATAGTATTTGACCGGGCAGAAAACACCGCCATTGGTACCGAAACGCTGATGCCTCCCCGAATGTCTCCAAGCTTGTACCCTTGTGCAGCGTGGCATTTCAGACATGGCTGTTCAACGATGAATGGCCGCATGAGACGCAAGTACTGCTGACCTTTAAGGAATAGAACTTCACTGACTTCCTTTGTACCTTTTTCAAATGCCGAAAGTGCGTTACGCTCCCATAAATCAGGCTCATTTTCGCGCCGGATTGGCTTGAGGCTGGTTAAATGGCCATTAACAAGATTGTTTCCTTCAGATGCAAGCTCGAATACCTGGCGAGTCATGTAGGCCGGATTCACCAGAGTCAGAGCTTTGCCAGAGGGGGTAATGATGTTGCGTTCAAGCGTTTCCGGAAGATACGGATTGGGTGGTGTCTCTTTAGTCATCGGTACAAATACGCCGCCATGTTTGGAGGCCCATTTCCGGTAGAGAGTATCTTTTTGCAAGGCGATCCGGGCTTCAGATCTGGCGATTTCAAGGACGGTGGCCTTCTGCTGGTTATACGTCCAGACAAAGGAGCAGACAACCAGTATTGTCCATACAGCGCCGAATATAAGGGCATATCTTTTGATTGAGCTTGATGGGGTGGGCAAAAGTCCTCCAGATTACAAATAGCATCAACCAACGGGGTGGAACTGTCAGCTAGTTTACCAACAAAATGACTGAAGGCAACTGCTTAATACTAGAAAATGTTTTTTTATGACGCTGAAGTATCTACATTAAACTCTGCATACAGAGCTTCACGAGTCTTTTGCAGCTCTAATTGCCCTCCGTCAAGGAACGTTCCTACGTATTCCTGCATAGTTTCCGCTTTAGTCTGTTCACTAGCCAGGATAATTCTATCGTTTTCAAGGACTACTATATGGGCACTGTGTTCAAGCAGTTCAAAGAAGTAAAGATACTTGGTAACCTCAATCGGCTGGCATGTTTTTCGACCGTAGTATTTGCTTGATTGACCAAATACGTCAGTCACGGCACGGTCATCATAGATCGCAAAATCAAGAGAGCTGTTGGTGTCCCTGCCGCTGATATCAACGGCCGATGGGAGCTCGTCACGGAAAGCGAGTCGAATGTCGATGTTATCGACGTACTGAGCAGCAAGGACCTTCTGAACTTCGGGATCTGCCAGTTCTTCACGGGATGTCACGAAGATGCGGGTAATCTGGACACCGCGATCAAGTGCGCGGATGTTGGCCTGATAGAAATTAATCAGTGCCCCCCGACTCAGCCAGCCACTGGTTAACGGGTCCACTGCCTTGATACGGGTCACAGCCTGATCGGAGAGTCTCGCGCCTTCCAGATAAAACTCCAGTTCGTCCAGAACGATGTATCCTTGCTGTAGCGTAGCCAGACTTTTCATGGTAGCCGCGATCAGTTCATGAGCCTTGTTTTTGCATTCCTCATCTTGTATTTGTGCCAGGGCAAAAGGTATTTCGTGTACCTGCTGGTATTGAGCGAGAAGTTCGTCTTTGGATTTCCCGACATCCTCCCGCACTAAATAAGTGACCATTGACAGCAGTATTCCCATACCGAAAATCGTATAGGCCGCCTGCTCATTGTGCAGCACCAGGTGGAAAAATATTGCCAGCCCTGATCCGGCGATAAACTCAATAAACACTGCCATTTCATGTATTTTTTTATTCAGACCTTTCATGTTTCCTCCGTTGAATAACAGGTACGCACACATGCTTTTTCAGCGTCCTGCCATGTGTAAAATTGACGAAAATAAAATAGCCGGGTCGCCATAATATCTATTGATATTTCGGCGACCCGGCTATCTTCATGAGACCCAATAGGCTTTCCGTCCCACCCTCGCGGATGGTTTAGTATTATCGTTAGTCCTTTTGTATGTAAGTTAAGGAGTATCCTTGATACCTCATCAAGAAGAGAAAGTCAAGGTTAAATGCCTTGATTTATACATATTATACAATGATTTCATATAGTTATAAATATAAAAACTTACTGATGTAATTCAGCCGCACATCCGGTACTACTTCCTGATAACCCGACTGACGGCGGCGAAATCTTCGTCACCAAGACCCTGGGCTAATGCGGTCTTGTAGAGTTCATTGATGGTCGCCGTGGCAAAGAGAGGTTGTCCGACCTCTTCGGCGAGCTGGAGAGCAAGCCGCAGATCTTTCTGCATATGCTTGAGCGGGAAGGCGACCGGAAACTCTGTGTTGGCAGCTATTAGCGCTCCTTTCATTCTGAACATCGGGTTCGAAACAGCGCCGGAATCGAGCACCTCAAGAAATTGAGCAGAATCCAGACCACTCCCGGCTGCCAGGGCAATACCTTCGCTCAGAGCTGTCAGCATGCCGCACATTACCAGGTTATTGGCCAGCTTCATGCGGGCCGCGTTCCCCGTCTCACCCAAAAACAGAATTTTCCTGCCCATCTTTTCCAGTAAGGGAAGCGAAGAATCATACAACACCCTGTCTCCCGCAGCCATGATAACCAGAGTTGCATCCTCTGCCGGCTTTCGGCTTCCGGCAACCGGTGCCTCCAGAAAAAGTGCCCCTTTTTCGTGAGCCAGCATGGCTGACTTTACCGACGTCTCACCATCTACCGTAGACATGTCCAGATACCCTTTACCCGCGGACAACCCGGCGACAATACCTTCAGAACCATCCCGTACCGACTGAACGGCAGCAGGGGTTGCCATCATGGCAATGACGATGTCAGAGCTCTCTGCAGCAGCCCGGGGCGATGCTGCTACGGTTGCCCCGAGTTCTACCAGAGGTGCACATTTATCAACAGAACGATTCCATACTGATACTGAAAATCCGGCTTTGAGCAGATTTGCTGCCATAGCGCTGCCCATTATGCCAAGTCCCACAAATCCTACCTTCATATGTCACCTCCGGTTGCAATAAATTTTGCTGTATATTCCTGAACTTCGACGATGAATCGCCCAAAATCGGCTTTTAACTCTTCATAGTGGATTGTCAATTCTGCGCCACCCTCAGCCAGCGGGTTTGGCCGCCTCACTCTCCGGGACATCCTCAGCAACGCTGATTCTATGCCTGAAATACTGTCATAGGAAGGGAGTAATTCGTCAAATATTTTCGGGACAAATTCCTGGAGCTGCTCCGGCATGATTGACACATATCTGTTGATGATTGCACGGGTTGCTGTGATGTATTCAGGCAGTGTAGTATCCGCCCGTGAGGACCATTCTTTCGCCAGAAAATGGTCATAAAAGAGATCTACGAACACCCCGCGGTAAAGCCCGTAGTGCGGTGCCAGCCGTACGCGGCTTGCCTGAAAGTGGCTGTTGCGCTGGGCAAACGAATCGATTTTCCGGTGAAGAATTAAACCTTGAGTTATTTGAGGGGCGTACGCGTCACCGACCGGTCCCTTGACAAAATCTCCCATGAAGTTGCCAACCAGCAATTCCGGGTCATGCCCGGACAGATACATATGGAAAAGAATATTCACTGCACACTCAACTTTTTAGAATTACCTGTTTAATGTTGCATGATAACAAATAATACTCCGCTATCAAAGTCATTCCACGGTAAATGTATGCAAATTGACATATATTCTACTATGTGTATAATGGCAGCGTCGGACATAAAATAGTGGTAACGATAATACTAAACCATTCGCGAGGATGGGGCGGAAAGCCTATAGGGTCTTACTGAGACAGCCGGGTTGCCGAAATATCAACAACTTCGGCCCCGGCTGCACTGTTTCTGAAGTGCAAAGGGGCCACGGGAGTCTACTCATGGTGAACAAAAATGTACTAAACAGTATCAAGCGAATTGTATCCATCGGAATTCTGGTTCTTCTCTTTGCCTTACCTGTCAGACGGGAAGCAGCAGGGAGCGAAATCAAGGCAGTCTGTGACTCCCCGGTATATCTCGATGATCCTGCGATAAGGGCAGATTACCTCTCTATGACGTCTGAAATGGAGTTGATAGCGCGTGTGCGAATGAAGAAACAGTTGGAGCTCGCCTATGATACCGATGGTAATCCAAGGCAGCTGGACGACAACTCCAGAGAGTGCATCAACTGCCATTGGCAAAAAGGCTCAAGCGCCGAAGAGGATATCAATAAAAACGGCAATCATCCCGGTATGTCTTCAATATCAATAACCCACGCCATCGGTACGGA
>JANXZX010000022.1 GCA_025355325.1 Geobacteraceae bacterium
GAAACGTGGGCTACGACAATCGTATCAAGCTCGACCTGGACCCAGCAAAGGCGGCAACACAACTTGCCCAGATACGGGGGACAGCGAATCTGGCGGACATCACCGACTCTAATAGCGATGGCTATCTTGACGAGTATGACCTGTTCCTGCATTACTTCGATAAAAATGGGAACGGCAAGGTAGAAGGCGCCATGTCAGGCGGAAGTCTATCGGCAACGGAGTTTTACCAGACAGCCCCTCTGGATCCCAATCTGTTCTACGTGATTGACCAAGGCCTTGGCAAGCCGGTGAACCCTAATGACATCAATGAGAAAGTGCGGGCGGGGTATAACGACGGCTCTGTGGATGCGAAGGATCCGTATGCGAAAGTGACCGGCCATGTGAAGATATGGGAGACGGCCGACGCGCTGGCAAAACGCCTGAATAAAAGTGTTAGCGAGGTTCTCCAAGGAACGATGATCTCCCCTGACGGGCTGCCGGCAGTGCAGTTTGGGTGTACCGACACAACGGACCCAGCCTACGATTTAAAACCGTCCAACTTCACGATGGGGGCGTTTCTTGATCTGGCCGGTGCGGGCGGCGGGACCGCATCCCGTCAGGCCGGTACGGCTGACCCCGACGCGTCACGGCTATTCGCCAACACGACGATCTTGGCGAGCGTAGACAACAACTATTCGGTGACCGGGGACGCCAACGGTACGCTCGATCCGGTGCAGATCGCGTATCTGACCGACCCAAGCAGATTGCCGCCGAAAGCGACTGAAACGCTGAGATACACCCCTAAAACCATCGGCGGAGTGTCCAAGAGCGTCTTGACGTCGGTGACCGAGAACGTTCCCTATGGCACCACGGACACTTCCCGTCGGAGCACCGTCACGCGGCCGGTATTCTCAGGAATTAATTTTAGGAACTGCATCATCCAGCGTGGAACTAACGCCCTGTTCATCAACTGCACATTTGACGGCGTGACATTCGTGGATGGTGATCAGAATATGGGTAGCGACTATTCAAAAGGCAACAACCTGAGATTTGTGGATTCTACCTTTACCGGTCCAATCGCTCAGGGTGACAGTTCGGGAGTGGATGCAAAGGGAAACAAGGCTCCGGCACCGACCGGTTACACCGACTACACCAATTCGTGGGAGTTTTCCGGTGCGACGACTTTTGATCTGACCAAAGCGTCGAAGGATGGCACGGCCGATAGCACGGCTCTGGCAGCGATCAAGGATCAGGCGACGATCATGAGTCCACAAACCAACATCGAAATGGGTTCCTTTGTCTCGCCTGGCAAGGCGACCTGCAGCTTTCAGGGCGTGGTGGTGGCCGGATGCTTTGACGTGCGCGGCACGGCCAATATTGACGGCAGCATCATCGTGCCCGCCAATAATGCCGGCAACGCGACACTGGGGTACTTTGGTCCCACCGATGATGTCGGCAACGCAGGCACCCCCGATCCTTCCATGTCCAAGAACGGCGCAGCTTACGGCGGAATTCATATCCGTTTCAATCCTTATCGATCGCTGCCGGATGGGATCAACCTGAGTTTGTCGCTGCTGGCCGATCCTTCCACTTGGCATGAGGTGGCTCCATGAGTCGACGACGACAGGGCCTGAGTCTGGTCGAGGTGCTGATGGCACTGAGCTTGACCGCTGTGATGATGGTCGCCATCTTTCAGGCGGTGAATGCGTCTTTCATCAGTTTTCGTGCCAACCAGTCCAATGCAATGCTTACGATGCGGACGCGGATGGTCCTGATGCGGATGCTGGATCACATTCGCGCCACCTCTCTCCATCAGCCACTCAATTCGCTCAAACTGGCGGCGTGGCAGTTATCTCCTGCCCCCGTTGATGATGACGGGATTGTACTGGCCGAGACGCAGAGCGATGATAAGACGCTTATTTTTTACAAGTATTATCTGGATAAGACGAATACGGGAAATTACCGACTTAAGATGTCCCGATCCGGCACGAGCATCGCGACTACGGACAATGTTCTGCTGAACAACGTAGCCAGCTTCAACATCAGGATGTGGTCGGGCAAGAGCGATCCCACCCTCACCAGCTATGACGTGCTGACACGGGCTGTCATCACAATGCAGGTCAAAGAGCAGACCACAGGAACGGCAACGGGATCCCGCATCACAGGGAGTAACACGACTCCGGATGCGGTTACTCTCTCCGGTTCAGCAGTGCCTCGCCAGAATGCATGGTCAGGACGACGATTGACTTATTCAATCAATGCGATCTTGACCCAGACTCATTGACGGGATTGGCTACGAATGTCGCCTAGCA
>JANXZX010000027.1 GCA_025355325.1 Geobacteraceae bacterium
CGAACACGGAAGTTAAGCCCCTCAGGGCCGATGATACTGCACGGGTAGCTGTGTGGGAAAGTAGGTCGCCGCCGGGAATAATAAAAAGATGCCCCGCAACCAGAAATGGATGCGGGGCATCTTGCGTTTATGAAATAAATAAAATGATGTAATGTTTTTGGTGTAATACTTTAAGTGCGAGCGGGCTATCTTTTCAAAACCGGTTTTGATTCTTTCCAAAAGATGCCAAGGACCTCCTGTTCCTTGGCACTAAGATGTGCCCCCTTTCTTTCCATTTCCCTTTGAATTGAATTCATTTCTTTGCCGGATGAGAGTGCAATGTCTATTTTCTCTTTTGTGTGACAGGTAGTACATTTCTTGTCAATGATGGCATGGGCTTTATTAAAACCTCCCAGATCTTTGTTGTCTGAGCTTTTTACCTGGTCTGATGCATATGAAACAGCAAATATACTGAGGATGATCGAAGTTGTGATAAAAGTAAGGTTTCTCATGTATGGCCTTTCTGAATTGATATTACATGTTGTAACTTTAATCGCAATACGTTTTATTCTCTTACAAAAGTGTCTTGATCGGATTCGTGCACCATACCCATGATGTGAGCGTATTCAGATTCAATTAAGTCGTAATGACTTTGTGTCTCTTTTACTACGCGCTCAAAAACTGCCCGTACCGCCGGGTCAACAACGCCTTTAGCAAGCTGAGTGTATTGTCCGATACACGCTTTTTCTTCAATGAGAGCAAGTTCGAGGGCTTTTTGCTCAACCATATTTTCGCTAATAGCTTTTTCAAGTTTCATGTAGGTCGGATTTTTTTTATCTACAGGAGAGTTTAAATATGAAGCTAAATCACCAAATTCTGCCCCTTTGTAATGATCAAAGAAAGCCTTCAAGTGTCCTACCTCTTCATTTGCGAGTAAATCAAGGACTTTCTTTGCTCTTTCGTTTTTTGTGACGGCCGCTGCTCTGCGGTAAAAATCCATACTGTCCTTTTCAGCCTTGATTGCGAGACTGATTGCCTCTTGCAGTGAATACTCTCTTCCCATATGCCACCTCCTATATATATTTGATTATACCAGTATATCCATGATTTATGTTTGGTCAACAAATTATGTTTTATGTCTCCATCAAATAATTGAATAAAAAGATAAAAAAATAACAATATGCACTTGACATTAAGCGTAATAGGACTTACATTCTCATTAGAAAACAATACGCGGTTTTCATTAAGTGTTGGGGTGGGTCTGTACTTATATGAAAACTATTTATGTGCTTTCTGATTCAACAGGAGAAACTGCAGAGCGGGTAATACGGGCGGCCCTGTCGCAGTTTTATGATGATGATGTTCGGGTCCATCGTTTATTCAAAGTGAGCTCTCAATCTGATGTACAGCAAGCTTTGTCGATCGCCGTGAGCACTCCCGGGCTTGTCGTCTATACACTGGTCGATCCACATTTGTCCGAGGCAGTTGAGCGTGTAGCTGAGGAATGCGGGCTTATTACAGTTGATTTACTAAGTCCTCTTATTTACAGTTTGTCTCGTTATCTTGGTGCTCCTTCTCGTGAGAAACCAGGTTTGCTACATCGCATTGATACTGATTACTATCGCCGTGTTGAGGCCGTTAATTTTACGGTAAAGCATGACGATGGGCAGGAAACACGGTATTTACACAAAGCAGATCTGGTTTTGGTCGGCGTCTCTCGTTCTTCAAAGACGCCCCTTTCAATGTATTTGGCTCACAAGGGGTATAAGGTAGCAAACGTACCGATTGTTTTTGGAATTTCCCCGCCAGAAGAATTATTTGAGATTGATCAGACAAAGATTGTTGGTCTGTTGATTGATCCAAAGAGGTTGGTTGAGATTCGTACCTCTCGATTGATAAACATGCGACAAAGCCCACGTGGCAGTTATAATGATTATCAACTTGTTGAAGATGAAATCTCAGCTTGCCGTCAGCTTTATAGGAAGCATCCTGAATGGTATATTGTGAACATAACCAATAAGTCTGTAGAAGAAGCAGCATCTGAAATTATGAGAAGAATGGAAATGAGTGCTGGAGCGGAATATTAACGTTCTGTTAAACTATTAAAAAAGGAGATTGTCATGAAGATTCTAATTGTAGAAGATGAAAAGAAAATTGCCAGTTTTATCAAGCGTGGGCTCGAAGAAGACAATTATCAGGTTACCGTCAGTAATGACGGCGCTGATGGCTTAAAACGTGCTATTACTGGCGAGTTTGATCTGATTATTCTTGATTTCATGTTACCCAAAAAAGATGGCCTGACGGTTGTTCATGAATTGCGTCAGGGTGGTTTCCAGGTACCTGTTTTAATGCTAACGGCAAAAGCTGAGACTGAGGATGTTGTTTCCGGCCTCGATGCCGGTGCTGACGATTATCTTGCAAAACCTTTCGCTTTTGCTGAACTACAGGCAAGGGTAAGAGCCCTCATCAGACGCAGTGAGCAGGATCGTGGTGCTGAAATCCGCTTTGCTGACTTGCGCCTTGATCCTGTTAACCACAAGGTCTGGAGAGGTCAGGTAGAGATCGTACTTACCGCAAAGGAATATAATCTGCTGGCATATATGGTACGAAATGCAGGAAACGTCCTTTCACGCGCAAATATTGCTGATAACTGTTGGGAATATCCTTTTGAAACTTTTACAAATATTATTGACGTATACATCAATTATCTTAGAAAGAAAGTTGACGGCAAATTCCCCACCAAGCTCATTCACACGGTTCGCGGTAAAGGTTATATTTTAAAAGAGGGGTAGTTGGGGGTTGATTTTTCAGGTTTGATTGTTTATTTTATTTAAGTAAATAGTCAGGGGCGGTGTCGTGACTTATGCGATACCGCCCTTGCCTGTTAAAATCAATCTTTCAGTAGGGCAGAGGAGGTCAGTGTATGTTTTTATACCGTTTGTTTTCTGTACAAATTCTGGTGCTTGGTTTGGTTGTTGCTCTGTCTCACCCGGCCATTGCAACGGCAAAGGCGGTTAGTCCCGATTTTGTCGTGCTTGCAAAAAAGCTTAATCCAACGGTCGTTAACATCCGCACAGCAAAAAATATAAAACCGAAACAACGCTCACGTCAACCGCAACAGCAGAATCCGTTTGGTAACAATTTCTTTGATGATTTCTTTAATCGGTTTTATGATCAGCTCCCACAACAGCGGCCGCACCGGGAGCGCAGTCTGGGGACAGGTTTTATTATTAGTTCTGATGGCTATATTCTTACCAACAACCATGTTGTCAATGGGGCTGATGAGGTGATGGTCAAATTGTCAGATGGCAGGGAGGTCAAGGGAGAAATTAAAGGGACCGATGAGAAGGTTGACCTTGCTTTGATAAAGATTAACGAGAAGGATCAACTGCCTTTTGCTGAATTCGGCGACAGCGACTCCCTTGAGGTGGGCGAATGGGTAATGGCCATTGGCAATCCTTTCGGACTTTCCCACACGGTCACAGCTGGAATAGTCAGTGCTAAAGGACGGGTCATCGGCAATGGGCCCTATGACGATTTTATTCAGACAGATGCCTCAATTAACCCTGGGAATTCAGGCGGACCCCTATTCAGTTCGGAAGGGCGCGTTGTAGGGATTAATACGGCCATTATTGCCGGAGGAGGCGGCGGGATCGGTTTTGCTATTCCGATAAGCATGGCTAAAACGATTGTCACCCAATTGCGCGATTCAGGCAAAGTAACAAGAGGATATATCGGGATCCGCTTTCAACCGCTAACCTCAGATCTGGCAAAATCATTTGGCCTCTCAACCGAGAAAGGGGCCTTAATTGCTTCCATTGAAAAGGACTCTCCCGCCGAGAAGGCTGGTCTCAAGGCAGGCGATGTGATTCTTGAATTTAATGGCAGGCAGATTTCCGAGTGGAGTGAGCTGCCTCGATATGTTGCGGCGACTCCTGTTGATAAAAAAGTGGCAATTGTTGTTTTCCGCGATGGTGCTAAAAAGGAAATTTCACTCGTTGTCGGTCAGCTGAAAGATAAGGACGGTGATGGTGGCAAAGACGGCATCAGTGATAGCGACAAAATTGGCATAACGGTTGAGGAGATAAAGAAGGACACTGCTGATCGTCTTGGTCTTAACAATAGCAAAGGACTCGTAATTTCCGATGTGAAATCCGGATCTTATGCGGAGGAGTACGGAGTTGCACCCGGCTCTATCGTTATAGAAGTTAATGGTCAAAAGCTTGAGACATTGAAGGCGTACAACGCTCTTATTGCTAAACTTAAAAAGGGAGATGTCGTTCGCTTATTGCTGAAAAAGCCGGACGGCAGTATACATTTTGTTGCATTGAAGGTAGAATAGCTAACTGAGGCGGGCCTGCAACCCGCCTCATTTTTTGGAGAGAATATGTCGTCCCGTTACATGCAGCCACTACGAACTCTGATACAATTCAGTTTTCTCGGGTTTATAATCTGGCTTGGTCTCCGTTTTTATCAGTTTGTGCAGTCGGTCAGTTCCGGAGCAAGCGGATCAATCATTGCCCGTCCTGATGGGATTGATGGTTTTTTGCCAATTTCCGGTTTGTTGGGAGCTGCCTCATGGGTAAAAGGTGGCGAAATTAATTCCATTCATCCTGCTGCGGTAATTATTTTTGTTACAGCAATCATTATCTCACTACTGCTGAGGAGATCTTTTTGTTCCTGGATATGCCCGATTGCTTCGCTTTCCGAGTGGAGCTGGAAAGTCGGGTATCGACTGTTTCGCCGCAACTGGCGTCTACCGGTGTGGCTGGATAACGTATTGCGGTGTCTGAAATACCTGTTGATGGTTATTTTTATCTATTCAATTGCAATAGCCATGTCGCATGATGCTCAATTGGCTTTTATACAGTCGGACTATCATAAAATTGCAGACGTACGTTTGATGAACTTTTTTCTACACATATCCCCATTGGCATTGGGTATAATTTCGTCATTGTTGATACTTTCATTTGTGCTGCGTAATCCATTCTGCCGTTATCTGTGCCCATACGGGGCGCTTTTGGGTCTCGTAGCCATGTTTTCACCGGTGTGTGTTACAAGAAACCTTGAACGGTGTGTCTCATGCGGGGCGTGCAGTCAAGTGTGTCCCACTTATATAGATGTAATGAACAAAACGAGCGTTACTTCTCCGGAATGTATCGCCTGCTGGCGATGTATCAGCCATTGCCGTTTCAACGAAGCCCTCACAATGAGTGTGGTTCGCCGCTTTGCCATGTCCGGCTTTGCTTTTGCCACTCTGGTCGTTCTGCTGTTTCTGGGTGGAACAATAATCGGTAAGATGAGCGGGCATTGGCACAGTTCAATATCTCTGGAAGAATATGTCCGACTGTTGGGCAAGTAACCGAAAGGAAATTTATTATGGGCGTATATGCCAACACAGTAAGTATTACTCAGTTCTCCGTAACGGGAGAGTTGCCTAAATCTGATCAATTCCAGTGGTTCTCTCAGAAGCTGGCTGATCGTGGCTTTCAGACCATCGAGCATTCAACTGAAGAGGCTGCTGAAGGATGGACACTGGTAGATAAGCCGGATGATGCCTCCTTCGAAGTGCCATCGGACTTTTGGCGGGATAACTTTGTGGTGTTTTCTCTTCGTAAGGACCAACGCAAAATTCCTGCTGCTGTCCTTAAATCACACACAGGTCGGGAAGAAGGCGCCTTTCTGGCTCAAAATCCCAATCTGCGACGCACTCCAAAGCATAAACGTGAAGAAATAAAAGAGCAGGTTCAGTTGCGTCTTCTGACCAAATGTCTCCCAGTGCCGTCGCTCGTGGATATTGTGTGGGACCAGAAGAGCGGGATACTTAAGCTCTATAGCCTTGGAACAAAGGTGATTGAGCGTTTTGAGGATCTATTTCGCAAAACATTCGAAGGCTTTAGCCCTGTCATTATTCATCCGTTCGCTCGTGCTCAAAAATTACTTGACGGACAACTGCTTGACTCTTTGGAAGCGGCCAACCAGTCAGGATCCGATGCTGTAGTTGCTCTTATTCGAGACAATCAGTGGTTGGGGTGGGAATTTATGCTCTGGCTGCTCCAACGAGGCGTAAATGGAGAAGGTGAATTCTCCGTTTGTTGCCCCGGTCACATTGCGACTGGCGAATCATTTTCAGCATGGATTGATGATCGCATTCAATTCCAGGGTGGAGGTGAAGAGGGGGGGATTCAGAAAGTCACGGTATCAGGTTCTCAGGATAGCTATCTGGAAGCCATCTCTGCTCTTAAGGGTGGCAAACGTATTACCAGCGCGACTATATGCATGGAGAAAGACGAGAACCCCTGGAAGTTGACGCTTAAAGGTGATACGTTTGGTTTCGCATCATTCAAATGTCCTCAGGTACGCATTGAAAAAGATTCCACCGTAGATCAGATGAGTGAGCGGGAAGCGGTTTTTTATGAGCGGATGTTTTTGATGGAACAAGGAATACAGTTGTTTGACAGTTTGTTTACGGCGTTTCTTAAAGAGCGTCTTACTGATTCATGGAATGGGCGCTTACTGGCTGTTCAAGCCTGGCTTAACGGGGAATAGAAGATGAAATTTATCGATGAAGTAACATTATTTGCTACGTCCGGGCATGGTGGTGCCGGGTGTGTCGCTTTCCGGCACGAGAAGTTTATTGAATTTGGCGGTCCGAGCGGTGGTGATGGCGGCAAGGGGGGCGATGTAATATTTGAAGCAATCTCAGGACTCTCCACATTGCTGGAGTTGCGCCACAGACCTCATCAAAAGGCGGAAAACGGCCATAACGGCATGGGCAAAAACCGGCATGGCGCTGGTGGTGACGATCTTGTAATCAAGGTTCCGGTTGGTACTGTCGTCAAAGATGCTGAAACGGATGATATCCTGGCTGATCTTACTGAAAATGGTCAGCGGGTAATATTGTTGAAAGGTGGCAGGGGAGGGCAGGGGAATGCTAGATTCGCCTCTGCCACTAATAAAGCGCCGAAATTTGCTCAACCGGGTGAGGAACATGAAGAGCGCAAACTTCGCCTGGAGTTGAAGCTGATGGCCGATGTCGGGCTTCTTGGTCTTCCAAATGCCGGAAAATCTTCGCTTATCAGCAAAATATCTGCCGCTCGTCCAAAGATTGCCGACTATCCGTTCACCACGATGGTGCCTTCGTTGGGCGTTGTGCCATATAAAAATTATAAATCCTTTGTTATGGCGGATATCCCCGGGATCATCGAGGGCGCTAATGAAGGAGCCGGTCTGGGACATCGTTTTTTGAAACACTTGGAACGTTCAGGAATCCTGCTGCACCTGATTGATATCTCCTGGATGCCGGATCGCGATCCTCGGGCCGAATATGAATCTATAAATAACGAGCTCGCCCTTTTTAGCCCTGAATTGGCCGCAAAAGAGCAAATTGTCTTGATAACCAAGATTGACTTGCCGCAAACAAAGGCTGAGCTACCCGAAATAAAGTCCTGGTTTGAAGGGAAGGGCGTTACAGTGTTCCCGATTTCCTCTGCAACTGGTGAGGGGATCGAAGTATTACTGGACGAAATTGCACGTCGCCTTTGGGGCAAGCCTGAAGAGGTGTGGTGATGCGGAAGGAACTGCTTAAATCGGTTAAACGTGTTGTGATTAAAATAGGCAGCAGAGTGCTGACCGATTCGGAAGGCGCCTTGGATACGGCTGTCATCGGCAGAATCTGCGATGAAATTGCTTTCCTGCGTCGTCAGGGTCTTGAAGTCGTCGTTGTCTCATCGGGAGCTATTGCGGCCGGCAGAAGCCTGCTTGGGCTGACGGGAAAACCCAGAACAATTCCGCACAAGCAGGCGGCAGCAGCCGTTGGTCAGACCCGCTTGATGAATGTGTATGAAAAGTCTCTGGCCGTCAATAATCTTACAGTTGCCCAAGTGCTGTTAACCAGTGAAGATCTTGGCAGCCGTCAGCGGTTTCTTAATGCTCGCGCGACGCTGGATGCTCTGCTTGGCTTTGGCATAATTCCGATAATCAATGAAAACGACACGGTTGTTGTTGACGAGATAAAGTTTGGTGACAACGATAACCTCTCCGCTTTGGTTACGAACGTTGCTGAAGCTCATTTGCTGTTGATCTTGACAGACATTGCCGGGTTCTATAGTGCAGACCCCAATACTAATCCTGACGCAACGTTGATTCCGCTGGTCAAGGGGATAACCCGCGAGGTGGAACGTGCTGCTGGCGGTTCCGGTTCAATTGTCGGAACCGGTGGAATGGCCACCAAGGTTGCCGCTGCCAAAAAAGCAGGCAAAAACGGTGTTGCTACCATCATGGTGTCCGGAAAACAGGGTGGAATTATTGTAGCCGCCATGCAGGGAGAGGAAGTCGGCACCCTGTTCCTCCCTTCCGGAATAGGGATCAATCGCCGAAAACACTGGATAGCCTATACGTTGAAGCCGTCTGGTAAAATATTTGTGGATGATGGTGCTCGGAGCGCTCTTCTGAAAAAAGGTAAGAGTCTGCTTCCATCAGGAGTAGTTCGAGTGGAAGGAAAGTTCGAGCGTGGGTCGTGTATCAGGCTTTGTGGCTTGGATGGAGTTGAGTTTGCGCGAGGGTTGTCCGACTACTCAAGTGGTGAATCAATTCGACTGGCTGGTTGTAAAAGCTCTGAAATCGAACGGATTCTTGGTTATCATTATGGTGACGTTATTATTCATCGAGATAACATGGTTGTCCTCTAACACTTATTTGTAGTGCAGAATAAACGTTATGAAGTGGTGTATTTTGGGGGCGAACGCGTTGTTCGTCCCCAAATTTTTGTGAGATTCGGGTGCTCTCCGAGCTATAAACCCAGACCCATTTAAAAGACCTGTGAAAAATCCGCATAAATCTTCATCTCCCTGATCCTGACACATAAATTACCTGTTATGACCGAATTGGAGTTGTGAATAGATAACCTTTTGTATAGTCATATTCTATTGCTATCCATATTTTGTTTAACATTTATTTTTATTAGTGATAGACTCTTATGATATATGACTGGTTTAATCTTTTCATGCAGCAAGTAGCTGATAATTGGATTATTTGTGTTCAGTAGATGTGGAGATAATATTACTAATTTTGTTTCATTTATTTACAAATCATTAAATGGGGGTTACACAAATGAAGAAATTAACCATTATGCTTCTGGCCGGTTCAATCCTGGCCATGGCAACATTTGCATTTGCCGGCAACAAGGCTAATACGGTCTCGGTTTCGCTGGTGGCGGGTGGACTGACCTTTGAGGACAATCAGCATCTGGAAGAAAGCCCGGTTTTTGGTGCGCGTGTCGGCTATAACATCACCAATGCACTGGGTATCGAGGCGCTATTCGATTTTTCCAGGACCGAATCGACACGATCAGGAAACACATTGGACTTTAATCGTTATGGTGGCGATCTGCTTTATCACTTCTGGCCGTCTGATAAGTTCGTACCATATATAGCGGCCGGGTATGCGGGCATGAACCTGAAGGGCGCCAACCCATATCCCGAAACTTTAAAAACAAAAGGGGTACTTAATTACGGTCTGGGCTTTAAATACTTTGTAACAGAAAACATTGCCTGGCGTGGAGATGTGCGTGGTTTGATGTACTATTACAGTAAAGAAGACCAGCACGCGCTGGAATACACAACAGGCGTTTATGTAGCCTTTGGTGGTGCTCCTGTTGTCAGCAAGCTGGCCGTCCCTCCTCCGCTCCCGGAGCGTGTCGCCAGCAAGCCGGTTGTAGCTCCGCCACCGTTTCCAACGGCAACGCTGTCGGCTTCTCCGGCATCAATTACGTGGGGTCAGGAGTCAACGCTCACATGGACATCGCAAAATGCCACGAACTGTGAGATTCTTCCAGCAATTGGTTCAGTTCAAACGCAGGGATCCATGGCTGTCAAGCCTAATGATACTACCCTTTATTCTCTGAACTGCAAAGGTGAGGGGGGTACAGCAAAGAGTACTGCCGACCTTGCCGTGACCGTGCCGCCACTCGTTGTGGTAGCCAGGCCGGCTACTGTCGCTGCTGCTGCTGCTGCTGTCGCTGCTGCTGAGAGATTCTGCAACAAGCCGGCTCGAATTATGATTAACTTTGATGTCAACAAACACGATATAAAACCTCAGTATCATAAAGAGTTGAAGACGGTTGGTTACTTCCTCACGGAATTCCCGACATCGCATGGTGAGATTTCCGGTCATACAGATAGCTCGTACACAAAAGACTTCAACCAGAAGCTTTCCGAGCGACGTGCCAATAGTGTTAAGGAGTACATCATCAAAAATTTCGGCATTGCTTCGGAGCGGCTTACTTCAAAGGGATATGGCAAAGACAAGCCGATAGCAACGAACAAGACTAAGGAGGGCCGAGCTAAAAACCGGCGCATTGAAGCGAACTTTGTCTGCGAATGACGGCAGTTCGCGGACGGTAGTATGAAATGAATAACGCCCTTCCGGAATATTCCGGAAGGGCGTTTGAGTATGTGCGCCCGGCATGGCGCGTGGGGCGTAAGCCCCATCGATTCAGTTATGGTGACTGAATTGTGACTTGGAGGTGCAAGTCCTCTACGGACCCTGGTGGTGGGAACCGTTAGCCGAACGGCAAGGGTGTCCGGGGC
>JANXZX010000162.1 GCA_025355325.1 Geobacteraceae bacterium
GGTGTCAACGGTTTGCATACGGCTGTAGTCGTACGGTTCTTGGTACGTCCCATCCGGCACCCGTCGTGATCGCAGACTTCATTGTAGAGGCCGGTTAGTGTGGTGATTTCATGATGCAGGGCATCAAGTGTCTGGGTAGCAGCGGTTTTCGGTGCAACCAGACTGTGCAGTGTCTGGAGAATATCGGCATCGGTGCGCGCATTTCCGGTCGGCTTGATGGCGGCAGAAAAGCATTGTACCCGGTTGTCGGCAGAGGTGAATGACCCGGCTTTTTCGGCACCGGTAGCGGCCGGAAGTACAATGTGTGCCAATTTGGCAGTGTCCGTCATAAAAAGGTCCTGAACGACCAGCAGCTCAAGTTTCTGCAAAGCCTTCAGTACGCGTGAGCGATTCGGCATAAAGTGCAGAGGGTCGCTTCCCATGACATAAAGTGCCTTGATCTGACCGGCTTCAATTGCATCAACTATCTGGAAGAGGTCTTTTCCCGCAACCGCCGGTATAGCGGAGTTCCATGCAGAACTGAATGATGCGGCGGCGTGGCTGTATGTATGATAGCCGGGGAGGTACTCGGGGCAGATCCCCATATCCAGCATTCCCTGGGTATTATTTTTTTCGTCCAGCGGATAAATTCCGGCCCCCGCCTCGGTGACTGCGCCGGTCAGCAGTGCCAGATTGACGACACCTGCAACGGCGTTCTTTGCATCGGCGGAACGGATGACATCAGCGCCATAGATAACAGCGGTACG
Organism: Geobacteraceae bacterium; assembly: GCA_025355325.1. Lineage (GTDB taxonomy): Bacteria > Desulfobacterota > Desulfuromonadia > Geobacterales > Pseudopelobacteraceae > JACRCG01. Next base: position 747 of record JANXZX010000162.1, read on the forward strand.
ACCACCGGAGCAGACCAGCACGGCCGCTTCACGAAGCTGCGCTTCAGTGACAGCCGTGAATTCACAAATGCGGTCGAACGAAAGTGCATCAAGCGATGACGTGAGGCTGTCAAGTGCCGTTACTTCGGAGGAGCCAAGACCTTCTGCCAACACGGCTTTGGCAAGTCCGGCAACCAGCCAGGCTTCACTGCCGGGACGGCATTTGAGGAATGCGTTGGCAAATTTGTTCATGGAACCGGCGCGACTGCCGGCCAGCACCAGTTTGGCATTGTTCTTCCGTGATGCCTGAATGACCCGATAGGCAAACCCGGCCGACTCTGCCTTGAGATCGGAACCAATCACAAGAATTGCGGATGCTTTTTCAATCGCTTCCATTCCGAAAGTGCCACCGCTATAACCGAGCATTTCCCATTGGATTACCTGAGAGGGGAGATATCCGAGACGTGCTTCCGAGTCGATATTGTTGCTGCCCAGCGCTCCGCGCAGGAACTTCTGGAACAGATAACTCTCTTCGTTGGTCACTCGCGGTGAACCGATGCCGGCTATGGCGTCGCCGCCGGCGCTGGTGGCGATATTCGTAAGTTGTGTAGAGACAGCGCCAAGTGCTTGATCCCAGGAAGCCTTTTTCAGGGTGCCGGCAGCATCTTTAATGAGTGGTGCGGTTAAGCGGGCCGCATCACTAAATGCGGAATATCCGAACCGGCCATTAATGCAGAGGTTGCCCTTGTTGTAGCCGTCATCGGAGCTGGTAACACGCTCAATCCGGCCATCTTTTGCGTGGTATTCGATCTGGCAGCCCGAGGAACAGAAGGCACAAACGCTGGAAGACACTTCAAAAGCCCACGGGCGGCCACGGAACTTGAACGGCTTGCTGATCAGGGTGCCGGTCGGGCAGGCGCCGATGCAGTTGCCGCAGAAATCGCAATCAAGCGGTTCACGGGTTATCGTATCGATGATGGTATTGTCGCCGCGATCAACAATCTCGATCGCTTCGCGACCGACCACTTCACGGCAGACTTTGACGCATTTTTCGCAGAGAATACAGCGGTTCGGGTCACTCTCCAGCAGTGTCCAGTCATAGCGGATCGGCAAACGTTCCAACTCGGCGCCATACTCGTTTTTACTGACTTTGAGGGAGAAACAAGTGTCCTGCAGGTCGCACTCACCAGCGGCATCGCAGACCGGACAGTCCAGCGGATGGTTGACCAGCATCAGTTCCAGCGTTTTTTTGCGGGCTGTTTCAAGTTCCGGTGAAGTCGTGGTTACCACGATGCCGTCTTTAACCGGAGTGTTGCAGGCGGTCATGAAACGCTCGACACCTTCAACCTTTACTACGCAAATTCGGCAGGCACCGGTTGTAGAAATCTTCTTCAGCCAGCAGAGCGTCGGAATCTTAATGCCCAATTCCGCAGCTGCCTCAAGGATGGTGGCACCGACAGGCACCGTTACCTGCTTGCCGTCGATGGTCAGTGTTGCCGTAGTTTTCTTGTCGCTGGACTCTGTATGTGCCATGCCGTATATCTCCAATAAATTCTTAAATGCGTACCAAATAAAACTAGAGGGTCACCATCGCCATGCGATAGCATCTTAAACAGCGGTCCGCTTCAATCTGCGCGGTAGTATCGCTGAATCCTAATTCAACCTCGCGGTAGTTGCCCTTGGCGGCGCGCTCGCGGCCATGAACTTCTTTCTGGTTGGCACGATCAGACGAATCGAGCCAGGCGACCTGTTCCCCTTTGTCATACACGCCCAGATAGGTCAGCAGGTCATCGAAAATATCCTGATCAGAAAGATAGGCTTTCCCCTCTTCCAGCCAGCGTTGGATAACCAGCGCGGCGCGGTGGGCGTTACCGATGCAGGCCACAACCGTCAGCGGACCGATTTCAGCATCACCGCCGGCGAACACACCATCACAGTCGGTGATCAAGGAACGGGAAAGCATATTGCCCATGCCATCCTTCAGATCTTTACCGGCGGCATCTTTCAATGGCAGGTACTTGGTTACGACGGTGTTCCATTTGGTAATGTCGATACCCATGTCAGGCGGGATGAAGCTAAGGTCAGGATCCTGGCCGATAGCCGGGATAACCGTATCGCATTCGACGATAAATTCACTGCCCGGAACCGGCTCGGGACGACGTCGCCCGGAAGCGTCCGGCTCACCCATCGCCATGCGAACACACTCAACACCGATAACCTGCTCGTTGTCGTCAACAACGATTCTGGTAGGAAGTACCTGGAACTCGAAACGTACTCCTTCCTCATCAGCGCCGTCAACTTCCCACACATCGGCCGGCATTTCCTTACGGGATCGGCGATACAACAGGATGGATTCCTCTGCGCCTTCACGGAGGGCGACCCTGACACAGTCGATTGCGGTATTACCGCCGCCGACCACGCAGACTTTTTTGCCCATGCCGGTCGGACGCCCCATATAGGCTTCACGCAGGAAGTCGATACCGCCGGTGAGGAAGCCCTTATACCCCTTGTCCTCACCTTCAACGCCCATCGGCTTGGAACGGTGTGCTCCGGGAGCAAGAAAGACCGCATCATATTTCTGCTTCAATTCCGGTAGCGAAATGTCTTTGCCGACGCGGCAGTTGTAAATCATTTTTACGCCAAGCGCCTCGACGATATCGATGTCGCGCTGCAAAATGTGACGCGGCATACGGTACGCCGGGATGCCAACCGCGATCATGCCGCCGCCGAAACCCTCCGGGAGCGCTTCATAGATCGTACACTGATATCCTTCCAAAGCCAGATAGTACGCACAGGCCACACCGGCAGGACCGGCGCCGACAATGGCAACGGTTTTATTCTTCTTCGGTTTGGTTTCCGCGGGAGGAGTGAGGTTGTGCATCCATTCGTAATCGGATGCGGAACGTTTCAGCACCATGATGTTGATTGAGTCATCGACATTTTTACGACGGCAGGCGGTCTCGCAGGGGTGCGGACAAACCCGGCCGCAGACTGCCGGCATCGGCATGTTTTCGCGGATCGTCGCCAATGCTTCGGTATACTGGTAGTTTTTTATTTCCTCAACATATTTGGGAATATCGATGTGGGCAGGGCATTTGTCCATGCAGGGGGCTGTGATCTTGTGGATGTAGCTGTCAGGTTTGGCACTGCTTCCACCCTTCAGACAGGCTACGAACTGCTCGCGGTAATGTTTTACCGCATCAAAGACCGGCACAGTGGCGCTCTGACAGAGAGTGCACTTGCAATTTTTGAGCAGATCAGTCAGGTCGTCAACCGTATCGAGTTCCTTCTCGGTTGCCGTACCTTTCAGTACGCGCTGAAACAGGTCCATCAGCACCTTGGTGCCCTTCTTGCCCGGAGTACATCTGCCGCAGCAGTACAGGGTCTGGACTCTCTTCATGTACTCGGCTGTCATGGCCGGGACATCGACATCCTTGTCAAAGAGAATGATACCGTCCCACCCCATAAATGCCCGCAACGGGCGCTGGCCATCAAATGCAACCGGCAAACGGTAGCTTACCGCCTGCGGTTCCCCGGAAACATTCCTGTTATCGACTGTAGTTCCGCCCCACGTGGAAAAAACGACATCTGCCACAAAAACCTCCACCAACCAACCCCAATTACAGGGTTAAGTACTTGCAATTATTGGATATAATAATTTTTTAGAATTGTATACAGTATGCATGATTATCACAATAACACCTTATAAATCAAGGAAAAAACAGATCGATATATCTCGATTTTACCTTTTAATGTTACTGTGCTATATGCTCGTATGCCTCACAGCGGCTTTCCATCATTCATCATTAATTACTAGGAGAACTTACACGCATGATTGATCATAACAATATTGATGGAGCGTTCCGCTCTCTTTTTGAAACCAACATGGGCATAAAGAATGGCGAACAGGTATTGGTGTTCAGCGACATCATCCGCCTTGACGAAACCCCATCCGCATCGGATCTTGACCGTCGGACGCGGCTGAACGCGACCGCCCGGAAAGCGGCGGAATTTGCCGTACAGGAATACGGCAGCGGGACATTTGTGGAATTTCCCGCAACTCCAGCCTCGGGTGCCGAACCGCCGCAGGAACTTTGGTTGGCAACGTTCGGTGACACTATCATAGTGGCCCTCGACGCTGCCGGGCTGCTGAAAAAACTGCTTGCGAAGGCGGCGACAACGGACGAAATTGCCCGTGCCAGAGAAATTGTTCTTGAGAACAAGAGTGATGTGGTTAACATCATTATTGCACTTGCAAATAACTCGACGAGCCACACCCGTTTTCGCGCACTGGCCTGCGCCGCCGGATGCAGGTTTGCCAGCCTGCCGCATTTCGATCCGGATATGTTTCATACATCAATGACAGTAGACTGGGCAGCTCTTGCCGTCCGGACCTCCCGCCTTGTGGAAGCGGTAAATACGGCCGAATGGGTCCGAGTTACCACCCCCAACGGCACTGATATGATGATGTGCAAGCAAGGGCGATATGCAAAGGGAGATGACGGCATGCTGACAGCACCGGGAAGCTTCGGCAATTTGCCGGCCGGCGAGGCGTATCTGGCACCGCTGGAGGGAAAAAGTCATGGAACAATGGTGATAGAATGGGGACCGACCCGCAAGCTGGACGAACCCTTGCGCCTGGTGGTCGAGAACGGTGCGGTGGTACGAATTGAGGGAAACGACTACCGGGACAGGCTTGAAGCCCGATTTGCCGAAAACGCCAACTGCCGAAACATTGCCGAACTTGGCATCGGCACCAACGACAAAGCCAGCCGACCCGACAATGTTCTGGAAGCGGAAAAAATACTTGGCACGATCCACATTGCCCTGGGGGACAACACCGGCTTCGGCGGCACCGTTAGCGCCCCCTTCCATGAAGACTATGTTTTCTACCAGCCGACCCTGACTCTGATTATGGCCGACGGGAGCGAACAGGTCATTCTGTCCGGCGGATCATTAATACTCTAACCGTAAAAAAGCATATTCATATCTGGTAATCCTCGACAAACACTCTCACCTGACGGGGGCGCACATACACGCGCTCCCCCTGCTGCAGCCCCAGATTTTGAAACACATCTCTGGTCAGTTCCGCTTCGACAAACTCAGTATTACCCTCAATTGCCAAAGTAACACGAACAGCCGGCCCCAGTTTCTGGATGTGTTTAATTTCAGCTTTCAGGGCGGCTGAATCCTGCTGACTGCGGTCGATCTCGATGTCATGGGACCGAACGTACGACACCGCCTTTTCACCTGGCTCATGCTGTTCCCCTGTTAGCTGCAAGCGGCCATGGAACAGATTGACGTTGCCGAGAAAGTTGAGCACGAAGGGGTTGGCCGGATGTTCGTACACCTGATCCGGAGTGCCGGACTGTTCGATTTTGCCCTTGTTCATAACTACAATACGGTCGGCCACTTCCAGAGCCTCCTCCTGATCATGGGTGACAAAGACACTGGTTACATGGATCTCGTCATGCAGTTTGCGCAGCCAGCGGCGCAGTTCAGCGCGCACCTGGGCATCCAGTGCACCGAACGGTTCATCAAGCAGCAGCACCTGCGGCTCAACCGCCAGAGCGCGGGCCAAGGCGATGCGCTGGCGCTGGCCGCCGGAAAGCTGGGCGGGATATCGGTTGGCCATCGCTTCCAACTGCACCAGACGCAACAGGTGCATCACCTTCTCCTTGATGTCCGCTTTGGACGGGCGTGTGCTCTTCGGGCGGACATTGAGGCCGAAGGCCACGTTGTCAAAAACAGTCATATGTTTGAAGAGCGCATAGTGCTGAAAGACAAAACCGACCCTCCTTTCGCGCACATGGCTCAGCGTCGTGTCTTCACCGTTGAAGAGAATCCGGCCGTTGTCTGGGGTCTCCAGTCCGGCAATTATCCGCAGCAGGGTGGTTTTGCCGGAACCGGATGGACCCAGCAGGGCCACCAGTTCACCGGACGGGATTGAGAGGCTGACGTTGCCAAGGGCGGTAAAACTGCCGAATTGTTTGCTTATGTTTTCAATTTCGATGCTCATCAGATCACCTGTCGGAGTTTAGTTGTTTTCAAGTTGTTGCCGGACTTTCCACTCGGCGATAGTTTTTACCATCAAGGTTATTAGCGCCAGGAAGGCCAGAAGCGATGCCACGGCAAATGCGGCGGTGTAGTTGTATTCATTGTAGAGGATCTCCACATGCAGCGGCACGGTGTTGGTCATGCCGCGAATATGGCCGGAGACCACCGATACGGCGCCAAATTCGCCCATGGCACGGGCGTTACAGAGAATAACCCCGTAGATAATGCCCCACTTGATGTTGGGCAGAGTAACCCGAAAGAACGTCTGTAGGCCGGTGGCACCCAATACCAGGGCCGCCTCTTCCTCTTCCTTGCCTTGGGCCTCCATGAGCGGAATCAGTTCGCGGGCCACGAAGGGAAAGGTAACAAAGATGGTAGCCAGAATAATGCCCGGAACGGCAAAGACGATCCTGATATCATGGTCCTGCAGCCAAGGTCCGATCCACCCCTGGAGGCCGAATATAAGTACATAGATCAGTCCGGAGATCACCGGGGACACAGAAAACGGCAGGTCAATCAGGGTGACAAGCAGGTTCTTGCCGGGAAATGAAAACTTGGCGATGGCCCAGGCGGCGGTCACCCCGAAGAAGAGGTTAAGCGGCACGGTAACGGCGGCGGTGATCAGTGTCAGTTTGATGGATGAAAGGGTATCAGGTTCCTTGAGGGCATCCAGATACACGGACAGACCTTTCTCGAAAGCCTGGCCGAACACGGCCGCCAGCGGCAGCAGGAGGAACAGTGCCAGAAAGATCAGGGCAATACTGATCAAGGTCCAGCGCACGACGGCTGGTTCAGTCTGTGCCCGGCCTTCTGTTTTTTTGGTGGTTGATAGTGGTTCTGACATGATTACTCTCCCTATTCTGCGTACCTTCTGCTCCACTTCTGCAGAAGGTTGATGACCAGCAGCATTGTGAATGATGTCAACAGCATCACGCAGGCTATGGCCGTGGCACCTTTGTAGTCGAACTGTTCTAGTTTGGTGATGATCAGCAGCGGTGTGATTTCCGAGACCATAGGCATGTTGCCGGCGATGAAGATGATCGAGCCGTACTCACCGACAGCTCGCGCAAACGACAGGGCAAATCCGGTTAGAATGGATGGCAGCAGCACCGGAAAAATCACCCGTTGCAGGGTCTGCCAGCGGTTGGCGCCGAGGCAGACCGCCGCTTCTTCCAGTTCAACCTCTATCTCCTCGATTACCGGCTGAACGGTACGCACGACAAACGGGAGACCGATAAAGGTCATGGCCAGCACAATACCGAGTGGCGTGAATGCCACCTTGATGCCGTGCGGCTCCAGATAGCGACCAACCCAACCGTTGGGTGAGTAGATGGTGGCCAGAGTTATGCCTGCTACCGCAGTCGGCAGGGCAAAGGGCAAATCCACCAGCGCATCGACAATCCGCCGACCAGGAAAACGGTACCGAACCAGAACCCAGGCCACCAGTACGCCAAAGATCGAGTTGATTACTGCCGCAATCATGGCGGCGCCAAAGGTCACCTTGTAGGATGCCAGCACCCGTGGCGCGGTGACGGTGTTCAGAAACTCACTCCAGGTGAATTCCATTGTCCTGAATACCAGCGCTGACAGCGGAATCAGAACGATCACACTAAGATAAAAGATTGTAAATCCGAGGGTCATCCCGAATCCGGGCAGGACATTGTTGTTGCGCTTTAACAATTTCATGATTGATCCTACGGTGCAGGGCCGCCAGAACCGCAGCGCCGCCTCCGGTTATTTTGCTGATGAATAAATCTGGTCGAAGGTGCCGCCATCGGCAAAGTGTGTTTTCTGTGCCTTCTTCCAGCCGCCGAAAGCCTGATCGACGGTGTAGAGCTTTATTTTTGCCAGCCTGGTCGGAATTTTGGCGTTGATTGGACGGTAGTAGTGTTTGGCTGCGATTTTCTGTCCTTCATCGCTGTACAGATATTTCAGATACTCTTCAGCCACCTTGCGGGTACCCCGCCTGTCAGCCACCTTGTCAATCACGGTTACCGGAGGTTCTGCAAGAATACTTTCAGCAGGCGTCACGACTTCGAATTTATCCGGACCAAGTTCATTAATGGCCAGGAACGCTTCGTTTTCCCAGGCCAGTAACACATCGCCAAGGCCGCGTTGCACGAAGGTATTGGTTGAGCCGCGAGCGCCTGAGTCAAGCACCGGCACATTCTTGAAAAGTTTGGCGACAAATTCCTTCGCTTTTGCTTCTGTTCCACCTTTCTGGTGGAGAGCAAAGCCCCAGGCAGCCAGGTAGTTCCAGCGGGCCCCGCCGGAGGTCTTGGGATTTGGCGTGATGACTGATACTCCCGGCTTGATCAGGTCATCCCAGTTCTTTATTTGTTTGGGATTACCCTTGCGTACCAGGAACACTATTGTGGAGGTGTATGGTGAGCTGTTGTGCGGCAGCTCTTTCTGCCAGCCCGGCTTGATCAGACCTTTTTCAGCTATGGCGTCAATATCATAGGCCAGTGCAAGAGTGACCACATCGGCTTCAAGCCCGTCAATGACGGCACGAGCCTGCTTGCCTGAACCACCGTGGGACTGCTTGACGGTGACTTTTTGGCCGGCCTTCTGCTGCCAGTACCGGGCAAAAGAATTGTTGAAGTCCGTGTACAACTCACGGGTCGGGTCATAGGAAACATTCAGCAGGGTAATATCGGCGGCAAACGATGCAACGGATGAAGACAGGGTAAGGGCCAGTACGGCGAATGCAGTTACAATGTTCTTGATGTTCATTTCAATTCTCCTCTTATCTATAGTTTTTATAGTCTTTACTTCTAAAAAAATACCGGGCACTCACCCGAAACACGATCTTGACCCTGCTCATTGATAAAACCGCCCGCCGTGGGGCTGTCCAGGCTCAACAGCAACCTTTTTGGGACATGGACCGATATGACACCACATAAAGTATGGTTTGAATACTGCCAAAACATATCATTGTTGTCAAGTTATTTTTTATATTGTCTACAGGTTTTATATATAATTAATCTCGCCCGACTGTTTCTTTACTGTTGTAAGCGGCATATATAAAAAAGGTCAGGAAATAAGAGCTGTTTCACCCCTTCCCTGACCTCCGAATTATCCATAGCATCAATAGAGCTTATCGAGGACAACCCTGTTATTATTCACTTAATCTCGCGGAATCGCCAGCATTCGGTCCAATGCCGCTTTAGCCTTGATGCGAATTTCCTCAGGTACGCTGATGACCGGCTCCAGAGTTTTGAGTGAAATCAGCACATCTTCCAGCGACGTCAATTTCATATTGGGACAGAAAAGAGCGGGTGAAGCGAGAATGAATTCTTTGTCCGGGCTGTCAAGCCGCAGTTTATAGAGGATTCCCGCTTCGGTGCCGATGATAAATTTGGTCGCCTGACTGGTGCGGCAGTAGTCATACATTCCACTTGTGGAACAGACATGATCGGCCAGCGTCGAAACCTCCGGAGCGCTTTCCGGATGGCAGATGAACAGCGCATCAGGATGTTCGGCCTTTTTCCGCAGAACCGCCGCCACCGTCATTCTTTCATGTGTCGGGCAGAACCCTTCCCAGAAGATGAATTTTTTCTCCGGTACAAACCTGGCAATCCACCGCCCAAGGTTGCGATCCGGAACGAAAATAAGTTCATCCTCGCAGAGTGAGCGAACCACCTTGAGCGCATTGGCCGATGTGCAGCAGATATCGGAATGGGCTTTAACTTCGGCAGACGAATTAACGTAAGTAACTACCGGCACGCCAGGATTTTTGGCTCGAAGCGACTCCAACTCCTCCGCCGTGACCATATCGGCCATCGGGCAGCCTGCATCGGGACGGGGCAGCAAAACTTTTTTGTTTGGAGAGAGAATTGCCGCCGATTCGGCCATGAAGTGCACACCGCAGAAAACGATAACGTCGGCATCGGTTCGGGAAGCTTCAATCGACAAGGCAAGAGAATCACCGGTTATGTCGGCAATTTCCTGCACTTCATCACGCATGTAGTTGTGGGCCAGAAGCACGGCATTGTGCTTGAGAAGAAGGTCTTTAATCTGCTGTTTAACGACGTCACTCATGAATTAAACTCCTGGATCAGAATCACCTGGACTTAACTTCTAAATATTCAGCCAGTCGCGGGCCTCTTTAATAGTTCTAAATACGCTATATTTTACGGGAACTCCCGCCAATTCAGCAATAACGGAGTACATTCGCATCAAGCCATATTCAGCATCATTAGTTCCCACGAAAACAGTTTTACCGCCTTGACGTGCTCCACTATTTAATGACTTGAAAGTAGCCTTTGCAATATCCCTGAAACCATCTTTTGATATTTTGGACAGCGATCCATTCGTGAGGTCCCAGATGACGTGCATTACAGTCCCATTTGAATAGTATCTTTCGACAACAGTTATAACCTCATCAGCAGTTAATTCCCCGGTAACTGCTGCTATCAGGAGACTGCCTTCAATTTTGACTTCTATTTCTGCCATGTTTTTATGATCTCACTTTATGCAACCAAATATTTACCATCAGAAAAATATTTTCTATATCGTACACAAACCGGGATCTGATTTTACTACATTTGTAAATTAAATGATAGCCAAGCTGACTGGCACAATCCTTAGGGGTACGTAGCATGCTCTTGACACAGACAATCATGGAAATAATATGTATGAGGCTGTGCACCTTCAATATTGTATCCGTGTCAGGACAACAAAAAGGGACTCAAGCAAAATGCCTAAGTCCCTTGAATGTTTGGTGAGCCGCGTTGGGGTCGAACCAACGACCACCTGATTAAAAGTCAGGTGCTCTACCGACTGAGCTAGCGGCTCAAAAAGAAGAACTATATGCCTTATTATCGGGGCCATGTCAATAAAAAATTTCACCGTCATGTCATTTTTCACTCATTCAAACCTGAAACCCACAATACTGTCACACTGGCAAAACAAGACCGATGAATCAATTCAATATGTTTTGTCAAAACGAGATAAGTTTTGTGGCATATTTGTCTCGAAGATGTTGATACCATTCAAGAGTGCTACTGTCTTCTGCATCAGCTCGCCGCATCCCAAGCAGATCATCACCAACATTCAAACATCTTTTCCTTCCATAAGTAGAACGTAGTTTAAGTTTTACCTATTTTTGTATTGCATTTATCATTTAATTAATGGTATGTATACAAAAGTCTGGACGTTTTCCTCTCACTATCGTAGCAACTGCATTAGCTATCTGTCTTATTTACTTTGTTATTTTTCCAACCGGACGTTTTTTTGCCTCTCTGTTTTTTTGTCAAATGTTGATTTTATTACTTATTGTATACAGACAGTTTAAATGACATTTACTGCACCACGCCAGTATAACATTCTGGAAGAAAAGTAAACGCGGGTCTATTTGAATGTTGAAACTTCAGTATGCACCAAGCGAAACAACCTCTCGGATCAAAATAAACAGAAAGGAGATGCCTCGGGCGGATCAATCAGCACATTCCTGTACAAAACAAGAAAGGAGTAACTAATGGCAGAAAGACAATATGATTGGGCAGCAATCGCGAAAAACCCGAAATTCGTAGAACTTCACCACAAAAAACAGGCGTTTCTTTTCGGCTGGTGGATCTTCTCC
>JANXZX010000078.1 GCA_025355325.1 Geobacteraceae bacterium
ATGATGGATGATTTACGGCCGGTGCCGGTGAAATTGTAATTGCCGGAGAGGAAGTCGGTATCACTTAAGCTGTTCGACAAGCATGGGTTCCTCCTCAAAATAGCTATGTTGGTTGGCGCTTACATAACTATCTGAAGGGACTCATGCTTTTCAATTGTTAAAGAACAAGGTCACGCATTGATTACTGTGACGAACCAAAAGCTCTAAGTTGGCGCATATGCCGGCAAGGGTGAAGGGAACTGAAATTGGCGGACTTCGTGCCTTCGTAGTTATGCACTGATTTTTTAAGCTGCTCTCTCTCAACACACATCCACCTCACACGAAAAACTTGACTTACCCGAAAGAATTTGCGTTAATGGTTTAACCATTCGCACACAACCAAACATCAAATAAAAACAGCCTGAAAGGAACCGTCATGGAACCAGCACTCAACACAAAAATCATCAACCGGGGCAGGGAGTTCTTTTCCTCAATCTCCGGAGAAAAGCCGTCGCTCTTTAACAAAGGCGCCTGGATGGGCAAGGTCATGGACTGGAGCATGCAAAATGAGCAGTTCAAGATTCAGATGTTCCGCTTTGTGGATGCCTTCCCTTCTTTGACGACCTCCAAACTGCTGACCGACCACATCCGTGAATATTTCGGCGAAGAAAAAGATATGCCGCCGGTACTCCAGACCGGGGCAAAGATGGCCGGTATGCTCGGCTCGCTGGGGGGCGCAGTGCTGAACAAGGTTATTTCCGCCAACATCCAGGAGATGGCGCGCCAGTTTATTGTTGGTGAAAATACGAAAGAAGCGGTCAAGAATATTGAAAGACTGCGGAAAGACGGCTTTGCAGCGGTTGTGGACGTGCTGGGAGAGGCGACACTGACGGAGCAGGAGGCCGATGAATATGTCGCCACCTATCTTGAGGTGCTGGAGAGCCTGAAAAAAGAACAGCAGGGCTGGAAAGGGCTGCCGGGGCGTGGCGGAGATCAGGGTTTGGACTGGGGACATGCGCCGAAGGTTAATGTGGCGGTAAAACCAACCGCGCTGTTTGCCCTGGCTAATCCGCAGGATTTCGAAGGTTCGGTCGAGGCGATGCTGAAGCAGCTGCGCCGTATCGCAAAAGCGGTCGTCGAATTGGGCGGCTTTCTCTGCATCGATATGGAATCATACCGCCATAAAGCTATCATCATCGAGCTGTATAAACGGCTCAAGCTGGAATTCCGCGATTACCCGCATATCGGCATCGTCCTACAGGCCTACCTGCGCGACACCGACCACGATCTGTCCGACCTGCTGGACTGGGCAAAACTACAGAACACACAGATTTCTATCCGTCTGGTCAAAGGGGCGTATTGGGATTACGAAACGGTCAAGGCCAAGCAGAATGGCTGGGAAATTCCGGTCTGGACGATCAAGGCGGAGAGTGACGCCGCTTTTGAGCGCCAGTCACGCGTGATTCTTGAGAACCACCATACCTGTCACTATGCCTGCGCTTCGCACAATATCCGGTCTATTTCAGCAGTTATGGAAATGGCGAAGGAGCTTAATGTCCCGGAATCGCGCTACGAGTTCCAGGTGTTGTACGGCATGGCAGAACCGGTCAGAAAAGGTATTCTCAAGGTTGTCGGACGCATCCGGTTGTATGCCCCCTATGGCAACATGGTACCCGGCATGGGGTATCTCGTCCGCCGCCTGCTGGAGAACACCGCCAACGAATCGTTCCTGCGTCAGAGTTTTGCCGAGGACGCCCAGATCGAGAAACTTCTTGAGGATCCGGCCGTAACCGCCGAACGCCATCGCACGGAGCGCGCCGCCAAGCCCCGCAAGGTCGTCACCGGCCCGGGTGGACTGCCCCGCTTTGCCAACGAACCGATGGTGGACTTCACCCGCGCCGACCACCGCGCCGCTTTTCCGCAGGCTCTTGCACTGGTACGCTCTAAGCTCGGCAAGAGCTATCCGCTCTATATCGACGGCAAGGAGCTGGCAACAGCGAATTCCGTCCCTACGGTTAACCCGGCCAATCCGGCCGAGGTGCTGGGTACAATTTCACAGGCAGGGCTGGACGAAGCAAAGATGGCAATTACCGCCGCCAAAAAGGCGTTCCCGGCCTGGCGCGACACTCCGCCGCGTGAACGCGCCGAATATCTGTTGAAAGCGGCAGTTGCCGCCCGCAAAAGGGTTTTCGAACTATCCGCCTGGCAGGTTCTGGAAATCGGCAAGCAGTGGGACCAGGCGTACGCCGATGTCACCGAAGCGATTGACTTCCTGGAGTATTATGCCCGCGAAATGATCCGCTACGGCGAACCGCAGCGAATCGGCAACGCCCCCGGTGAAGTCAACCTTTACTTCTATGAGCCGAAAGGTATTGCCGCAATTATCTCACCGTGGAATTTCCCGTTGGCAATCAGCCTGGGGATGGCGGCAGCGGCTGTTGTTACCGGCAATACGGTGATCTTCAAACCATCCAATATCACCGGCATTATCGGCTGGAATCTGGTGGAGATTTTCCGGGAAGCCGGTCTGCCGGCCGGTGTATTCAACTACATTCCGGGCAAAGGTTCCGTAATCGGCGACTACATGGTCGATCATCCTGATGTTTCTTTGATCGCTTTCACCGGTTCGGTGGAAACCGGCCTGCGCATTATTGATCGCGCCGCCAAGGTCTATCCGGGCCAACCGAACGTCAAGAAGATCATCTCCGAGATGGGTGGTAAAAACGGCATTATCATTGATGACGATGCCGATCTCGACGAAGCGGTTCCCCATGTACTCTATTCCGCCTTCGGTTTCCAGGGGCAGAAATGCTCCGCCTGTTCGCGGGTTATCGTGCTGGATGCAGTGTATGACCGGTTTGTTGACCGCCTGGTCAAGGCCGCCAGGGTGTATCAGGTCGGCCCGTCCGAAGATCCGAAATACACCATGGGCGCCGTTTCAGACGCTGCCGCCTGCAAAAGCATTCTGGAATATGTCGAGATAGGCAAACAGGAGGGCACACTGCTCTACTCCAGTCCGGTGCCATCCGGCGATGGTTACTGGGTGCCGCTGACGATAATCGGCGGCATCACCCCGCAGCACCGCATCGCCCAGGAAGAAATTTTCGGACCGGTGCTGGCTGTAATGAGAGCCAGGGATTTCGACCAGGCGATTGAATGGGCCAACTCGACCCGTTTCGCCCTAACCGGCGGCATCTTCAGCCGCAGCCCGGAGCACCTTAATCAGGCGCGCCGCGAATTCCGGGTCGGCAATCTGTACATTAACCGGAACAACACCGGCGCTCTGGTTGATCGCCAGCCGTTCGGCGGTTCACGCATGTCCGGCGTCGGCACCAAAGCGGGCGGCCCCGATTACCTGCTGCACTTTATGGATCCTCGGGTTATTACGGAAAATACGATGCGGCGCGGGTTTGCGCCGATTGAAGAGGATGATGACTGGGTGGAATAGGTGGAGAATGTTATAATTTTAGACTTTTGCTCCCCCGCCACTTGCGGGTGGGGGGGCTTTTTTACCTGAATGGTACTGATCTTCCGCCAACTACTCCCCCCTTTATGAAAGGGGGGTCAGGGGGGATTTGGTTCGTGTCATTGCAAGGGAAAATCCCCCTAAATCCCCCTTTCTCAAAGGGGGACTTTTAGAAGCAGAAGATTGGTACTATTCAGGCTTTTACACCCGGTACACTTCCCGACGATGCGCAATTTTCACAACCCAAACGGTCAGTTCAAAATCCTGAATGGAATAGATGATGCGGTAGTTGCCCTGGCGGATACGATAACGCTCTTGTCCGGAAAGTTTTTCGCTTCCAACAGGACGGGGGTCCTCGGCGAGAGCTCCTATGCGCTCCATGATGCGCTGAAGATCTTTGACGGGTATGGCGTTTACATCCCTTCTGACAGACTCCTTGAAAAGGATACTATATGCGGCCACTGGCTTTCAGATCCTTCAGAAGAGCTTCATAGGTAATCAGCGGCTCATGTATTCGCTCATCAAAAGCGGCCAGATCCTCGGCGTCCTCTGACAACGAAAGACGAACAGCGTCATTTACGATATCAGAAACACTCCGGGAAGTTTCCACCGCTTTATGGCGCAAAGCGTTATGCATGGCAGGATCAAAATAGATGGTTGCACGTTTGGCGAGATTTCCCATGATCGATACCTCCTGGAGACACTATAACGTTATAACGTCATAACGTCAACGTTGTTACAATCCAGTACCACGTAACACTTTGTTTTCCATAAAGTCCCCCCGCCCCTTGCGGGAGGGGGCTAGGGGGTGGGGGAGGTCGCCACAAGCAACATGCTCATTTCATAGCACCTTCCCCCCTACCCTAACCCTCCCCCGCCGAGGGGGGAGGGAGTTATTATGCGTTGTTTTAAAGTTACGGTGTACTTGATGCCAACCGGACATTGAGAAACACCGACAGCAGCACGATGGCCATGCCAACGCCCTGAAGAGGTATGATCCGCTCTTTCAATACTATCGTGATAATGACAAGGGAAAGGATCGGCACCAGCAGTGCGCAGTTTGATGATCGACCGGTCGGGATCATCCGGAGCGCCTTATTCCAGAGGATAAAAGCCACTGCCGTCGGAAACACACCAAGATAGGCGACCAGCAGCATATCTGACACTGATATCGACCATTTCATGGGATAGAACGGCTGCAGGCAGAGCAGGAACAGCAGGCCGAACAGATTAAGCAGGAACATGCCCGGCTTGACACTGAAACGGGCATGTTTGATCAGTACGCAGAACAGGGCAAACGTGAATGCGGTACCAAGGGCAAGTGCCAGCCCGACCGACAATTGCATATCTCCGAGTCCGCCTCCTGATGAAACCAGTATACATACACCGCAGAATCCGAGAAAGACGCAGACAACCGCCCACCAGCCCGATTTTTCCCGGAACAGCAGCCACGACAGCGGCAGCATCATTAATGGATAGGTGTAGTGCAGGATGATTGCCTGACTGGCCGGAATGTAATCATAGGTCATCAGACAGAGAATCTGCTGGACGCCTAAACCGATTGCCCCGGCCACCGGAAAGAACAGCGGCCGCTGACGATATTCTGTGATTATCGTTGCAACGCCTCGCTCTTGAACCAGTAGGCCAAAGAGGGCTGCGGTCGCCCAGATTCCGATCCAGACCACGACAGAAAAGCTGTTCATGCGGGTAACCGCCATCTTGAAGCCGGTGCCGAGCGTGGCAAACATGAAAACCGCCAGCAGTGCGTAAAGCGTCCCGCGCGCTGATTCGGTCATACCGCCTTTTTTCAGCACGCCGCAAACCTGATGACCGGGCTCTGCGAATGACTGCGGGCTGAAACCGGCTTACCGAGGGTACACTCTGACGTTTTCAGCGCCTCGGCCACGGCAACCTGCCCGGCGGAAATGGCAAAACTCCTGCCGGCGGTCAACAGGTAATCCCGACCATCGCCGCACGTCAGCCAGATAGCGCCGCTTGCACAACGCAGGGTCACGCCATCCCTCTCACCATCCAGCCGTATTAATTCTCCCTGTGCGAGACAACATTCCATTGCAGCACCTCCTTGTTCATGATGCTGACACAGTACACCGCTCTCAACAACAATAACAGATACAAAAAAACAGTTTTGTAACCATAACAGTTCCATGATACACCAACTGTACCCATAAAAAATCACGATAACTGTACCTGCCTGAGATCGAATATCGGGAGTATATTATGGCAATGAATAACACAGAGAAAGTAAAAACAGCGGGATCATTGCTGCTTTATGAGCAGGCGGCAGGTGAAATAGCCGGCCTGATTGACCAGGGAACCTTTCGGGCCGGTGACCGGCTTCCGTCGATCCGGCAGCTCAGCAAGCGCTTTGACGTCAGCATCAACACCGTCATGCAGGCCTATGCGCTACTGGAGGACAAACGTCTGATACAGGCGCGTCCCCAATCCGGTTATTACGTCCGAAGCCGGGTGCCGGAAATACGCGAACCGGTTGTTCAGTCACGCTCCTTTACTCCGCCAACCACGGTAACAATCAGCGACCTCTGTTACCAGGTCATGCGGAACATGATGAACCGTGACCTGCTGCCGCTCGGCAGTGCCATTCCCTGTGCCGACAACCTGCCGGTGGACAAACTGAGCCGTATTATGGCCAGTGAGCTGCGCCGCTGCGGAGACCAGAGCGTATTATACCAGATGCCGCCCGGCTATGAACGGCTGCGAGTCCAGATTGCGCGCCGTTCCCTCGCAGCCGGTATCAGCTGCGGGCCTGACGAAATCCTTATTACATCGGGCTGTGTTGAAGCGGTGCTGCTGGCACTGCGCGCCACCTGCCGTGCCGGCGATACCATTGCGGTCGAATCGCCGTTTTACTTTAACTTCATGCAGATGATCGCCGAACTGGGGCTGAAAGCGCTGGAGATCCCCTCGACTCCCCGTGACGGCATCAGCATCGAGGCGCTCCGCTATGCCATCGAACAGGGCAAAATCAGCGCCTGCCTGGTCATCACCAACTTCAGCAACCCGCTCGGCAGCCAGATGCCGGACCAGCGTAAGCAGGAGCTGGTCGAACTGCTGGCGCGCCACGAAATCCCGTTAATCGAGGATGACATCTACGGGGACCTTACCTTTGGCAATGAGCGTCCCGGCACTGCTAAATCGTTTGACCGCACCGGTCTCGTCATTTACTGTTCGTCATTTTCCAAAACCATTGCCCCCGGCTATCGGGTTGGCTGGGCTATCGCCGGTCGTTTTCAGGCACATATGGAACGTCTCAAGATGATGATGAATGTTGCTCCGTCATCCCCGCCGCAGCTTGCGCTGGCCGAGTTTCTGGCGACTGGCGGCTATGACCATCATCTGCGAAGCATCCGCAGAATCCACGCCCGCAACATCTCCCAGATGGCCGACGCGGTGGCCCGCTATTTCCCCCCCGGCACCTGTATGACTCATCCGGCTGGAGGTTTTATCCTCTGGGTGGAGATGCAGGAGGGAACCGACGCCATTCAGTTGTACCACAGCGCCCTGGAGCGCGGCATCAGCATCGTACCGGGGCCGCTCTTTTCGCTGTCAAACAAGTACACCAATCATATCCGGCTTTCGGCGGCGAGGTGGGATGAGCAGATTGAGCAGGGGATCAAGACTTTGGGAGAGTTGGCGCATGAACTGCAGCCACAGTGATTATAAACAAAGGCAGGTTTTCACCGCAGAGGGCGCAGAGGAAGCTGAGGAAATCTAGGCGTTGTAAAATCGGGAAGTCAACTTTTTGTGTTTTCCTCTCGCTTTTCTCTCCGTCCTCTGCGGTAAGATACAGCTTGTGATGGTAAGGATAATGTCACTTTGAAGTTTAAAGCAAACTCTTTATTTAACAGGGATAAAAAGGATAACGGCGGATAACGGCAAAAACGAAAAGGCTTTTCACCGCAGAGGGCGCAGAGGAAGCTGAGGAAATCTAGGCGTTGTAAAATCGGGAAGTCAACTTTTTGTGTTTTCCTCTCGCTTTTCTCTCCGTCCTCTGCGGTAAAATACAG